>DASPJL010000089.1:0-24002 GCA_035628645.1 Cytophagales bacterium | reverse complement strand
GACTTCCAACTTCCAACTTTCCATTAGAATCAGCAATTCCCATCGATGGAGCATGAATCTCCCTCATTTAATATGATCGGATTGCTTTTGTTCTCTTTTTCAAATTCCTCCCACGACTTTTCCAAAGCTTGTAAAAACGTGTCTGGCGCCTGGGCTCCCGAAACGGCATATTTGTCGTTAAAAACAAAGAACGGGACACCTCTTACCCCTATGGAATGCGCTTTATGTTCATCCTTTTTTACCTCTTCAGCATAAGCATTGGACGCAAGTACTTCTTTAGCCTCTTTTTCATTTAGTCCTATGGAAATGGCTATTTGTACAAGAGTTTCTTTGTCGTCAATATTTTTACCATCGGTGAAATGGGCTTTGAACATCTGCTCTTCCGCTTCGGATCCCAGTCCTTTGGCTTTTGCCAATTGAATAATTCTGTGTGCGTTAAAAGAATTGGCTACAATGGATTTTTCTATATTGAAATCCAAACCAATTTCACTGGCGACCTGTGTCACGTGATTGTTCATCTGCTCTGCATGATCGGTGGACACGCCTTTTATCTCTGCCAGGTAATCATTAATACTTATGTCCGTTCTTGTTTTTAAGTTTGGGTCAAGCTCAAAGCTGTGCCAGACAACCTCAACCTTATCTTTATGTGGAAACTTCTCTAAAGCGGCTTCAAATTTGTGTTTTCCGGTATAGCAAAATGGACATCTTATGTCCGACCAAATATTTACTTTCATAGTATGTTTTTTTAATTAAAAATTTAAGAGAATAAAAATCTAGGACTACCTGATCATTGTGGCCAATAACTCATAAGAATGCAACCTGGCATGATGATCTGTAAACATATCCTGTATGATAATTTCATAAGCAGACAGGTCCCTCCTTAGTTGTATTAACTGCTCATGTACCTGATCGGCAGTGCCGGCAATAAACTTCGGTGAAATGCCCGAACCGGGTGAATATCTTTCAAGCTTTGGTAGACCTCCCAATTGTCGGACGGCATCATCTGGTGTAGGAAGCATAACATCCAGGATTCCTCTGGAAAGATATTGATACATAAGGGTTACAGGGGCAATCTGTTTTCGTGCTTCTTCTTCCGTATCTGCACACACTACATGAACGGCCAGTGTTACTTTCGGATGAGTGATTCCTGTCGCTAGTCCGGATGGTTTAAAATTTCTCAGGTAGGAATTAATGATGTCCTTTGCACCATTTTGATTGATAAAACCTGCAAATACATACCTTATTCCAAGCTGAGCAGCCGCAGAAGCACTCCATCCGCTGGAGCCCAGCAAATGTAATTCAGGCAAACTGTCAATGGTTTTTATAGAGGATTGAGAAAAAGGATGATCTTCCGGGAAACTGTTGTCGAGCCAGGAGACCAGTTCAATAATTTGTTCATTCGAATCGCTTCTGAACTGCTTACTTCTGTCCTGTTGCAAAGCGTAATCTGTAACCGGACCGGTCGTTGCCCTTCCAGCTCCTAGATCTATTCGGCCAGGATAGAGTTCATTGAGTGTGCAAAAGACCTCTGCCACTTTAAATGAACTATAATGATTAAGCAGTACCGATCCAGAACCTACCCTTATTGTAGAAGTATTTGCAGCAATGGCGGCAATCAATACTTCAGGAACCCGGCCAGCTATGGAACCTGCACCATGATGTTCTGCTACCCAAATCCTTTTAAAGCCTAGTTTTTCAATAAATTGAGCAACTTCAATGCTATGCAACAACGCCTCATGCCTTGTTTCGCCTGGTATAACTGTTGCTAAATCTACAATTGATAATTCCATATAATTACTTTTGTATCTACTTATTTAAATGTTTCGATGAATAGTATAAAATTTTAGGCTTTAGTAAACGATTTAATAGCCTCCTGAAACTCTTCCCACAATGTTGTATTGATTTTATAAGAATAATAGCGTCCTTCTTTATGAGGTTCGATTAAACCGGATTCAATAAGTTTTTTGATATGGTGGCTAATAGAAGGCTGGGCTAAATTCAGAATATTCCCTATTTCCATGCATTCCATCTGTCCTTTATGATTGTGCATATAATGCAGAATCTTAAGTCTGTTGACATCACCTAATGCCTTTGAAATTTTTTCGATTTGTTTTAATTCCATAGAAAAATCCTCTGACATATTGATAAATGCAAATACATCAATATAAGTTCAATCCGTGATTAATTTATTGAAAATATTTAACTGGCTCTGCTCAATAGAAGGATCTCAACAACTATGTAAAAGTTCCTGTCGTACTATTGGTCAAGCTTCAAGTAACATTTTTTTGTAATTAATATATCCTCCAAAACAATGGCAGAATTCCATCAACTCCCTAAAGAAGAAGTTATAGACAGGCTTAAAACGTCTGCTGCTGGTTTGAAAAAAGAGGAGGTAGAATCTCTGCAAAAGGAATTTGGAAAGAATACTTTAAAGGAGGCCAAAAGAAAGAGCAAATTGTCTATATTTCTTTCACAGTTTAAAGATGTAATGATCTTTATTCTGATTATTGCAGTGATTATTTCATTTGTCGTAGGGGAGCATACGGATGCTTATGTAATTCTTGCCATCATTATCGGAAATGCCATGGTTGGTTTTTACCAGGAGTATAATGCGGAAGAATCTGTAAGAATGTTGCAAAAAATGACTGCGCAAAATGCTATGGCAATTCGCGACAATAACCCTGTGAAGGTGGAAGCCAGTGAGCTTGTGCCAGGCGATATAATCTTACTGGAAGCAGGCGATATTGTACCAGCGGATGCCAGGTTAATTGAAGCCAATTCTTTAAAAACGGAAGAAGCTGCATTGACCGGTGAAAGCCATTCCATAGAAAAAATTACCGATGAGATAGAAGAGGAAAATCTTCTCGCGGGGGATCAGCTTAACATGGTTTTTAAAGGAACTACAGTGAGCAATGGCTCTGCTAAAGCTGTGGTAACAGCCACTGGAATGAATACTGAAATTGGTAAGATTGCCTCCTTACTGGAGGTAGGATCTCAACAGACCCCACTTCAAAAGCGGCTTAGCGTATTTAGTAAACAGCTTGCGGTTATAGTGATCATCATTTGTATTGTGGTCTTTGCTTTTGGACTGTTGCGAGGTGAGTCATCTTACCTGATGTTTCTTACAGCGCTTTCATTAGCGGTAGCAGCTTTGCCCGAGGCTCTTCCGGCAGTAATTACCATAGCGCTGGCTCAAGGAGCCAAAAGAATGGTGAATCAGAAAGCATTGATGCGAAAATTGCCAGCCGTAGAAACCTTAGGTTCTGTGACCTACATCTGTAGCGACAAAACAGGTACCCTCACCCAGAATGTAATGACTGTAGAAAAGGTTGAGGCTGCTCCTGACCAGGACCAATTACTAAGACATGCCATGATTTTGAATAATGAAGTCCGTTTTTCTGAAAATGAAGGGCTGTTGGGAGATTCTACTGAAACCGCATTAGTAAATTATGCTTTGGGTGAAGGCAATTCTAAAGAAAAGTCAGATGGTGAATTTCCCCTTTCTTCAAAACAACCTTTTGATTCTGTCAGGATGCGAATGAGCACTTTACATGAGCATCAGGGCAAATGGTATTTGTTTGTTAAAGGTGCACCCGCAAAGGTGACAGAAGTATTGTCTCCAAAGTACAAGGATAAGATTCAAGGATTGCTGGAAACAAACAAAAAATGGGCGGCAGAAGGCTTACGTGTTCTGTTTTTTGCTTACAAAGTTTTTGATCAGAAGCCTGCTGAAATAAATGAAAAATTAGAAGTTGATTTGGATTATTTAGGAATTACGGCAATGATAGACCCACCGAGGGAGGAAGTGATTGATGCCATCCGGGAATGTAAAACTGCCGGAATCAAATCGGTAATGATAACAGGTGATCAGAAACTCACTGCTTATGCCATTGCAGAACGTTTGCAAATTGTGGAGGACGGATCCGGGGAAACAAAAACGGGAGCAGAGCTCGAAAAGCTTTCAGAGGAAGAGTTTGACAAGGAAATAAAAAACACTTCTGTTTTTGCCAGAGTTTCTCCGGGACAAAAATTAAACATTGTAAAATCATTACAACACAATGGAGAATTTGTTGCCATGACAGGTGACGGGGTAAATGATGCTCCCTCTTTGAAACAGGCAGACATAGGCGTGGCAATGGGAATTACAGGTACAGACGTATCCAAGGAAGCCGCAGATATGATTCTGCTTGATGATAATTTTGCCACTATAGTAAAGGCAGTAAAGGAAGGGAGAAGGATTTATGAGAACATTAGAAAATTTATTTTATATGTGCTTTCGTGTAATCTGGCCGAGATCCTCACTATTTTCTTTGCACCCATTCTCGGTTTGGCCATTCCATTGCTTCCTATCCATATACTTTGGATTAATCTGGTCACCGATGGTTTGCCAGGTCTTGCACTTGTAGCCGAACCGGCAGAGAAAGATATTATGAATCGTCCCCCGCGTCCGCCGAAAGAAAATTTGTTTGCAGGAGGATTGTTTTACAGAATACTCCTGACGGGAACCTTAATGGCAGTGGCATCAATCCTCACACAATTTTGGGCTATTCAGCAGGGATATGATGTGAAAACTCAACAAACAATGGTGTTTACAGTATTGTGTTTTGTACAATTAGGTAATGCGCTTTCCGTACGTTCGGTTTATCATTCTATGTTTTCCACTGGAATATTTTCTAATCCTGCCCTTTGGGGAACTATAATCCTGACGGTTATTCTGCAATTATTGATTGTTTATGTCCCGTTTCTCCAGGAAATCTTTAAGACTACCTCTTTGGAATGGAATGCAATAGGTATTATCTTAATTGTTACCCTCTGTTGTGTTTTTTGTATTGAAATATTGAAATTTCTGAATAAAAAAAGGTAGAGACCCGATGTACAGTCTCTCCACCTCCTTAAATCAATTTAGACAAAAAAATGAAACCAAGAATTACAGTTTTAACATTAGGTGTAGCGGATTTGGATAGATCCGTTCAGTTTTATAGAGATGGATTGGGGCTTTATACAGAAGGGATAATTGGAAAAGAATTTGAATACGGGGCGGTAGCATTCTTTGATTTACAAAACGGATTGAAGCTCGCACTTTGGCCCAGGAAAAGTATTTCTTTTGATACTAAAATCCCACAGCATAGTATTTCCGCCACAGAGTTTACTATTGGACATAATGTTAACAGTAAAGAAGAGGTTGATGTTGTAATGGAGGAAGCAAAAAAAGCAGGTGCAACTATTACTAAGTCCGCCGCAGATGCATTTTGGGGAGGCTATGCTGGTTATTTTCAGGATCCTGACGGCCATTTATGGGAAATTGTCTGGAACCCGCAATTTGAAATTTTGTAGATAAGACCTGCTGTAGAGACAATACAGGTCTTGTCTCTACAATTTAAAAATTAAGGACAACCCTCTTGCTTCCTCTACATTCCTATCTGTAAAATTCTGGATTTAAAAATGTTATCTGAAAAGCATAAAGAGGTAACGAAATTTTTTGGCCGTTTGTCAATTGCATGATTACACATGTACCAGAAGTAATTAAAACTGCTTTTTTTGCCATTTCTAATCAACTATCCTTGTGGTTAGAATTCAGCCGCTATATTATAAAAATGAACTTAAGAGTTTTCTCGAACCTAAATATTTATAATCATGAGGCAAATTTTACGAAACGTTTTTTCTGTAATTTATGCGATTTCAGAAAAAGCTAATGTTGCCACCTCTCCAAAGACTGCTAAAAATAATTCTTTAATTTATAGTATCGCTTTCAGTTTGCTGCTCTTTTTTCTAATGAGCACTGTGGCTGTTGCCGGTCATCATTTTAAAGGTGGATATTTTACATATACAGATTTAGGAGGTGGAAAATATGATTTTTTTGTTAATGGATATTGGGACAAAGATGCAGTAAGCAGTCTTTATCCTCGCTTTGGAATAGGAGCTTCATATGGTTTCTCAAAAACAGTATCAAAAACATTGCTTTCGGATGGAGAAACTGTGGAGCATATACAAAAATTTACAGTCACTTGGTCTACCCCTGGTCTAAAACAAATTAATTATGATGTTTGTTGTATGGGGGATGGTTCAAACTTTGACCATAACACGATTAGTATTTTTGTGAAAATAAATGTTGATCCCACAACTCCTAACTCTTCACCTCAATTTTATGACTTTCCTATTTTTAATTTTAGTGAGGGACAGCCATTAAACTACAAAATGGATTATAAAGATCCTGAGGGACATGAGCAGGAGTTTTCTCTCCAACTACCAAGCGGAAAAACCGATGATGTATATAATGAAATGATTGAGAGTGGTTTTCAGCTTCAAAAGGATGGAAGAATACTTTGGGAAAATCCTATAGCCGGACAATGGGAGGTGATCATGAGGTTGAGTGAAAAGATTAACGGTGTATTTACAGGAGTATATATTGATAGGATAATTATTATTACAGTTACTCCTCCTATAGATAACCTAGCGTCAGTATTTACTCCGGTACAATCTAAACTAATCAGAGCAGGGCAGCCTTTGTCATTTGAAGTAGAGGCAACAGACACAGAAGATCAAAGTGTAACGCTGACAGCTTATGGAGCGCCTTTTGAAGCTGGTGCAAGCTTCTCTCAACATACTCAGGGCAGCATAGCCAAAGGTACTTTTACATGGACTCCTCCCGTGGGAACTCTTGGCACTTACAGAGTACAGTTTGTAGCAGCGGATAATTATTCCCCAGTGCTATACTCTAGGTATAGTGTTGATATAACCGTAGCGGATTGCATGGGATTTGCAGCAAATTACAGTGCAATCAAACCGTGTGCCGGCAGTAATAACGGCAAGATTACTCTTAATTCAGAGGGAGGGTATGGTCCTTACAAATATTCTATTGATAATGGGGTTACCTTTCAAAGTCTGGCTACTTTCGAAAATTTAGCACCAGGTAATTATTTATCAGTTATTGAGGATGTTATAGGTTGCCGTATAGAACAAAATGTGGCGCTGGAAGAAAATCCATTGCCTGTCATAACACTTAATTTACCATCAGTACTGTGCGATTTCAATGCTTTGGCGCTTTCGGGAAGCCCTGAAGGTGGAAGTTTTTATGGAACAGGAGTTGAAAATGGCTTTTTTTATCCGGAGACAACAGGTGCTGGTACTTATACAATAAATTATAGCTATACGAATACTGAGGGATGCAGCAATACTGCTTCTCATAAAATTACAGTTAATCAACCGCTTTTGGCTGATGCAGGCGAGGATGTTGAAGTCTTTACGGAAAGCAATAGTGATAAAAAAAGGTGTGCTGTTTTAACCGGAACTGTAACAGGTGGTAGATTTCCTTATATGTATGAATGGAGTAATGGGGAAACTACACAAAGCATTGATGTCTGTCCTACAGAAAGCACTACCTATTTACTCACTGTTACCGATGCTTTGGGTTGTTCAATTACTAGTGATGTAGAGGTTGCAGCTATAAATGCTAAGAATGGCAATGGTAAAGGAAAAGATAAAGATTCCAAACCGGGAAAGGGTGGCTCAAATGCGAGGATTGGATCTGATTCGGCAGATGCAGGAATTGAAACAATGGATGCAGAAGTAGTAATTTTTCCAAATCCGGTTAATGACCAGTCACAGGTAAAAGTTATTTCAAAGAAAGCGGATAAGATAACTATTGATATCATTGACCTTTCAGGAAGAACAGTGAAGCAGATTTATTCCGGCAATATAGAGGCAAACCAGGAAATTACTTCGAAGATAAATCATGAGTTTAAAGATAACTTATATATCCTTCGGGTTAAGATGTCTGATAAGGTGTCGTTCCAGAAGCTGATGATTCGATAATAAATTTTGAATTCAAATTAACCCTATTGGTTAACCTTTTTCAGGGAAATCGATAGGGTTAAGCATTTTACGGATCTACTATTGAAGCCATTAAAAGGTGAGGTAAATTATTATGGAAGCAATAAAAGTTATAAGGAAATTAATAAAAGCTGATTGGGGGAAATATCTTGCATCTTTGATATTCTTCTGTATTTTTTATAACACGGGTTTGCTGAGCTATCCAGTATCAACGATGTCTGTGCCTATCATTACTATCGATGACACCGGAGTTACAAAATTTGATGCCTTACCTGGTCAAAGTTTTGACCAAATGTATATTGTAAGAGGAAGTGATTTTACTACCGGACAAATAATTACTGTAACAGTAGCCGACACTTCAGGATCATTCACTATCAGTGATAACGGCAGTGACTTTTATACAACACTTGCATTCACCCCTGACGAGCTAGTGGAAGGATTTTTTGAAAAACAGCTTATGATCAGATTCGCACCTTCAGATGAAGAACCTCATACTGCAATGATTAATCATTCCGCTGATGGGGCGGAAACAAAAACACTCACAGTATATGGAAATCCCGACCCTATGCCTATAGAATGGCAGTCTTTCAAGGCCAAGCCGTCACAAGAAAGTATTGTCCTGAGCTGGAGTTCGGTTTCTGAAATAAGTACTTCTTATTTTGAGATAGAAGTCACAGAAAATCCTGAAACCGGCTTTGGAAAAATAGGCAGGGTAGACGTTAATGACGAAAATCCTGAGATAGCGAAAGGATATACATTTAATCACTATCCTGAGGTTATCACGGATACATATTATTATAGGCTGAAACATGTAAATACCGATGGGGCCCTCACTTATAGCAAAGTGATCTCTGTGGAGCCACCAGTTGAATTGAAAGTTGAAGTAGAAGTCGCCCCTAATCCGATTGTTACCTCTTCTCAATTAAAGATTACTTCCCCTGAATCCGGTATAATAAACATAATCATTTTGAATAGAGAAGGCCTGGAGATATTTTATGAATCATACAGTATAATGGCCGGTGTGAATAACATTGATCTTCCTTTAGATAAACTGGTCGCTGCTGGCGTGTATACTTTAATTACTAAAATTCAAGGCGAAATGGGTTGGCAGAAGCTTATTAAGCAGTATTGATCTTGCCCCCCCTGGCTTTCTTCACAATCTTCCACAAAGTTTAAAAATAAAATCGCCTAAATCGTCTTAAGCAGATTTGGTTAAAGCATCAGGAAAATGCTTAATTATTAGATCCTGGAATTTTTGATGGGTGAGAGGCTTAACATAATAATCATCAAACCCAAGTTGAACTGCAATTTCCCGATCTTCCAATCTGTCGGAAGAGGTAACTACGATCATTTTAACTTTATTTTTTAATATGGAAAATGAATGTTCAAAAGCCTTTTTAAATTCAAATCCATCAATGATGGGCATTTTTAAATCTACCAGTACGAGTTCAGGAATATCGTCAATACTTTGTATTCTGTTAAAATAACTTAGTCCCTGGATGGCATTAGGGAAAGTAAGTAGATTTTCACAAACATTCAGACTTAAAATGACAGACTCATTTATGGTATTGGTTACTTCATCGTCATCGAGTAATATGATCGTGTGTAACTTTTTCATTAAAGGTAGATTTTTAGTTTAAACGCCGGTTATTTATAATTTTACAAAAGTACACTTTTCCAAGATTTATAAAAGTTTCCATTGAATAATACCCAAATAAAATATAGACTACATAAAGTAAAAGGATGTTAGTATGTAATTTTATTTATTAGGTCGTTATAATAAAAACAAGAATTATGTTGATAAATGTAAGGTTATAAAAGGTCAGATAATCCTTTTTATAACCTAGTACGCAATGGTTAATCTGTTATGATGACTTGTTTGATAGTCGAGTTATTTTGTTGCTGAACTCTTATTAGATACATTTTAGGCTGTAGGGGCGAAGTCAAGTTTAATCTTACGGCCTCATTTAAATCACTCATTTTGAATTCCTCTTTATGTACCAATTGTCCGTCCGTACTAAATAACAATACACTAAGATCGCTCACTTTATCAGCAGAAGTTATTTTTAAATTAATGTTGTCGAAAGTAGTTGGGTTAGGATAGATTTCTACGGAAAGCGCTTCTTCTGTTTTTACAACCAAACCTTGTGCTTCTACAGAGATGATGTTTGAGAAAGCAAATTTACCATTGAAGTCCACCTGTTTTATTCTATAGTAATATTTATTGTTGTGTATCTTACTATCGGTGAATTCATAGTCCTTTCGGGAATCAGAATTGCCACTTCCTGCGACATTTCCAATAGAAGTAAATTCTATTCCATCGGTTGATCTTTCTACTTCGAAATGATCGTTGTTTGTTTCTGAAGCAGTGGTCCAATTCAGTTTTACGGCTTTGTCTTCAAATTTTCCTTCAAAATTTACAAACTCTACAGGAAGTGAGCCATTTGCTGAAATACCTCCCCCAACATCGGAGAATGAGGTTAAGCCTTTTCTGATTAAAGTGATTAATGCTGTACCTTCTCCTGAGTTCCAATCGTTGTTGTGTTCACCTAACGCCTCCCAGGGACTTGAAGCATCATGTCTTTTGATTAATGTATGTTGTCCTGTTTCTTCTTCTCCATTGGAATGCCCCCTTGATACTATTGTAAGATCGTAATTTGCAGCGCCTTCCACGTCCGGAGAAATTGTCCAATACCCATTGTCAAGCATGTCTGAAACATGATTATAGCCTATCATTATATTTGGTAAAGTTGTTTCTCCTGTAGTAAATGTTGCATCTATATAACTAATGCCAGTAGAAGAATTAAAATTGATATTGGCGAACTGATAGCCTTTATCAGACGAACCTACTGGCAGATCATAGGATCCGGTTGGATTTATATACCTTCTTAAATTACCAACAATGTAACTGTTTTCATTATGACCTGAAATGGCGGAGGTGGAAGTATTGGTAACTATAAGATTGTTGGTACCCGTCACTATTGTTCCGTTGGTTAAGGTAAGCTGATTGGATACAGTCAGGTCTGAACCTAAGGTAACCGTACCTGCGCTAGATCTGTTAATTGTTAGGTTTCTTAATTCACGGGCTCCTGCTGCAAACTTAAGTGTTCCTAAATCACCGGTTCCAGTAATAATCATGTCAGAAGAACTGCTTCCGGAGATAGTACCATTGCTTGATTCTACACTTCCATTAATGGTAAGTTTCTTTCCGTTTAGAATTAAAGAGCCCTTATTTAATTTTAATGCTCCTGTTATTTCAATGTCATTATCTAAAGTTACGTTTCCAGTCTTATTTACAATGAAATTTCCAACCTTACCTTTTACCCATTGAAGAATATTGTTATCTACTTCAACTTCTCCAGCTCCGGTGGAAGAGCTACCTTCATTTAAAAAGTTTCCTTTTACGGTTAATTTTTCACCACCTGAAATTGTTAAGATTGCACCTACATTTATCGAAAGATTTTTTACTTCGGGTGTACCACTATTAATAATTGGAAAATTTCCACCTATTGGAGAGGCAGGAATGATTGCATCGGTAGACGAACCTGGAACGCCAGATGACCAATTTGAAGCAGTATTCCAATTGTCGGTGTATCCTAGCCAGGTATTGCCAAGGCTTTGAGGAGAAAATGTATAGGTTAAACCATTTGAGGGTCTTTCATCTCCTAGTGAAACCCAATATCCGAAAAAACTAAAACCTAAACTATAAATCCGATTTATAGAGTTTTTATTGGTTCCAGCCACAGTTTCGGACCATGAATTTGTTGTTGATCCACTCACATTAGTTCTATTAGAATAGCTATTGCTTGATGCTCCTCTTAACCCTACCTGAACAGATAAGTCTGTGTTTCTTCCTATCTCAAAATCGCCATAAACAATTTGAATCATATTGCTTGTTTCGTGAAGCTTTATTTGAAAATTAAAACTATCGTCTGAACCATTCTTTCTTCTGTAGTTTTCCCATTGAACCACAAAAATTCTATTTGGCGCTGAACCAGTAGTTTTATATCTTAGACTCGATCCTGATTGCCCTTGTAGGTTTGCCCCAAAAGCTGATATTACTTGGTCCGTAGAACCTCCGCTTATTGGAGAAGAAGATGATGCAACTGAACCACCCATAGCAATAAACCCATTGGTTGCAATAGATACTGTTGTGTAGGGTGCTCCATTATAATTAAATGAAAATCCTATAGATTTGTCGGTAAACACCTCTTCTTCACTATGATCGGTATTTTTTGTTAATCGTGTTCCATCTGTAATTCTGGAATAAGACAATTCAGCACTTGAAAATTGAGTATCAGCCACGGCTTTGGCTTTGTAGCTTACGCCGGTATTCATGTATAAAAAAGCAACTACAAATACAAAAAGAATAAATGCGGCGCTTGCGGCATAAATGTATTTGATCTTTTGGCTTTGTTTCGGTTTTAATTCAAGTCTGGCTCTTTTCATAACTTTAAACTTTTTTGAAGTATTTTATAAGTTATTGATTTTCAATACTTCACTTTGTTTTTAGTCTAATAAGGAAAAAGAATACCATTTTTTATAGCTTTTCTTCCAGCGGTATTTTCTGTATTAAAAGAAGTGTAAGATTTAGATTGTTTGATCAGGAATTTTGTAAATTGTAATGATGTAAAAGCAATGTATTTGCTGGAAGAAGGGGCTGAGCGCCCTTTTTTTTCTTTTTTGTAGGAAAATTGCTGATAATAAAGTATTTCCGGGAAATAAATTAGCTGGGTAAGATTGTTTTTGATAGTTGAAGCTTAACAACCACGGTAAAAAGTGTATCAGAAAAAGACGAGTCTCAAAATAAGAACGTTGTTCTAATTTGGGATGATTTCAAAAGGTTTTCGCTTGCTGTTCGGTTAACTCATTAAAAATTAAATAAATAGAAGCATCTTAAAGAGCATCCTAAACAATTCTTTATACTTTTATCATAACGCTTTTAAATTCTCTCTGACTTTTTGTTTTACTTATAAACCATTCCGCCAGATTAATAACTTCATGCCCTAAAGGGTCCCAGGAAATAGCTTTGTCGCTGCTTTGAAATCTTTTTAAAATGATTTGTTCTTTAATGGCTGTTAAGTTGTAGTCGTAATTGTTTTTACACAGGGCAATCAACAGGCGGAAGAACAGGTTAATTCTTTCAATCCTTTTTGCACCGAATCTCTGGAGCCTTTTACGGTAAGCTTCCAGTTTATATTCAAACCACTCGTAATCCTCCATTTCAAGGATATTGATCAGTTCAAAAAGTTTCGAGGAGAGTTTGAGTGAAGATTTATCATTAAGCATATTTTCATTAGAGACAAGCCATTTGGCAGATTCTCTATATTTTTTTTGAGAGAAGAGCAAAGAGGCTTTGTATAAATACCAAACATCTTTCAACTTAACCATGTGATCGTTTCTGATTTTAGCGGCCGTATCAATTATTTTTTCTGCTTTGCATAAATTATTGCTTCTCAGATAGGCCAGGAAAACCATTTCCAGACCGGGAAGGGTTTCAGATCGGTTTTCGTCCTGGTTTTCTAAAGCCTTTTCTGCAGTCCAGATGGCGTCCTCTGTTTCCTGAAGAAAGATAAGGATTCTGGAAAATTGTAAGTAAAACTCAGTTACCTCATATCCAGAGGTGTGGTCGGGTTCATTTTTTAACTTCTTAACCAGATTGGAGGAGGCATGCCTGGCTTTCAATAAATCATCCTCTTGAATATAATAATGAATAATGGCCATGGTGTACCAGTGCACAGCCTTGCGGGAGTTGCTTTTCCTGGACCTTTCTTCCAGCTCATGTAAGTTTGGATTTCCTGACAAAGAGGTGTAGGAGAATGTTTTTGAAGAAATAAAAGGGTAGTTTATTGCCTTGGCATAAAGAATATTTCTGATGCTTTGAACGGACTGTCTGATCTGGTCATTGTACAAATGGGACTGGTTGCCAAATGTTTTTTGACTCCTGAATGCCCGCAATACATCATCGCAGGCAAGCTTAATATTATGAAGTTCAAATTTTCCGGCTTGTTCTGAGGTTTTTTCCAATACTTCCAGTCCATCGTCGGTTAGCCCCTTATAGATTAAAATTTTTCCGAGTAAAAGTGATTTGTAGCACTCCAGTTCTGCCTTAACAGGTTCTTCCTTGATTTCTGAAAACGAAGACAATACAAAAATATCCAGGAGATCCTGTCGCAGCCGTTTTTTTAGCTGACTAAGCGTGGAGCTGTGTTTTTCCCGGCAAACAGAAGCGCAAGCGTCACTATTCAGGCAAACCTTCCCTTCCAGAATCAGATTAAGGAGTTCCAGCCTTTTGTTTTCTTTTCTTTCCTTGTAAAAACTTTTAAGAAAATGAATTTCTTTGCCTCTAAGGCAATTGATGATACGAATAAGTCTTTCCATAGCGGTAGTTTAAAAAGTTAATAGTCTCTAAAAAATTGCTGGTTTTTAGAAAGTATTGATTTTATTAGTTGAAAGTGAATTGCTTATCCAAATTAAAATGATATAAACGAGATATGCCAAGGTATTTTAAATATAATTTTTTTGCAAAAAGTGTCTTTTTTTAACAGGTTGATAAACAGTGGGTAGCAAAGAAGAAATATAAGCGAAAAAATGTATTGTGTTAAATTAACGCATTGGTTTACAGTATTTTTCCTTCTTTAGCATATTCCTTTCGAATACCTTCAATAAGGTCCTTATACATAATTTTTTCTTCACTCCGCGCCAAAGACTGGATACAGGCATATTGAACCACATTCATAATATGTGCACCGGTTAGTTCATATTGTTTTGCTATATGATACAGGTCCATTACTTCATCCAATTCGGCTTTTTGAGGAAGCGCTTTTTGCCATAATAGAAAACGTTCGTCCGGTTTCGGTAACGGGAAGTAAATATGAGATTGAAACCGCCTTGAAAAAGCGTCATCAATATTGCTTTTAAAGTTTGTTGCCAGGATCACCAGCCCATCGTAGTTTTCCGTTCTTTGTAAAAGAAAGGAAACCTCCTGATTGGCATACTTGTCGTGAGCATCTCTTACGCTGGTTCTTTTTCCAAAAAGTGCATCTGCTTCATCAAAAAATAAGATCCAGTCTTTGTGTTCGGCGAGGTCAAATAGGTTGGCCAGGTTTTTTTCTGTTTCTCCTATAAACTTAGACACCACCATCGAAAGGTCTATTTTGTAGACATCCTTTCCCGTATATTTTCCAAGAAGGGAAGCAGTAAGGGTTTTTCCTGTTCCCGAAGGGCCGTGAAACAGGACACGGAATCCGGGTTTAATCTTCTTTCCCATTCCCCAGTCGTTAAGCAAAGTGTTTCCATGCCTGATCCAAAGCTCTAGTTCCTTTACCTGTTTCATGGTGTCATTGTTGAGTACCAGATCTTCCCATTCTTGCCTGGTTTGTAAAAGTTGGGCCGGAAAATGCATTCCAAACCTTGGTTTTGAAATTTTTCCCGTAATCAGGTAATCTATAATTTCTTGAGATAGAATAATTCTTCCGCTCATTGCCGGTTCTCCGATTGGCAGTTCTTCAATCCATAAGATGTGTTTTTTATAAAAAAGATGGTCCGTTCCGAAAATCTTCTGAATTTCAATCCTCTTATCCCAACTTTCTCCATCAAGCATGAAGAGGGCCGTTTCTCCTGTGGGTAGGAACCCTCTGAAATTTTTTCCCCTAACTCCGCCCAATCGTTGGAAATCGCCGGAGCCTTTAAGTTTACTTTCAATTACCCGGTCAAAAAGATCGGGCTGAACATGGGGTGCAAGGGAAATAAGCAATAAAACCGATTCGTCTTCATTCAGATTATTCTCTTCAATGAATTTATATATATAAGGAGACCATTGACTTTTTTCGGTGAAGTCAGGAGGGTAGATGTCATTGTCTGAGGGAAAATATTTATTCAATCTATGCTTGATCAGTTGTTCCAGGTATTCAAACTCCGGCAGTGTAGCATTTTCCTGTAAAATATTATTTTCTTGCTGATCCATTTTTTGTTTTAGGTTGTTTTTAGAAGTTGGTCAGGCTACAGCAGTATCTCCGGAAGGTATAGGAAAATCTCCTACCGGAGCCACAATATTTCTTAATCCTGAACAGTACTCCGGACTTACATCATTGCCCGAACAAGCTGCCAGGGTCCCATGTGCTACGTCATGTCCTACTATTCCACTGGAAACGTGCCACAGTTCATGTGTCAGATGATTACATCCGGGATTAGGATTGGTTTGATTAACTCCAACAACCGCATAGGTTCGGCCTGTGTAATTGGTATCGAATCGGGTATCTACAGTAACACCTCCTCCTGAGTTTGGTACATCATCCACTACCAGTACAGGTATTCCTCTGCTACCGCTGAAAGTATTTCCTGTTCCTAAAGTTGAGGCATCATTTGAATATTGCCAGGATCCATCAGCATTATTTTGCAGGAAGTTAAATGTTCCACCTCCCCCAAGAAGCCTCCAATTGAAATTGGCTTTTAATCTCAGACAGCAGTTTGCCAGAATTCTTTTTGCCTCATTGATCTGTTGCCTTAAATACCGCATGGTTCTGGCTGTGGCCCTTCTTCGGAAGAAGAAAGTAATCCAGAAATCACGCACGCCTCCGAAGCAACTATCACAAGCGCCATCGTTACAAGACCTTTGTAAATGATTTTGTGGTTGAGCGGCTGTTTGTTGCACTACATGGGTTAATTCATGTGCAAGCAGTTCTTTGCCTTTGGTTGTTCCGGGATTAAACTTATTTGAATTAAAATAAATATCATTTCCGGTGGTAAAAGCTTGAGCATTTAAGGATTTATTCATGTTGACCGCATCCTGGTCATTATGGATTTTGACGTTGCTGAAATCATGTCCAAAGGAATGGTTCATTTCAGATAACGTAGTCGCTGAAAGATTGGATCCCTTGCCTTTTGAGTTTTGAAGCTGTGAAGCCATGGAAGAAGGCGCTTGTGTTGCATTGCCATCTGACTTTGTTTGCACCTTTTCTTTTTCCTCTTTTTCACATCCGGCGCATTTTCTTTGGACGTTGTTTTTCTCTTCCTCCTTTGGGATATCTTGTTTTTGAATTTTGGAGATTGCTTTTTGCTGGATCGAAGGATTTCCTTTCCCGCCAACAACTTTCTGAGCGGCAGCATCTGCTTCTTTTTCATATTTATCCCCCGGTTTTCCTATGGTGAGCTTTGTTTGAAAAAATGGATTTTGTGTTTTTTGTGCACTTTCATAAAAAGAGGAGGTAAAAAATGATGGAGACATTGTATGGTCAATGCGGGAAGGAGTGTGAGACGACCCTTCTTTAAAAGTTTGAATATACATGGTTTTGAGGTTTAGCTATTGGTTTGCTGTTCAGTTATTAGCGAATTTTTGGAGGGTTTTAAACCCTCCAAAAAGTTGAACCAAATGACATTAATTCAACATTACTGGTTTTTATTATTGAAGTAAAACAACGCCTTTTCCCAAGCACATCGTCCCACTTCTTCGCCCAGTTTTAGACCTTCTTCATTCCCTTTTCTAAAATGAATTCCTCCATATAATCTTGATAACCCTGCTTGTTCTGCGGCTTCTGTAAATGTAGACCACCTGAGTTCCACATCTTCTAAAGGTTTTCCCTCTTCGATAATAGATTCCCCTTTCTTGAACGTAGCGCAGGCATTAAAGTCATCGCTTCCCGTAAAACAACTTAAAATAGTTGCAGCAGCCCGGCTAAAATTACTGTGACCTGAAACATGTTCAGCAAAAGCCGGTGTAACCAGGTCCAGGGGCTGATATGGTTTCCAGTTTTGTCCTAAAATTGTTTGTGTGCCTAAATTAGGTCCAGCCCACCCCTCTATCTTTTTTCCATAATACAATTTATGTATGGCAGTAATTGGCCGGACAGAATCATAATGTCGTTTAGAATCCCAGCAAGAGATGGAGGCATCCAGTAAAGCATTGGTTACCGCGAAAAATAACTGAATACATTCGGTTTCATTGTAATTTTTACAACCCTCAGAAGCTACATATTGTGTAATCTCACACCAGTGTCCGGGAGGAGTATATGTGCCTGGGCCATCAAGCCAATATTCTACGATTGCTTTTTGTTCTTCAGTAAGATTCCGGTTGTATTCCAAAACTTCTTTTATCTGAGTGTTGAACTCATAGGAAGGATATCCAAAGGGTTCTTTGGGACGAAATCTCCAGGCATAAGGAAGCGCAAAAGGTTTTACCAGGCTCCAGTGTGGTGTGAGAAAACTTTGAATTTTTTCATTTATGAGTAATGGTTGCCAGTGATTAATGTCTTTCATCTTTTCCGGCTCAGGAGGATTTTGAGGTTTGTATCCTGTGTAATCTCCCCAAGGCGAAAAGTTGCATTCCATACCTTCCTGGTTTGCACCGTCTCCTTTTCTTGAGTCAATGATTAATCTTCCCATAAGATTTCCTATTCCTTCTGATGTAGATGTATCTATAGAGCAATCATCGGGATTATAATTGCAGCGGATCATCAGCTCCCTGAAAATACTCTTATTTTGTGGTGGCAAGGCAGACCAGAACAGGTAGTTTAGAACTGAAAAAGCTGCATAGCTGATTGTTTTTCTTATTTCCTCCTCCAGATCATCACAATCTTTTTTGCTTCTTTTAATATATCTCGCAGTGGTGGTACTAATCGCGTTTTTATTATAGACACTCCATCCATCAAATATTGCAGTATGAACCATAGCAAGCGCACGGGCCGCAAGAGGAGGGGAGGTTCGGGTAAGCTTTATAGCCTCCAGCGTAAGCTGATTCCATTGGGGAGTAAGGCATTTTATTGTTTCGGGAAGCATAATTTAATGTTTCAGAATGTTTAACAACTATTCATTTATTAATTCCAATAGCCTTTTACTGTAACAGCTTCATCCTTCCCTAGCCATGGAGGCATAGTTGCTATTAAAATGCAAAGAGGCTTGGAACCGGTATTCCTGAATTGAAAGTGATTTCCTGTAGGAATAGTAAGGCTCGTGTCGGCAACAAGGCTAATAACCTCTTCAGTAGTGGTTGATCTTTCCCACATTTCCCCCATGCCAGAAAGTATATACCAGATTTCTTCCACAGTTTTATGACTTACAGCTATTGAAGTTTTTCCAGGGGGCAAAATGCAATGGGCAATTCCTCCATATTTTGTTTGTGATAAAAGTCTTATTTCGGAATTATCGGGAGCCAGGTAATCATATTTTTCAGGTAAAACTTTATAATCAAAAATTGTAGCTGATGTTTTCATATTTTTAATGACTTAAGTATAACTACTGTCGGAGGTTCTAGGTCAGTATCTTTTTATTCTTTCCGGTATTACTATCGTCTTTACTTCCTGAATCGGGAGTAGAGGGAATTTTTACAATGGGGTAAATAGTCGAAAATCCTCCATTCTTTATAAATCCTTCAAAACATCCTTCTGGTCGCAAAAGCACCGGTTTACCATCTTTATTATAAGTACAGGGATCTGACAAGATCTGAACCTTAAATAAATAGCCAAATACAGGATCCCGGCTCATAGAGACAACTCCGAAATCTACGATGGTTATGACCGGTTCTCCTGAACTGGTTTTGCCGGCAAAAACGCCATTGTTAACTCTGCTTCCTATCAATTTGGATAATTCGCGGTATTTTTCATACCGTAATCCGGGAGGTGTTGCGATTGATTTTATTATATCGTCATAGTACCCCATCTTTAATTTAAAAATCTCTCCTAAAACAAATGAGTTCGAATTCCTGAAATCTTTACAGCGATCGAGATCTGAAGGCTCAGGTGTAGTGAAATGTAAAGGGTGTGGAACCTCGCCGCACTCTACAGCGCTGAGCGGAATGGTAGCCCCATTAACGCTTGCACCTCCACAGCTTGCAGCATCAGGAAGATATTTTCCCGGCAAATTAAAATCTGCTGAAGGAACATTGGTGATGTGGAAGTTTTTTGCCGCATTCAACGTGGAAGGCCCGATAAAATGAGACAACGCATAAGGGTCATCTCCGCTTTCCAATGATAAAAATCGGGGAACTATAAAGTCTATAAAAAAGTCACCCTCGCTTACAGTAAAAGGGCAAACATTATTTTTCCCAATAAATAAAAACTCTCTGTATATCCACTTGTCGTTTCCAGTGTCAGTTCCAATGTTTATGAATGATAAAGTAGCTCCACAACCGCCAATGCGATCGGCCAGTTGTTTTCCAATTACAGGCAAAGAAGAGTATACAGCCCTGCCTGTTCTAACTCTAAAACGTCTGCCATAATCCACTTTTCGTGAAGGGGGACAATCCTCTTCTTCACCTTTGCAATTTCTGTCTGGCATGGACAATACGAAAATACTATCGCAGGATGCATTGGAAGCAGGTAATAATTTTCCGTGGGACACCCTGTCTGAGGATGAGTTACAGAAGAATCCTTTGAAAGAAACTGTTTTATTTATTCCGTTTCCGCCTATATGCAGATCAGTTTTATTTGACCCTCCTTTAATGGTTAATGTCGACCCGCCTTCAAAGTCAGATCCATGAAGAAGAAGACCGGAAGTCGCATTTTCAAGTTGTTTTGGATTGTCAAGGGTGAATTCATCCGCATAAGAGACATCGCCTTCAAAAGTCCGGCCTGATGAATTTAATCCGGCGCCTAAAAACACAAAATCTCTGGTAATGGGAGTTGCTAAATCTTTTGTAGAAAGGGTTACATAAGCTCCACCGACGATGGCTTTTTTGCCTATAAACTCTAAGAATTTGTCTACATATCGCATTACATTTCTTAAAAAGGGTATTTTTCTTAGCACTTCAGCCGGGTCGCCTGAAAACCGGGCCATTCTTCCTACAAATTTTGTAGCTGCGCTTTGCCTTTCAACGTCGGAACAAGGTTCTTCGCTTTCTTCACAATTGGGGCTTTCCGGTGGGTCAGGGACATTGCCGCACTTTACAGTACCTATTGGATTCATTCTGCCAGGTAAATCTTCGAAATCTATTCCACAATCAGGATCAGTCCACTTTCCTGGAACAGCAATGTGAAAAACATCGCCTACTGTTGAAACTCTGCTTAAAAGCGCAGTAGTTGTAAGACTTCTTAATTCAACTTTTCCTTGAAAGTCAGAATGCGCAAAAGGGTTATCAGGATTGCCATAAGCAAGATGTAAATCTCCCGAAGCCGCTACTCCCAGAAGATTAGACGGCGCTGCGTCAGGAACATACCTGCAGCCTTTTCGTATTCCATCATGCACCCACATGAATTCCCGGTAAGTAGGTTTAGTAAGATCACTTACGTCTCCTACATTGATGAAATAAGTATCAGGGCTTTGGCAAGCGATTTTTGCGACAAACTTTTTTGACGGTCTGATTCTATCCGTTGTGGAACATTCTGCTTCCCCGCCAATGTCGAGGACAATCGTTACCTTTCTTTCCGTCCTGTCTTCTAAATTATCTAAAACAGGAGATCCGCTAAGAAGGAGCCGAAGCCGCGCCAATGTTTCGCCAATTCCTGTTTGAACGATAATCAAAGGTTCGGGTATTCCCATTTCCACAAGCGTGTTAAAAACACACTGAGCCCTTCTTTCGGATAATAATTTATTGTGTTGATCACTGGCTGTTGTACTTGTCTCTCCAAAGATTTTAATTTTTATGGGTCTGCCGGCAGGCAAGCTACTCTTTAGGGTATTTATAGAGGTAATCACCTTGCTTCTCAGAAAATTACGGTGTTCTGTTTTTAAGAAATGCTTGTCAATGTCAAAATTGGACAGCTCCCAGGCTTGAACTGCAGGCATAAAGGGTATTTTTAGCGGATCTAAAATATCAGATTCTCCTGGTCCATGAACTGCCTTTCCAAAGCAATCACCTGTTCCTTCCGGGGCAAGCGGTGGTTTTGTTGGCGGCACATCCATGATTATATCCATAGCGCTTAATGTGGCCGGTCCAACAATTCCATCTACTTCAAGTGCAATACCATTTCCATCTTTGTGGCCTGCCTGAAATATCTTTACGGCAGCCTTTGTTTTGCTACCGAATTTTCCCAACCGCATTTCACTGCGAATGCCATTTCTTTCCGTTGAGCTGCAATCGACATTCAGTAATAATTTTTGTATTAAATCTACTCCATTTCCCGCGTCCCCCTTTTTAAGAACGGCAGGGTTATCAGAAGAAACAAAAAGAGAATTACGAATGGTCTCCAATTGCAAGTTGATCATGAAATCTACAGGGTCGGGGCAGGCAGGCGTAAGAGGATCTATTGAACTACAATTTTCATCTCCACATTTTCTCTGAATATTGTCATCTGACGAAGTATTGACCGTATTCCTTCCTGCTGCTCCCTGTTGAACAACGTGGGTAAGCTCATGCGCCAATAGGTGTTTACCGGCAGTGCTATTCGTTGTATACTTTCCCGAGTTAAAATAGATGTCGCTTTCATGCGTAAATGCCTGAGCATTTAAGTCTTTGCTCATCTGAATGGACGAACTATTGTTATGAATTCTGACATTGCTGAAATTCCTTCCAAATGATGACTCCATTTGATTTTTGATTCCATTGGAAAGTGGACTTCCATTTCCTTTACTTCGAATTAGGTTGCTTTCGAGATTTTTGGATTTACCAATAGAGGTATTTTCCCCTTTTGCCTGTAACTTTTCCTCTTTTTCACAATGGGTACATTTCCGTTGGATGTTCTCCTCAGGAGGAATGTTGCTTTCAAAGATGGGTTTTGTCTGGATTTTCTCTTTTAACTCTTTATTTTCTTCCTCCTTTTTCTGCAGTTTTTCCTCCTCACAAGAGGCACATTTTGCCTGAATGGATGGAGCAACAGAATTTGCTGTCTCTAAACCGGTGTGAAGCGTTGGATTGACTTCCATTCGTTGCACCACTTTATCGGCCATTGCATCTGCTTCTTTTTCGAAGGGGTCGTTAGGTTGGCTGATGGTTAGTTTGGGTTGAAGAAATGGAGTTGCTGATTTGCCCTTTGAAAAAAAAGATTGATCTCTGACATTTGTTTTAAAAAAATCCTTCCCTCTCTCATTACTGAAAAACGGTGTGGATTTTCTGGCCACAGTTGCCGTAGTCTTTGATTCAACAGCTCTCATTTTTATAGCAATTGTTTTATATCCATTTATCGATGCTTTATAGGTTCCCATACATAATCCCACCCTGAAAAAATTGAAGGATCTAAAGGCGCACAAGTTGTTTGGCATTCTGGTCTATTTGATCCTCCAGGTTTCCCCGATGGCCCATTTCTATAGGTAGCCAAAGCCCAACTTAAAGGAGCCGTGGGATTTTCTCTATCCCAAAGTTTATATTCGCTTACATATGTAAAGAGACTTGTCTCAGAGAACATGTCCTTTAAAAGAGCGGCTGCAATTTCTTGGTCGTCCATAGATCTCCTTAACTCATTGAGAGCAACAGAGAAATTACCGAAGGAGGACAAAAGAATGCCAGGTAGCAGGCTAAACATTCTTGCTCTCTGATTGCTACACCAGATGTGTGCCTCTTTCATCATTATTCCATACGTGCCATAATTTACTGTGCCGGAGAGCCAACAATTTTGACCCATTTGAACCGAAAGTGAACATGAGGAAGGATCTTCACAAAGATCAGAAACGCCTCTTGGCAAAGCGGCAGAACTTAACGAATTACATCCGGGAATTCCACAATCGGGTACATTAAAAGTCCAGTCTGCGGATAAAACAAATAAACCAATGGTATCAAAAGCATCCCTGTTAAGTTGCCAGTTATTTGTTGCATTTACATAGTTTGAAAAAAGCGGGTGTTGACTGATGTTTGCAATAAAAGCTATAATTGGTTCCATCATACTTCCTTCAAATAATGATGTCCCTCCAGCGCTTCTTGGATTTGATCTTGCTTCAGGTACATACGGTAAAATTAAATATAAGCTCGCAGCTAACTTATCTGAAGGGGACCAACCTCGAAAATTAGATTTTATCCGACTCCATACGTTTGACACTGGAAATGAAACATTTGGACCGCATATTTTAGAAGAGGCAGTAAGTTCGGTTTCTTTCTTGCCGCTTTCAGTTTTTTTGGGATTGCTTTCGGGTTTTTGCTGAACTATATGGTTTTGTTTGTGCTTTGTCACTGATTTTTGTTGAACCACATGTGTTAACTCGTGCGCTAATAAATTTTTCCCACTATTACTATTGAGCTCATATTTCCCTTCATTAAAATAGATATCACTTCCATAAGTAAAAGCCTGCGCATTTAAAGCATTATTCATCTG
>DASPJL010000088.1:0-49380 GCA_035628645.1 Cytophagales bacterium | reverse complement strand
GGGCGAGTCACCTATGAGAAACTGCCTTACGGTGATGACTACGGTATTGCAAATGCAGATAGTACAGGGAAGTTTGAAACAATGATGCTCAGCAAAAATCAATATTCTTTTATTGTAAGAGCAGAGGGTTTTGTGATTTATAGAGAAACATTATCCTTTAAAGAAAATACAAACGGCGATTCCAGTTCCATTCAAAAAGATTTTTTCCTCTCTCCAGGGGGAGTTGGTCATGTAATCAGAATTAAAAATTTATATTTTGAGCAAAGTACCTCCGATATTCCTAAGTCTGCACTTCAGGAATTGAACGATATTGTTGAAATGTTAAATGAAAATGCTGAAATGGTCATACAATTGGAGGGCCATACTGATTTTCGCGGTAACCCTAAACTCAATTATCAGCTTTCAGAGGAAAGAGTAGAAGCCATCAGGGACTATATATATGATAAAGGAATTGATAAAAGAAGAGTTAAAGTGAAAGCTTTTGGCGGATCAATGCCCTTATCTAAAGAAGATTCTGAAGAAGCAAAGAAAACAAATCGCCGTGTGGAAATACGAGTACTCGAAATATAACAACGAAGAAAAAATTAAATAAAATAAATAAAATTTTAGCATACCGATGAAGAGATTATTAACAGGAGTTTTTTGTTTTGTTTTAAATTTATCATTTGCCCAAAATGTACAATGGGCATCTAAGATAGTTGAGTTTTCCTCTCAATTAACTCCACTTCAATATTCTGCAGCACAGGTTTTAGACAAACCTAATGTTTTACCTGCAGGAGGAGAAAGCCCGAGTGCATGGGCCCCTGCAAAAACAGGCAAAGAAGAGTTCTTAAAGGTAGGTTTTGCCTATCCGATTAAAATTCAGCAAATAGCGATCGCAGAATCCTATAGCGCCTCTGCCATCCACAAGGTTTTTGCTTACGATAAAAATGATAAAGAATATCTTATCAATACGTTCGAACCAAAACCGATAAATATCAAAGCACGACTGCTGAATATCTTTTTGGACAAAACGCCTTATGAAGTTCATGCCATAAAAATAGTTCTCAAAGGCGATGCAATTCCAGGATATTATAGTATAGACGCCATTGGAATATCAGATTCAAAAATTCCGATTAAAATAGACATTAACCTGGCTGAAAATCTTCGAAAAGACTTGACGCCCGAGAGATTGACCGACAACATCAATAGCCCTTACAAAGAATACGGCCCTTTGCTATCTCCTGACGGCAAAACTCTATTTTTTAGCAGAAGAAACCATCCTGAAAATATAGGTGGCATTTCGGATAAGGAAGATATATGGTATTCTGAACTGGATACCGTTACTGAAGAATGGGGGATTGCAAAAAACCTGGGATTACCAATTAATACTATAGGTCCAAACTTTATTAATTCTATTACTCCGGACGGAAATTCGATAATTCTCCTTCTGGGTAACCAGTATACTGAAGACGGAAGACTGAAAGCTGGAGTCTCTGTAAGCTCCAAAACTGAAACCGGTTGGACTCAACCGAAATCTTTGGTGATTGTCAATGAATACAATAACAATCCAAAAGCCAATTATTTTCTTGCAAATAATAGAAAGATCCTTCTGCAATCTGTAGAAAGAGACGATACACATGGCGACAGGGATTTGTATGTCAGTTTTTTGCAGGCGGATGAGAAGTGGTCTGAACCAATAAACCTGGGAAGCATTTTAAATACTGCTTCTGAGGAAGCTTCACCTTTTCTCGCTGCCGATGATAAGACATTGTATTTTAGTTCAAGAGGATTTAGCGGATATGGAGGAAATGATGTTTATGTAACCAGACGCCTTGACGATACATGGACCAACTGGACAGAACCTGAAAATCTGGGCCCGGCAATTAATTCTGCCCGAAATGATTTCTTTATAAATATTCCTGAAACCGGAAAGTATGCTTATTATTCCAAAGAAATTTCAGATGAGGATGCAGATCTTTATCGTCTTGCACTTCCAATCTTTTATCAACCACTTCCTGTAGTATCTATCACAGGAAAGGTGATTCATTCTAAAACAAAAGAACCAATCGCAGCAAAAATAATATATGAGCAATTACCCGGTGGAAAAGAAATAGGCATAGCCGAATCTGATTCAACCACGGGTCAATATCAAATTGTACTTCCTTCAAAAGCAATTTATGGCTATAGGGCAGAGGCAGAAGGTTTTCTTCCCGTTAGTCAGAATATCGATTTGATGGACCAAAAAGAAAATAAGGAAATGGTTCAGGATTTAATGTTGGTTCCCATTAAAGTTGGAGAAACTATTGTAATGAATAATATTTTCTTTGAAACGGATAAGTCCGAATTGAAGGAAGAATCCTTTCCGGAGCTTGACCGGATAACCTCGTTCCTTGAGGACAATTCGGATATTGTAATTGAAATAGCAGGTCATACTGATAATGTGGGAAGCTCGAAATACAATAACCAGCTATCCAAAAAAAGAGCTGAAGCCGTTACGGCTTATTTTATCAATAAAGGAATTGACGCCAGTAGAATTGATGTAAAAGCATTTGGAAAGGCTAAACCGGTTGCCTCCAACAAAACACCTGAGGGAAGGTCTAAAAACAGAAGAGTAGAGTTTAAAATTTTAAAGCTTAAAGAAGCTTAAAAAAGTAGAGGCAAAAGGCAGGTTAAATGCCTTCTGCCTCTACTGAAGTTACTTCGGGGACCATTCTCCTTAAAAGATTCTCGATCCCCGCCTTCAAGGTAATCGTTGAGGAAGGACATCCACTGCAAGATCCTTGTAATAATACCTTCACCACACCATCTACGTAAGAATGGAATCTTATTGCCCCTCCGTCTTGCTCTACTGCCGGACGAATGTATTCATTAAGAACTGATTTTATTTTCTTTACTACTTCAGGGTCATCATCATGAACATCATTGTCCATCACGTCCTCTATCATTAGCGGTTTACCCTCCTCAAAGTATTCCTTTAGAAAGGATTTAAGCTCGGCAGAAATTTCCGTCCACTCTTTTTCCTCATCCTTAGTGATGGTAACAAAGTTGCTCATGAAAAATACCCTTTTTACATAAGGAATTTCAAAAAGCTCATAAGCCAGAGGCGAGCCCTCGGCTGACTCCTGATCAGGAAAATCCAAATGCATCCCTTCTGGTAAAAGCATAAAATTAAAAACAAATTTCATGGAATTAGGATTAGGATTGGATTCCAGATATATATCTACAAATTTTTTAGTTTGCATTTTTTCTATATTTAAATATTATTATTATCTCCTCTTTATTTTATTTTCGAAACATTATTTCTTAAGTAAAAATCAATCAAAACAAGGGCAGCCATTGCTTCCACAATCGGAACAGCTCTTGGCACCACACATGGGTCATGACGTCCTTTTCCAGATACAACAACAGATTCTCCTTTTTCATTCACACTTTCCTGGTCCATCATTAAAGTTGCCACAGGTTTAAAGGCAACCCTGAAATAAATATCCTCGCCATTTGAAATTCCTCCCTGTATACCTCCTGATAAGTTGGTCTTGGTCCTTACTTTTCCCTCCTCCACATAAAAATGATCGTTATGCTGCGAGCCCAACATTTCCACTCCTTTGAAACCGCTTCCATATTCAAAACCTTTGACTGCATTAATACTCATCATGGCCTTTGCGAGTTCGGCGTGTAATTTATCAAATACAGGCTCTCCCAATCCAACAGGTACTCCTTTGGCAACACAACTAACCACACCTCCCACCGTATCCCTGTTTTTCCTTACATCGTCAATAAACGCGATCATCTCTTCTGCTTTCTGAGGATCAGGACAACGAAGAATGTTGTTTTCGGTCAAGCTTAAATCATATTGCGAATAATCCTGATCAAGTTTTAAAGCGCCCACCTGCGAAACGAAGGCCTGCACTGTAATCCCCTTTGACTTTAAGATTGATTTGGCAACGGCTCCTGCTGCCACTCTTGCCAATGTTTCCCTTGCTGAGCTTCTTCCTCCTCCTCTGTAATCTCTTATTCCATATTTTTCCTGATAGGTATAATCGGCATGAGAAGGGCGAAATTTATCTGCAATATGAGAATAGTCTTTGCTTCGCTGGTCCTCATTCCACACCAGTAAGGTTAACGGAGTACCAGTAGATTTTCCTTCAAATATTCCAGAAACGATTTCAACTTTGTCTTCTTCTTTTCTTTGGGTGGTGATTTTAGATTGTCCTGGTCTTCTTCGGTCCAACTCCGACTGAATGAATTCGATATCAATTTCAATCCCCGCCGGGCAACCGTCTATAACTACGCCTACTGCTCTGCCATGAGACTCTCCAAAGGTGCTTATTCTAAAAATTTTTCCGTAAATACTCGACATTATTTCTTAATTATTACCACTAAAGTAATTACTATCATTATCACTATAAAAGCATTCAGCAAATATTCATTCCATTTTGTTTCATCTCGTTTCCTAAGTGTATCATCTACCTGACCCATTTGATCATAAAATGATCCTAAATCTGATGAAACTATTGAGGAATTTAATTTACTTTCGCCAGATACAGCTATAGTCAAATCGGACTGAAGGGTATCGTATTTTTCTGTGTAAGGGTTAAAGAATATCCAGCTAAAATATTTGTCTAAAGGATAAGCGCCTGGTTCGTTAGGAATACCATGATAGCTAAAGAGTTTTGAACCTGTGACCTTATTTCCCGCCCGCCTTATATTTTGTTTTACATTGGGACTGTAAAATGCGAGTGCATTTGTTTCAGGCACCTCAGGTCCGGCTAGTCCTGCAATATTACCTTCCCCTACAATTTTAAAGTCATAATTAAAACTTTCTCCCGTATTCAAATTCAAAGAAGACACCTGTTCTTCGAGTTTATAATTTCCAACAGCTACCTTTTCTTTTAATGGATGGGGAGGTAATTCTTTAACCTTAACTATTTTCTTTTTCGAGGTAAAAGTCTCTATTTTTTCCTTTACATCAAAGAAGGAGCTTCCTCTTGCCCTTAAGTATTTCTTTATTCTCAAATCAATTGGAGGAAACACAATATTCTGTGTACTTAAAGGATAAAATACGCCCTGATATATTTTATATTGAGTATACACTCTGTCATTTACTACAACAGTAGCCTTTTCTATGCGTTCCAGATCGAAGTTTTCCTCCCAACAATTATCAGGTCGGAGTTTCTTCAAAATTTCATTATGTTGATTAACTATATCGTCAAAATCAAGTTCTGCCCGGTTTTGCGCAGCTACATAAAACGCCAGCGATACAGTGACTCCTTCTCCCACATATACTTCATCTTTATTTGTAGTTAAGCCAAAAAAGGCATCGGCTTTTACATCTACAAACTCCAATGGTTCATTTCTATCATTAAAAAAATCCTCAAACGGATTGAAATCAAACGGATTTCTTTGAACCTGTCTGGGAGGTCCTACATTAATAGTTATTCCGTCTGATTTGTAATTTTTACCATTGATTTCCATCGTAAATGGCTTCAAACGATATTTCCCGACTCTTTTAGCCATATAATTTTGGGTGGTAGTTTGACTGAACGAAACCTGTCCATTGATAATATTGGTAGAAGTAGAGCGGGATTTATCCCTTTTTACCATTCCCGGTATCTCCGGAAAATCATTGTAAATGGAAATCTTCTGGTTATTTCCGACAATAGTAATGGTAAAAACTTCATTCAAACCAATATTCGGATTGCCTAATTCTATATTGATGCCCTGAGAAAAAGACCCATATACTAAAAAAAAGGTTGAAATAATAAAAACCAGCTTAATTTTTATATGAAAAGAAAAAAAATTCATTCCTATCTTTTTATTTTACAAATTTATGTTATAATTTTCATTACTCATATAAACTATTTGCGTACATGTTCGTTCTTCATCCGGTTAAATAAGACCGGAGAAATTTAGTTTACCAATACAACGAAGTATTTTTTTTGATATGTTAGAGTATTTTAAAATAATTCTTGAAAAAGTAAGCTTTGATCAAAAGCTTTTCGAAAAAGAATTAAAAAAAGCAATAGACTCTCTTATTGTTCAAGAGATAAAAGAATTAAAAGCCTGGTGTTACCAAACGTTTGGTCATATTTATAAAAGAATATTGGATAGGATCTTCAAAAGATTTCAAAGAAAGTTCGCCTGAATCACTCTTTTATAAACGCTATATTTCGTTTTAATCCTTCTAATTTGGTTCTTTTTACCGGAGAATTCTTAAAAACTCTGCTAAAGACTTCCTGTGTTATTTCTTCCCAATCAGACTTCTTCATAGAAATAAGCTCTTGGTTCGGTAGAAATTCAGGAGTTGAATGCCTTTTTGAAAAAGAATTCCAAGGGCAAACATCTTGACATATATCGCAACCGAAAACCCAATTCTCGAATTTTCCCTTCACTTCCTGAGGAATTTGCTCTTTTAGTTCAATTGTGTAATAGGAAATGCATTTACTTCCATCCACTACATAAGGCTGTACAATAGCATCTGTAGGGCAGGCATCCAGGCAGCGCGTACAGGTTCCACAATAATCTTTTACAGGACCGTCATACTCAAGTTCCAGATCGAGGATCAACTCGGCAATAAAAAAGAAACTTCCACTCCCCTTGTTTATCAAATTGGCATTCTTACCTACCCAACCCAACCCACTTTTTTTTGCCCATGCCTTATCCAAGACCGGTGCAGAATCAACAAAAGCCCTTCCTCCTATATCTCCAACTTCAAGTTTAAGCGTTTCCATTAAGACCTTAAGCTTATCTTTTATTACAAAATGATAATCGGTGCCATAGGCATACTTAGACAATTTGTAATTGTCTTCTGAAGGAATGTCTTCTTCAGGATAGTAATTTAACAAAAAGGAAACTATGGATTTAGCGCCTTCTAGCAGCTTTCGCGGATCCAATCTTTTGTCAAAATGATTGGCCATATAACTCATTTGGCCGTGCATGTTTTGCTTTAGCCAGTTTTCAAGTCTTGGTGCCTCTTCTTGTAAAAAATCCGCACGGGAAATCCCACAAAAATCAAAGCCCAGCTCCTTTGATCTTTGCTTGATTAATGCAGTATATTTTTTTGGAGAAGAGTAATTCATTTTTTTAGTTGGGAGTGGGAAGATGGAAGTTGGAAGACAAAAATAAAATTTTAGCAGGTTTCATATCCAGTTGCGCGTGCTCTTTTTGAATGCTTTTAATAACTCAATCGAACAGATTGCCGACCCTTGAAGGAGGAACTATTTTAAGATGCCTGTAGGCAAGATCTGTGGCTTCCCTTCCCCTGGAAGTCCTCTTTATATAGCCTTCCTGAATTAAAAAAGGTTCATATACTTCCTCAATTGTTTCCGCTTCCTCACCACAAGCGGTCGCTATTGTACTCAATCCAACCGGGCCTCCCTTGAATTTATTTATAATTGTTTGAAGAATCCTGTTATCCATTTCATCCAACCCGTTTTGGTCTACCTCAAGGGCGGTTAGAGCCATCTGGGCTATTGCCACAGTAATTGTTCCGTTTCCCTTGATCTGCGCAAAGTCCCTTGTCCTTCTTAATAAGTTATTTGCTATTCTGGGAGTTCCCCTGCTTCTTCTTGCAATTTCAAAAGCAGCATCATTTTCTATAGGTGTATTTAAAATTTTAGCTGAACGTTTTATAATGGAAGAAAGCAACTTTGCATCATAATATTCCAGTCGTGCATTAATACCAAATCTTGCTCTCAAAGGTGAAGTCAATAGTCCTGCACGGGTGGTTGCTCCGATTAAGGTAAAGGGACTCAACCCAATTTGCACAGTTCGCGCATTTGGCCCCGAATCCAGCATGATATCGATTCGGAAATCCTCCATTGCAGAATATAAATATTCTTCCACAATGGGATTCAGTCGATGAATTTCATCTATAAAAAGAACATCATTTTGCTCAAGGTTGGTTAACAGACCAGCAAGATCACTTGGTTTGTCCAATACAGGACCGGAAGTTATTTTAATTCCTGAGCCTAACTCATTGGCAACAATACTCGATAAAGTAGTTTTACCTAGACCAGGAGGACCATGCAGTAACACGTGATCCAGCGATTCTCCTCTAAGCTTGGCCGCCTCCACGAAAATTTTCAAGTTTTCAACAATTTTATCCTGACCGGCAAAATCGGCGAAAGATAAGGGTCGGAGCGCTTTCTCAAACTCCTTTTCTACAGAATTCAGATGATCCTTGTCAGGTTGCAGGTAATCTTCACGCATTACTTCTCCCTTTTTTATTATTTAAAAAGATAATTGTAAATATAACTTATTTTTGAGGCAAATTTTGACAGGAAGACTAAGTCTTCATAACGGTCTAGAATTTTCTGAGACATAATAGCATTGAAATAGATTTTTAAATGATTGCACCTAAAGAGTGGTTTGGAGAGTGGTTTGATTCGCCTTATTATCATATTTTGTATAAAAACAGAGATCATCATGAGGCTGAGCATTTTATAGATCATTTAATTAAGTACCTCCCAATAAACCCTGAGGATAATGTCCTGGACCTTGCTTGTGGTAAAGGACGGCATGCCATTTATCTTCATAAGTCAGGATATGATGTTACAGGAATAGATCTTTCGCCTGATAGTATTGCCTTTGCGAATCGATTCACCAGAAGGTTTGGAGATGAAAAATTAAATTTTTTTGTACATGACATGAGAAATGTCTTTGCAATTGAAGAATTCGATCATGTATTAAACATTTTTACCAGCTTTGGTTATTTTGAAAAAGCAGGTGAAAATAAAATGGCTATTCAGGCTGCATCAAAGGCTTTAAAGCCAGGCGGAAAGTTTGTAATTGATTTTTTTAATACGCAAAAAGTAATAGAAAACCTTATACCTTATGAGCGAAAAACGATAGAAGGGATAGAGTTTATAATAGAAAAGAAAGTAGAAGGAGGTTTTATCAGTAAATATATTTCATTTCATGACAATGGGAAGGATTATCGTTTTCAGGAAAAAGTTAAAAGCATAACACAAAGTGACTTCCTGAAATATTTTGAAGCAGCTCAGTTGAAAGTAATTGATTTTTTCGGTGATTACCACCTAAACAATTTTGATCCGCACACGTCCGAAAGAATGATTTTTATTACACAGAAATAATTTTTCTCGTAAGTCCTCTTTGTTACATTTCGCCGAATTGTACGATAAAAAACCGAATTTTGCCTAACACAATTTATGGGCAAATTGAAAGTTCATAATTCTGATTAAACCAAAACAACTATGAGAAAGAAAAAAACACACTTACTGAGTATTCTTCTGTTATTCTTTGCGGTGATTACCTTTTCCTGCACGAATGAAGAATCAAAAACCAGATTTGAAGTAAGACTAACCGATGCTCCGGGAGATTTTGAAGAAGTGAATATAGACATCAAGTCCATTGAAATTAATTCTTCGGAAAATGAAGGAGGTTGGGTATCTCTTGCAAACGTAAAAACTGGCGTTTACAACCTTCTTGATTTCACTAACGGAAAAGATACTTTACTTGCCAGCATGAACGTGCCTACAGGGAAAGTTTCTCAAATCCGATTGATCCTTGGAGAAAACAATTCAGTGAAAGTAGATGGGGAAGTGATTCCATTAAAAACGCCAAGCGCTCAACAATCAGGGCTAAAACTGAAAATTAATGCTGATTTGGTAGAAGGCGTTATCTACAGGTTGTTGCTTGATTTTGATGCAAGCCGGTCAATCGTTAAAACTGCAAACGGATATAACTTAAAGCCTGTAATAAGAGCGGTGGCTGAAGCTGAAACTGGCGTAATTGCCGGAACAGTAGCCCCAACAGAATCATCACCAACTGTAGTAGCCATTACAGGAACAGATTCGGTGAGCACACATTCTGATGAAGCGGGGAAGTTTATGATAAGAGGGCTGTATCCGGGAACTTACAAAGTGGTATTCCTTCCCAAAGAAGGGTTTACTCCAAAAACAATCGAGAATGTAATTGTAAATCTTGGCAAAACGACCGATTTATCTACGGTTGAAATACAGTAAAAAACATTTTTTAAAAAAACAAGAAGGGCCCATGTTAATCGGCCCTTTTTTATTCCACAGGAATAGTAACAACCTCTGCAGGTTTTTGTCTTATTGTAATATAATTTTTTGAATGTTCATCGTATTCAATTTTATCAAACACAAAAGATAACAGGATCAAGTCATTTAGATTTACAACTCCATATTTATCAAACTTTTTCACTATTGCATTGCCGTCCGAATTAATCTTTAAGTCCTCATATTTGGCAAAGATCCTTTCCCTCCCTTCAGGACTTATCACGCCTTTAAGTACCTCATTCCTGCTGTTTTTCTTTTTGGAAATAAAATATCCTTCCTTAGTTCTTTCTATTTCATCGTATTTAAATGGAGTGACCAATGATCCCTTTTTGTCGATCAGGCCATATAGTCCATCTTTTTTAACTATTGCAATTCCGTCTTCAAAATCACTAACCTGGTCAAAAAGGGGTTGAATTCTTAACTTTTCTGCTTTATCTATATATCCCCATCTACCTAACAATTTTACCGGCGCCATTCCTTCAATAAACCGACCTATGCCGTCGTATCTGTTGGCTATCCTTATCCTTCCAAGCCCATCCACAAAACCATATTTTCCGTTAATTTTTACTCCATAAAAACCTTCGCTTAAAGGAAATATCTCCTGAATCCTCTTATTTGGTCCTATAAGTGAATCCCTGTAAAAATTATATAACCCTATCTGCTTGTCGCTAAACACGATGAGCACACTGTCTTTTCCCAGGGAAGAAATAGAATCATAAACAGGCGCTAATATTTCTTTGCCGTTAAAATCAACCCGCCCAAATTTTCCTTTATCTACGGTGATAACAAGTTCTTCCTGCAGAGGCAACAATTGGTTGCGGCTGCAAAAAGCTTCCCTGCCATCAGGATCTAATAAATGATTTACACCATTTATTGAATAGATTACATAATTGCCTGACAATACCTTTATGGAATCAGCAAAGGGCAGATAGGCCCATTCTCCCGTCAGATTCAACAATCCCTCTCCATCTTTAGTCCTTAACAAATACCCATTTCTCACCCATTTGAAATCTTGAAATACGGAACTTTGAATTTCTTTCCCTTCAATATCCATAAGCCCAAATGCCTTATCCTTCTTAAAAATGAAAATAGATTCACTATTGGTCTTATCGATAAAAGAATACGGGGATGTAGTTAATTGAAGGCCCTTATCTGAAAACATAAACCATTTTTCCTCACCACCCTCAATAATTTTTGTCCTTATCAGCCCTGTCGAATCAATCACGGCCGAATCGTAATAAGTGGGTAAAATTTCCTGGCCGTAATTGTTTATTACCCCCCATTTGTTTTCCTGAATTGCAATTGCATTTACTCCTTCGTACTTTCCAATGCTGTCATAAAGTGGCAATGAAAATTTATTTCCGGCAGTATCTACTATTCCGCATTTTCCATCAAGGAAATAAGCATAAAGTTCATTTGAAAGCTTGGTGACCGAATCTGTCAAAAAAGTAGTTACCGTGTCTTTGGCAGCGTTAAAAACAATAACATCATGAAAAGGTTGTACCTTAAACACATTCTGCTCTTGCTTTTCAATTTTTTTATAGAAAGGTTTTAACAAGAATTGTCCTTCCTGATTTATAATACCCCAGCCGTCTTCCTTTTTGACCATTGCCTGGTTATTATCAAAAGGCAATGTTTCAATAAAGCGAGGTGAGATAATGGTATTTCCTTTTCCGTCAAAATACCCCCATTTCCCTACGGTATCTTTCACGGCTATTAGTCCGTTATCTTCCAGCCGTATTTCTGAAAAAGCAGGTTTTATAATGGTTCGTCTACCTGATTTAACACCATAAATTTCTTCCTTTTGAAAGATGCTTAGTTTGGATTTTTTTTTCTGGGCCTGTATGGAAAAAGAAAGAAGAGAGAGGATAACTACAAAATATATTCTAATCATGAATTTTTAATATTGCGGCAAAGTTATCGGGTTATCCGATGAAAAGATTGATTTGAGCTTTAATTTTACTATAAATAATGAAGTAATGAAAGACTTATTGTAAAGGCTTTGAAACAAGATTTCAAAAGACACACGCTGTTAAGTCTGTTTTTGAAAAGTCATAATTTTTTACGTCATTGACAGGCAATCGGACTTGTATTTATTTTGGCTAAAATTTAAAATCAAATATGGAAATTCTAAAAAAACCGTTTATCATCATTTCTATAATTCTTCTTACCGCATCTTTCGTTAAGGGCCAGGATAATGAAACATATGCAGAAAAACTAGGCTGGGAAAAAGGCCAGAAAGTGATCATCTTTCATGTGGATGATGCAGGCATGTCGTTTGATTCCAACCAGGGAGCAATTGAAGCAATGGAAAAGGGCGTGGCCACTTCAGTAAGTTTAATGATGCCTTGTCCCTGGATTCCCGGCATGGTAAAATATCTAAAAGCTCATCCAACTGTAGATGCCGGACTTCACCTGACTTTGACCTCAGAATGGGAAGATTACAGATGGGGACCACTTACAGGGATAACCTCCTCACCAGGCTTGGTAGATGAGGAAGGTGCAATGTATCCAACCGTAGGCGGAGTAGTTAAAAATGCTTCGGCAGATGAAGTTGAAGCTGAGATCAGGGCACAACTTGCCAGAGCAAGAAAGATGGGTTTTGATCCAACGCATTTGGATAGCCACATGGGTACTTTAATGGCAACGCCGGAGTTTCTTGAACGCTATATTAAAGTAGGGATGCAGGAAAAAATACCAGTTCTGTTTTCAGGGGGCAACAATTACTTTTTAATGGAAAAGGTGAAAAATGATTCTATCGCCTTACTTAAATCTCAAGGTAAATCGGTTGAAAATAGAAAAATTAACATTCAACCTGTTCAAAATCAACTGGCTGCCATTGGTAAACAAATCTGGGATAGTGGTTTACCAGTAGTGGATGACCTGCATTATACAAGCTATGACTGGAAATTCCCGGAAAACTTAAAAGACAGCGATGAGAATTTAAAGAACTGGAAGGTAGAAAAGTATATTGATGTCTTAAAATCTGCCCAACCTGGAATAACCATGGTTTTAATGCATTGTACCAATCCAACTGAAGTCTTTCCGCATATCACAGACTCGGGAAATACCAGAAAAGCAGACCTGCTGGCAATGACGGCCCCCGAACTCAAAAAGTATATCGAAGATAATGGAATAGTGCTCACCACCTGGAGAGAATTAAAAGAGCGAAGAGATAAAGTTGCCTCATCACAGAATAAAAAATAATTGAATGGGAAAACTAAAGGTAGGCATGCTGCTTTTTCCTGACCTGACAATTCTGGATTTTACCGGGCCTTATGATGTATTTATCAAAGCGGGTTGTTTTGAGGTATATGTTATCGGGGAAACCACAGAATTGATAAAAGCAGAAGGAGGATTATGCTTAAAAGCAGGCCTAACGCTCGAGCAAAGCCCTGCCTTAGATATAATCTTTGTCCCCGGAGGCAAAGGCATAAATCCTCTGTTAACCAATCAAAACTTCCTTGATTTTCTTAAAAAACAAGGTGAAAATGCAAAGTATGTAACTTCAGTCTGCACTGGCGCTTTATTACTCGCAGCTGCAGGATTATTAAAGGGATATAAAGCAACCACGCATTGGAGGTCATTGGAATTACTGAGAATGTTTGGCGTAGAGACTTTGGAAGAAAGGGTAGTAATAGACGGAAACAGAGTAACGGGCGGAGGTGTCACCGCGGGTATTGATTTCGGGCTAATATTAACATCACTAATTGGAGGGGAAAGTATGGCAAAAATCATTCAGCTACAACTTGAATACAATCCGGCTCCTCCTTTTTCTGCAGGTTCTCCCTTCACTATAGAAAAAGATCTTCTTGAAAAAGCACTTCAGATAACTGAACCAATGTTTAATTACCGAAAGGATTTAATAAAAAAAATGTGCTAATTTGATGATGTGCTAATGTGATAATTTAAAAGAAGCATCACAAAAGTCCTTTGAATTTGGATGATAAAACAAAAGATTCGCGGTGCGCTTCCTCGAACCTCATACCTCAAACCCATTAGGTGCATATTCCTTTTACCTTCTTTTACAGTATCTTCACAATATGAAGTGCATAAAATGCGGAAATGATATTCCTGAGTTAAGACTGAAAGCATTGCCACATGCAAAAACTTGTGTACAATGCTCAGATACTTCAAGAGTGGCGGGCTTTCCTTTAATTACAGGCAAAACCACATATTCGGAACTACAAATAATCCCTCAGGAAAAAGCAGAAGAACTTTATGAAAAGCAAAACCGGAAAGGAAGTGTGGCTGAAGGTGTTAAATTTAAGAACCTTCCGCCCCCAAAGTTGAGTAATATGGAATAAGAGAACTACAAATACTTTCTTTCGATTGTATCGAGAAAATCCTTAAAAACTTCGCTGCGGGTATCCCATTTGAATTTTGATACCAATCTTGAATGAATCAAATTTTTAGCCTCATCAAAAGTCGGTGAGAGGTCAATTTCATCGACTGCAGCAGCAAAATCCTGGATATTTCCTCCAAACAGATTATTTATATAAATAAATTTCTGATTGATCGGAATGGAAGCTTTAATGCTCTGAATTTTCCCCTTTTGTAGTTTCTCTGCTAAAGTTACCTTCTTCTCTGCACCAAACCTTTCGTTTAATGTGGGAGTATTCATCAAAAAAGTTTCTGCAAGAATCTTTTTTTGCTCCTGCATTTCCGACTCTTTCTTCTCATTATGGTAAACTGGTGCAGCCTCCACCTTTTCATAAAAATCATCCGCTGATGCCTGCTTTACTTTGCTTAACAAATTCAGATACTGGTCTGTATCTTCAGGAGAATCTGTAGATTTCTCACAAACCTCATCAAAAATAAAAAGCACTTTCTTAACGTCTAAGTCTCCAAAGTCCTTACTTTCAATCCTGGTGATCAGCGTATCTATGAGATGTTTATTTATATGAATGTACTTTCCAAATTTTTTCAGTCGTCCTATAGGAATCTCACCTTTCCATGAACTAAACTCCGTCCTGTAGAATTCATAAGGAGAAATTATAAGCAGGAGGGCTTCCTGAACTGCTTGGCTGAGCAATGGTTCGAATTCATACCTGGAAATGGAAATATTCTGAGAAAGCACATTTAAAAAATCCTGCAGTGCACTCTTTACAGAAGTGTTTTCATAGTCAAAATAATTGCTTTTGAGTTTCTCACTTTCCTTTTCCCAAACATCAAAAAGATTTTTAAGTACAAAAAAATTGACCTGTTTCACAGGCGTTATGGAAAGAATATCATTCCCTGTAACTTTCTTATGAGTTTTAAAAAAGCTGTTACAAATGGTATCAGCAAAATCAGCGCTGTAGGACTTGATTTTGTCAACACTTAGATTATTATCCATGGAGTTTTTAGACACTTATTAGAACTATGAAGGTGTAAATATAAGACTTTAAGTATTTTAATATATAACAAAAAGCTTTCCTTAAGTATTGTGTATTAAAAATCTAAAACCAATATAAAATTAAACTTTCACCAGGCTTATTCTTCTTTTTTTCGAGCAGGTGGCTCTATAATTACTGTATCTGAAAGTTGGGTTTTTATAGAATCTGCTTCATTAATTTCTTCTTCAGGCGCCCCATATGCTGAGCCTGTTATGGTTCGGTTTGTCGAAGTATCCGTTTTTATCTGGCCACTTTCAGTTTCTTCCGGTTTACCCAGCATTTCATCACGCTCCTGAGCATACCCAAAAAAGGCATACAGAATTAAAAAGCAAAATATAACAATTGTTTTCATCTCCGTAGAATTTATAAATAATTCAACGGAAGGAACACAAAGATGATGTGCTTATTTATGATATGAAATTGAAGGAATTTAGAATTTTAAATAAGTTGTTTATCCGCAAGAAGTAAAAAGAATAAGTGCTCTTTGGAATGCCCCCAAGCGAGATCGAGAATTTAGACTTGTTAATTTTACCTAAAATCACTTATGATTTTGCGCTGAATTTCCCTGCATATTTCAAAGCAGGGAAATTCGCATGCAAATGAGATTTATAATTTAGTCATTTTAACTTTATTCCAGCTTTTATAGTGTAAATGCTTATTTTGCTTGCCCACCAATAAGTCTATCCGGTTTTTAAACCTTCTGTTCATGCAATCCCTGATTGTAAAAATGCCGCTTAATCTTCCGATCCCTTCTATTTTCACCTTATCTCCATATTGATACTTACCGCCCTTTATTTTGAGTAAGTCCTGCGACACGGCAATCCATTTATGTTTAATAGCATTGGTGGTATCGATAATACTCATATCTGCAGTTTGCCAGAAAGTAGAATCACACTGAGCAGCTTCGGGATAATATACCGTTGCTTTTACAATAGTATAGTCACGGATATGTACATACTTTCTATTATAGATAACTTTCAGTTTTTTTGATTTATGCGAAGCACCTATAGTAATTGAATGTATAAATACCAGCAGCGTAAATGTTATGGTTATTATTGTTTTCATAGCTTTAGTGTTTTTTAACCACGTCCAGGATTTAACCCCTAAATGGAAGCGTTTATAACAATTGCTACTTTAAATAAGATGCCATTTATTAAACTGCCGGAATAATAACATGCTGTAATCCTCTGATAACAATGCATTAAGAATACTCATCGGATTAAGTGTTTCAAAAAATTCATCAATGAAATTGGCAGAGGTTAATTAAAAAACTCCTCATTCCGGGTAACGGTCTCCCCACTTTTATCAAGAATATCGGAAATCAAGCCGTAAAGTTGAAAAAGAAATAAAGAGCAGCGTGATTGGATTTGATTAGCGACCGGCTGTTAACTTCCAGTGTGGCCGACCAGGGTCTTTGTAGGGATTAAGGAAAGATCTTGAAAAAATGAAAAGGCTAATTGCCTTGACCTTGCGCTAAAATTATTTATCTACTTTATCCGACTTCTTTTCTAAGTCAAAAAGATCATTTAGGACATCAATCAGGGTTTCTGCTTCTCCTCTTTTGCAGGCAGCTTTTAATTGAAGAACAGGAAGTTTTATTATTTTCTGCATTATGTTCTTAGTAATGGTTTCCACCTTTTTTGCTTCATCCTCATTCAGGTTTTTGACATACCTGGAGATCTCTTCCTGCCTGATTTGCTCTAAAGCATTCTTTAGTTTGTTTATGGTAGGGGAAACAATCATTTCTTTTGACCAGTCTTGAAATTCACTGATGGCTTCAGAAATAATTGACTGAACTTTCGGAATGGAAGCGATTCTTTTTTCAAGCGCCTCTGATGCCTTGCTTTGAATCTGGTCAATATTATAAAGCAAAATCCCCGGAATATCTTCAACGGTTCTTTCGATACTTCTCGGAACGGAAAGGTCGATAAGAAATTTGTAGTTCAAAAGGTTCAGGGAATTAAGGATTTCTTTAGTAATGAAAGGCTCAGAAGCATTGACAGATGAAATAATAACATCTGCATCTTTCACTTCATCCCATACATTTTCAAAAGGAATTACATTGATAGAACATTCTTCTGCTAAAATTTTGGCTTTCTCAATTGTTCTATTAGTAACATGAATATCTTTAATAGAGGTGTTCTGGAAATTTCTTACTACATCCGCCCCTATTTCGCCTAAACCTAAAACGAGGATTTTAGGATCTTTTCTATCAGCTGTCAATGCTTCGACTAATTCGACCGTAGCATATGAAACAGATGCTGCGCCATCTCTAAAAGAAGTTTCCTGGACTATTCGTTTGTTGGTAAAGAAAATGGTGTGCATCAATCTGTGCAGAAATGGTCCTGCTACATCCAAGTCTGCTGCAATTTGATAGGCATTTTTCACCTGATTGATTATTTGAAGATCACCAACCACTTGCGCATCCAAACCAATAGAAACATTAAATAAATGTTCAATGGCTGAAACGTGATCCTCAATGATTGTAAAATAGTCTTCAAGTTCTTTTGAAACTGCCAGACCTTTTTCTATGGCCAGCAACTTAATTATTTCAGTGCTATAACTTTGGTCCGAAGAATAATAAACCTCAGTTCGGTTACATGTTGAAAGAACAAGAATATCTGTAGCTGGAGTAAAGTTCTTGAGTGTATTGATAAATCTTTTGCAACTCGCCTCATTCAATGCCAGCGTTTCTCTTATGGGGAGAGGGGCTTTTTTATATGACAGACTTATTGCTCTAAATTGATTGTGCATCCCTGATTAATCAGGCTGCAAAATTAGGGCATAATTTTAAATATTTGTACAATAAACTATACTAAATGTAATAATTTTCTTTTTAATAAGGCAAAAGGATATATTATGTGCAATTAGTTAATGCGATGATTAGAGAAATGTTAAATTTTGAGTTTTAAATCATAAATGAAGCAATGATGCGATAATTAGCTAATGTGCTTATTTGATAATTAAGGGAGTACATCATCAAATCCTATGAGAATGAACAACGATTTAAAGGAATTAAGCAAGTCGTTCCCGGTGAATTTCCCCGAACCTCCAACCTCATTCCCCAAACCTCCTAACAATGAAAATTTACGAGAATAAGTCAAGGGTCAAAGCGGTATTGTTGATTATAGCAGTAGTTATAGGTGGCGCGTCTTTGTTTTATACCAATATTATAGTGAAACAGCTTGCAGACAGGGAAAGAAAAACCATAGAATTATATGCAAATGCCTTAAAATATTCTATCAGCTCCGACCTGAGTGACAATTTATCTTTTCTTATTCAGGAAATTATTACGGCAAACAACTCCATTCCTGTAATTCTGACCGACTACAATCATGTTCCTACTACATTTCGGAATCTTTCTATTGGAGACGGATTTGCTAATAAGGAAAACATGGAATATCTGAAAGAGGAACTAAGCACAATGATCGATCATGAGCCTATTGAAGTCGACTTTGGAGGCGGCGAGCCTAACTATATTTACTACCGTAATTCAGACTTGCTTACTCAGCTCAAATACTATCCTTATGTACAACTGACCATTATAGGCATGTTTGTTTTTTTGGCTTACATGGCTTTTAACTATTCCAGGTCTTCAGAACAAAACAGAGTATGGATCGGTCTTGCAAAAGAAACCGCCCATCAGCTCGGCACTCCACTTAGTTCCCTAATGGCATGGCTGGAATATTTCCGGTCGGATGAAAAGTTTCCGCCTGAAATTATAGAAGAGCTCGATAAGGATATTCATAGGTTGGAAATGATCACGGCGCGTTTTTCAAGTATTGGCTCGGTACCTGTGTTAAAAAATGAAAATGTATTTACTGTAATAGAAAGCTCTATTTCATACCTTGAAAAGCGGGTTTCTAATAAGGTTAAATTCTCCATTAATGCCCTGAACAAAAGTACTACTGCAAAACTTAACCCTCCTTTGTTTGAGTGGGTAATAGAAAATCTCATAAAAAATGCGGTAGATGCTATGGGAGGAGCCGGTTCCATTACCATCAACATTATTCAAGGCGCCCAAAAAAGAGTTTTTATTGACGTGACGGATACGGGTAAAGGCATCTCAAAAACAAACATAAAAAAGGTATTCCTGCCTGGCTTCAGTACCCGTCAACGGGGATGGGGATTGGGTTTAACACTGGTTAAACGGATCGTGGAAATTTACCATGACGGGAAAATTTATATTAAAAGCTCTGAGGTTGGCAAAGGAACTACCTTTAGGATTATTTTAAATAGATAGTGGAAGTCTTTAGTATTGAGTAATGGCGCCGCTACTCAATACTAAAGACTCAGGACTAAATACCACATTACCATTACGCTTCTTCAGCAAGCAATTGCCTTTCATAAAGTTCTTTGTAGCTGCCTTTGAGATCCATTAATTCTTCATGAGTGCCTTGTTCAATTATTCTGCCATCTTCGAGCACAATTATCCGGTCGGCTAACTTAACACTGGAAGCCCGGTGGCTAATAATAACCGAAGTGCGATCCATCATTATTTCTTTAAGATTATTAAGAATCGAGTTTTCCGTCTTTGTATCTACCGCAGAAAGGCAATCATCCAGAATCAATATTTTTGGGTCTCTGACAATTGCCCTTGCAATAGACAACCGTTGTTTTTGTCCCCCTGATAATGTTATGCCTCTCTCCCCCAATTTAGTATCGAACCCTTCAGGGAAATTTTTAATTGTATTGTAAAGGTCCGAGTCTTTGGCTGCCTGAATTATATCCTGTTCTGAAACAGCACCCGCACCAAAGGCTATATTGTTTCTGATGGTTTCAGAAAAAAGAAATACATCCTGCGGCACAAAACCTATTTGTCCCCTGAATGAGGAAACATTGAAATCTTTAATATTAATGGCATCAACGACAACTTCGCCTGCGGTAGGATCATACATTCTCGTTAAAAGGTTGGCAAGCGTACTTTTACCCGAACCTGTAGATCCGACTACTGCAATAGTTTCTCCTGCCTTAATTTTAAAATTGATGTTTGAAAGTGCTTTTATTCCTGAATCAGGATACACAAAGCTCACATTCCTAAACTCGATATCACCTTTAAGCGGAGCTACAATACTTTTTTCAGATACAATTGTTGTTTTATGTTTCAAAAATTCATTTATCCTCTTTTGAGAGGCCGCAGCCCTTTGGATAATACTGGTTACCCAGCCGAGACTGGTGACTGGCCAGGTCAAAAGGTTTACGTAAATAATAAATTCCGCAATAATACCTGGAGTAATGTTCCCTTTTATCACTTCAATACCTCCCACATATACCGTGATTATTGTGCTTAAACCTATCAAAGCGAGGATTAACGGGTTAAATAAAGCATCTACAAATGTTAACCTCAGCGATTTTGTCCTGTATCTTTCGCTTTCTATTTCGAACTTCCTTCCAAAATCATCTTCTCTTACAAATGCTTTTAGCACTCTTATGCCTGAAAATGCTTCCTGCACAAAAGTAGATAAACTTGAAAGGCTCTTCTGGATTTCTTCGGATCGCTTGTTTATCAGGTTATTTACATAATAAATACTTATGGAAAGCAGTGGCAAAGGCAAAAGCACAAAAATTGAAAGCCTTGTACTCACCGAAAACATAGAGGAGATTACCATTATAAAAGTTACGGAAAGGTTTAGTGAATACATTATCGCAGGCCCCAGGTACATCCTTACCCTGCTGACATCCTCTGAAATCCTTGCCATCAGATCTCCGGTATTATTTCGTCTGTAAAAACTCAGCGGCAAAGATTGATAATGGTGATACAGTTCATTTTTCAAATCATATTCTATCAGCCTGGACATTACTATTAAAGTCTGCCGCATGAAATACATGAATATACCTCGTAGAAGAGCCAATGCAATCAGTATTATTCCTAAAATAAAAAGGGAATGTATAATCTGATCGTATAAAAGATGAGAAGAATTAAATGGTTTAACTATTCCGTAAAATTCAGTAGACTGAATAATATAGTCTATTGCAATACGCGTAACCTGGGCCGGAATAATGGTGAAAAGATTAGATACTATTACAAATACAGTTCCCATTATAAAATAGAATTTATATTTTAAAAAATACTTATTTAAGTATGCAAGCTCCTTCACTAATCTTTAATTATGTGTATTTGTATATTTAAAATTGAATTATCTGCGATTTACGCCTATTTTTGCGACCTGATTATTAAACGGCAAAAATAATATTTCTTAATAAATTGATGCCTACATTAAAGATTTCAAAAGTAAACTTTCAAAAAAAAGAGTTCGTTCTTTATCATAATGTTAAATAGAAGATCGCTAAGAATTAAAGCCATGCAGACTATATATGCATTTCTTCAATGTAAAAAGTCTGATTATCATGTGGCAATGGGTTTGATTGAAGAAAAGCTCACTCCTGGATTTGAAGTAATGGAATTACCACCTCAAAGTGTGATCGATGAAAACAAAAAAATTGCAAGCACCTACTTCGAACAATATTTCAACAAAGAAATTAATGCAATAAGTAAGGAGGAAAAGAGCGAAGCCCGCGATGCAGCATCTGACTCTATTGCCTTATATAATAATCTGGTAAGGAAGGACCTGGATTTTTTTACAAAAAACATGGTAATGGAGCTTGAAAAAGTCGAAAATATATACCTTCTATTACTTCTGCTTCCATTTCAAATCGCAAAAACTGCAGAACAAAACGATTCAAAACAGGAGCAAAAGTATATCAAGAAAAACGCCCCGTTTGGAAAAAATTTAAATAACAACAGGTTTATTCAGGCTTTAGCTGAAAACGAGGCTTTGAATAAGGAAAGTGGAAAAAAGAATATAGGTTGGGGAAATTTCTCGGAAAAAATAAATGAATGGTATTTGGAAATTGTTAAGAAGGATGAAGAATTTATAAAATATTCAGAATTAACGGACCCTGACCCTGAAGAAGACAAAAAAATATTAGCTCATTTATTTAAAAATATTATTTTTAAGGTGAAAACTTTCGAGACTTATTTCGAAGAGTTGGGCGTGAGATGGGAAGAAGATAAAGAAATTTTGAAGGGAATGATTACAAAAACTATCAAGTCTTTATCAGAAAATAATAATGAATATGAATTAGAGTTGTTTACAAAAGAAGAAGACTGGGACGAGGAGAAGGAATTTTTTGTGAGTCTTTTTAAAAATACCATTTTAAAAGAAGAGGAGTTAGAGCAATCTATTTCTGGTAAAGCGGCCAACTGGGATATTGAAAGAATAGCCTTGCTGGACAAAATAATTATAAAAATGGCGCTGACAGAAATGATTACTTTTCCGGGAATTCCTATAAAAGTAACCATAAATGAATACCTGGAGATTGCAAAGAGATATAGCACTCCTAAAAGCCGACAGTTTATCAATGGCTTATTGGATTCAATTTCTAATGAATTACTTGCAAAAGGTATAATTAAAAAAAGTGGAAGAGGTTTAATAGACAACAAATAAATTAAAGAACTCATGAGCAAAGGAACAAGCACATTAATTGCGTTTTTGGCCGGAATAACAGCAGGATTAACCGTAGGAGTCCTTTATGCTCCGGATAGGGGCAAAAACACCCGTGACAGGTTAAGCTATAAACTCACAAAATACAGAGATCTGTTAAAAGAATATATTGAAGCTATTGTAGAAGGAAAAGATACGACCTTAACCTCTGCCCGGTCAGAAGGAGAAAGAGTGGTAAACGATGCCAAAGAGAGAGCTGAAAAGCTTTTAGGGGATGTAGAAGACCTGATTGGACAAATAAAAACTAAGAAGTAACAATACTGGTTTTCTAAAAAATTCTGAAAAGGAATTAATGCAATTTTTAAATAAAACATAAACGATGAAATTCACATACTTACTTGCAGCCACTGCACTTTTTTTCGCAAGCTGTAAATCCAACAACAAGGAATTAGAAGAAAGAGTAAATCAATTAGAAGAAAAAGTAGCTACTGAAACTTCCGTAGGCGCAAATAATGAAAATATCGTTTCTTCCGATACAGAACCAAAAGGCCCTTTACCAGTAATTACTTTTAAGGAGAAATCTTATGATTTTGGAACCATACAGGAAGGAGAAAAAGTAAGACATACCTTTGAATTCACCAATACAGGCGAGGCTCCTTTAATTATTCAAAATGCTTCGGCGTCTTGCGGATGTACTGTTCCAAACTGGCCCCATGAGCCTATTGCTCCCGGAAAATCTGGCAAAATAGACGTAGAATTTAATAGCGCAGGCAAAACCGGTCCTCAGAATAAAACTGTATCAATTACTGCCAATACAAATCCAACGCTGACAACTGTAAACATTACCACAGTAATTGAAGCCAAAGATTCAAAAGGGCCAGTTAAGAATTAACCAAAATAATTAAAACTTACTATGTATACCATTTTATTGCAAGCGCAAGGCTCTCCAAACCCAATGATTGGGAACCTCTTTATTATTGGAGGGATGATCATAATCGTTTATTTCTTTATGATCAGGCCACAGCAAAAGAAAACCAAGGATCAAAAGAAATTCAGGGAAGAAATAAAAAGGGGTGACCTTGTGGTCACCATCGGAGGAATACATGGAAGGGTGATTGCCCAGGATGATGATTCTATAACTTTAGAAGTGGACAAAGGCGTGAAGCTTAAGTTTGACAAAACATCCATTTCATTGGAGGCTACGAAAAAGCTACAATCTGCACCGGCAACTACAGCCGCTTCCTGACAAATTTAAACACCTCCTCTATTGCGTACGATAAAGAATATATTACATTGGCTTTATTCGCCTTTCAAAAGCGATGGAGGAGGAGATTTAAAAATTGTGGTATTCTGCCTAATAGCAGCACTAATTTTCTGGTTCTTTAATGCAATGAACCGGGATCATTCCGCAAATATTTCCTATCCTGTCAAATTTATCTACAATGATTCTTCATTGGTTTTAGTCTCTCCGCTTCCCAAGAAAATTAGTATGCATGTTTCTGGGTATGGATGGAATTTATTAAGAAAGACTTTTTGGTTTGATATAGAACCTGTCACTATTCGGATCGAAAAGCCGCTTAAGACTAAAGTAATCACTTCCAGGAACTTACTTCCGCTTGTAGTGGACCAATTAAACGGAATAAAAGTAAATTATCTTTTAAAAGATACCATTTGGGTGAATTTTGAAAGAAGAATTATAAAAGAACAAACGGTATATGTTGATGGCTCCAAAGTCTCCCTGAACCAGGATCTGTCAATAATATCACCAATTTCTATAGAACCTTCAAAGGTATTGGTTGAAGGGCCAGAATCACTTTTAAGTGAACTTGGTGACACACTTTTTTTAACAATCCCTCAAAACAATATCGATGAGAATTTTGATGAGGAAGTTAAGATTTTTGAAGTAAGCAATCTGATCAATTATGACAGAAAAAATGTGAGGGTATCCTTTAAAGTTGCGCCCACTCCCAAACCTCCCGTCATAAATTTAGACTCAGCCAGAAGAGTAAATGACTCAATCAAAAACAATATAGATTCCATCCTGAATAAAAAGCCAAAAAAAATCAGGAAAGAGCAGGAAAATCCAAGTTCAATGCGTTGATATAATAAAGGATTTGAAAGGAGATCGTTTAGATTGCAGAAATATATTCACCTCTTCTACCTTTAAATCTATCAATCAATGGGGAAAAAACTTTTACAAATAGGCGTAACGGGTGGAATCGGCTCAGGCAAAAGCACGATCTGCAAAATTTTTTATGAACTGGGCGCTCCTATCTATGATGCAGATTCGAGAGCCAAGTGGATTCTTGCTAATGATGAAGTTTTAAGAAAGCAAATAATTGAAAAGTTTGGAGCGCAATCCTACAATGAAAAAAAGGAGATTAACAGGGATTACCTGGCCGCTCAGGTTTTTAATGATAGTGAAAAGGTAAAAATCCTTAATTCATTAGTTCATCCGAGGGTAGGTCAAGATTATAGTTACTGGGCTGAAAATACGCCTTCTAAAACCGGATATATTGTAAAAGAAGCGGCTCTACTTTTCGAATCCGGTTCATATAAAGCCCTGGACAAAATTGTAACCGTAGAAGCGCCGGAAGAGCTTCGGATCTCAAGGATATTGAAACGGGATCCTTTTAGAAAGTCCGAGGAAATACGAGGCATTATAGCCAAACAAATGACAGATGAACAGCGAAGAGCCTTATCTGACTATATTATTTACAATGATGAAAAAAACCTTGTAATTCCACAGGTACTTAAGCTTCACGAAGAATTTCTTTCCCTCTCCCGAAAAAATAAGAGCTGAATTATTCATACAAATCCCTGGTATCTGCTTTTCCTAAATCAACAATAAAGGATGAAATAGCTGTGGTAACAGCCTCCAGGTAAACTTTCCCTTTTTCGGCAGTAGATTCTTTTGGATTCCCCACTCCTGTATCTTTGCTTATTTTACTCCATTCTCTCTGAGCCCACACCCATCCTTTTTTCAACCCTTCAATCTTGAATTTTCTTTCAGCTCCGTCTCCTGCTTCTTCTAAAGGCAACACAAGATCCGGTACAATATGCATCATCGCGCTTGTTTCCATAGCGCCAGCATGATCACCCGGTTCTGTAAAATATTTATTCCAGTCTATTGCTTTAAACCAACTCATTGTACAAATAAACACATTGGGAAACATGGCTTGCAACTCTCTAGTCATCTGTTTAAAATCATTGCCGCCATGACCATTCATAATGATGAGTTTTGGAATATTCTGTTTTGATAACACTTGTGTTACGTCCTTTAATATAGCAAACTGAGTACTTGGGTTCATGTTGATGTCCAAGGTAATATCAAGCTGGCCGGTGTTAACACCAAATGGAATGGTAGGTAACACAACCACTTTTGCCCCTTTTTCCCAAGCCTTTCGAGCAGATTCTGCTGCCACATAATCACATTGGATATTATCGGTAGCGTAGGGTAAATGATAATTATGTGCCTCTGTAGCGCCCCAGGGAAGGATAACTACTTCAAATTTTTCATTTTTTACATGCTTCCAATTGGTTTCTGCCAAAATATAAGGTCTCGGTGCCATATGAGTTTTTGATTGATTTTACAGATTTTTAATTTTTCCTATTTACTAATTTTACAATTCCTTAAAATTATTAACAATAAAACTAAAGGTATCTAGATAATTTTAAAACCGGAAAATGAGAAAAGAATCAGTTATGAAAAAGTCCATTTATTTAATTATAGCCTTCTTTGTTACCATTACAAGCTGCGACACAGTAGATAAGCTTTTGACGTTTAAAATAAAAAACGAAGCAGAAATAGTTATTCCTTCAACTGTGGGTATAAATACGCCGATTAGCATTCCAACACCGGACGTACAAACAAATTCACAACAATCCTTCGAAAATAACAACACAAAAAAGGACCTGGTAAAAAATGTAAAGCTTACCTCCCTTGTGTTACAAATCCTAGAACCAGAGGACCAAACCTTCAGCTTCTTAAAAAAGATAACAATTTATATCTCTGCAGAAGGCTTACCTGAAAAAAAGCTGGCCTATCTTGACGAAATACCTGTGGATGCAGGAAAAGAAATCACCCTCATTCCTACCCAAGAAAATCTTGATGAGTATATAAAAAAAGATGCTTTTAGTATAAGAACAGAAGCAGTTACAGATAAAGCATTTATTCATGATATCCGCATAAATGCAAAAATGGAGTTTACTGTAACGGCTGATATACTTTAGAAAAATTTATATCATTTGTAATTAATGCCTCATTAATACTCACTATTATAATTATATTTGGAATGGTAGATTTCTAAAATATAATTATAATAGTTGATGGCCTCTGAAAATGGTGTATTATATCTTATTCCAACCGTTATTGCGGAAAATACTCAAGACCAGGTAATCAATCCGTTCACAAAGCAAATAATTAAGTCTTTAACGCATTTTATTACTGAAAATACCCGTACATCCAGAAGGTATATAAGTTCACTGAAAATTAATATTCCTATTGAAAGTCTTTCCTTTTGCGAAATGACGAAGGATTCTTCCATATCCGATATCACTCCTTTTTGTAATCTATTATTAAAAGGAATAAATGTAGGGGTATTGTCAGAGGCTGGTTGTCCGGGCATAGCTGATCCGGGTGCAATAGCAGTGAAATGGGCACATAAGAATGGCATAAAAGTAATTCCCCTGGTAGGCCCATCTTCCATAACAATGGCTTTAATGGCATCAGGCTTTAGCGGACAATCCTTTACATTTCATGGCTATCTTCCTATTCAAAAAAATGAACGCATACAGGCGATAAGGCAACTGGAAAAAGATGCTTATCAGTTTAGCAGAACACAAATTTTCATAGAAACCCCCTACAGGAACATGAAATTGTTGGAAGATCTGATCACAACTTGCCAGCCGGTAACTAAACTTTGTATCGCTTGCGACATTACTGCTCCGACGGAATACATTAAAACTCAGGCCATCCAGCAATGGAAATTAACCAAGGTAGATCTGGACAAAAAGCCGTCTATTTTTCTGATTTATTGTTAATTGTATTTAAATTAAAAAAATTAAATCCGGTATCTACCCTTTAATTTTCTCATGTAATCTTTTTCAAAATTTTCTTTTGAAATTTATTATTTTAACTTTGCATTTCAATTTTAAAAATCTCTACATCTAAATGTCATATTTATTCACTTCCGAGTCTGTATCAGAAGGTCATCCTGATAAAGTCGCTGATCAGATTTCTGACGCTGTTCTTGATGCCATGCTGGCACAGGATCCTCATTCGCGAGTTGCTTGTGAAACATTGGTAACAACAGGTTTAGTAGTTGTTGCAGGAGAAGTAACAACAAAAGCTTTTGTTCAGGTAGATGATGTTGTGCGTCAAGCCATAAAAAAAATAGGTTATAATAAAGCCGAATACAGATTCGAAGCTGATTCTTGTGGAATTCAGGTAGCGCTTCATAGCCAATCACCTGACATCGCCAGAGGAGTGGATGAAGGTGAAAATAAAGAACAAGGCGCTGGTGATCAAGGAATGATGTTTGGATATGCTACCAACGAAACTCCTGAATTTATGCCGATGGCGCTTGCTTTTTCTCACAGGATCGTAAGTGAAATGGCTAAAATAAGAAAACAAGAAGCTCACTTGATGCCTTATTTGAGACCTGACACAAAATCTCAGGTAACCATCGAGTATGATGATAACCATAAACCTGTAAGGGTTCATACCATCGTCGTTTCCACTCAACATGATGATTTTGTAAAAGCCGGCGGAAACATTAGCGAAGATCAGGCTGACGAACAAATGTTGAAGAAAATCAGAGAGGATGTTCTTAACATCGTAATTCCAAGAATAATCCCTCAAGAACTTCTAAAAGATACCATTTATCATATCAATCCGACAGGGAAGTTTGTTATCGGCGGACCGCACGGAGATTCCGGATTAACCGGAAGAAAAATCATTGTGGATACTTATGGAGGAAAAGGAGCACATGGTGGAGGAGCATTTTCTGGAAAAGATCCTTCTAAAGTAGACAGGAGCGCTGCCTATGCTGCAAGGCACATTGCAAAAAACATGGTAGCTGCCGGTGTAGCTGGTGAAATATTGGTGCAGGTAGCATACGCCATTGGAGTTGCTCAACCGGTTTCTTTAACTGTTAACACTTATGGAACTGCTAAAGTAAACTTGTCTGATGGAGAAATCGCCAGAAAAATTCAGGGGATTTTCGACATGAGACCAAAAGCTATCGTAGAAAGACTGGGACTTAAAAACCCTATCTTCTCTGAAACTGCGGCTTATGGACATATGGGAAGAGAATCCTATTCTAAGGAAGTAGAAGTATCCTACGTGGAGATCAAAGAGAACGGATCAGAAAGAACCGAAACCAGAAGAAAACAAAATAAGAAAGTAGAATTCTTCACCTGGGAAAAACTAGATTACGTAGAAAAAGTAAAAAAAGAATTTAATCTATAGTTATAAAAGTGAATAATAAATAAAAAGGTACGAGTTTTCGTACCTTTTTTTTGTTTTAACTGGTGTGTTTTTTTAGAATGAGCACTGTTCTTTAAACCACACTTTTAAAAATATATTGTATTATCCCCTTGATTTTGCCTCATTATCATTTTTTCGCTGGCAAAAATATTTTGAATTCACTCCATTTTCCAGGCTCACTTTCAGCGCTTATTTTTCCGCCGTGCGCCTCTACCATCGACTTTACATAAGATAATCCAAGTCCAAATCCCTTTACGTCATGAACATTTCCTGTGGGGACTCTAAAGAATTTTTCAAATATTTTCCCAATATGTTCCTTTGAAATCCCTAACCCAAAATCTTTAATTTTTATTATAATGGCCCCGTCCAAGTTGCTGGTTGCAATTTCAATTATGGGAGGTTCGGGTGAGTATTTGTTAGCATTATCAAGCAAATTGTAAAAAATATTTACCAGATGAAGTTCATCCGCAACGATACGGGTTTCGGTTGCTTTTAAATTCTCTTTTATCTCTCCGTCCCTATTTTTAACCTGAATATGAATGTTGTCTATCGCATGCCTGATAATTTCATGAATATCTAGTTCCTTCAAATTAAACTTATAGTCCTTTTTATCCAGGGAGGCAATCTGAAGTACTTTTTCAACCTGCTGTCCGAGCCTTTTATTTTCGTCTTTTATTACTGAAATATATCGGTTTACCAACCTTTCATCTTTCTGAACATCATCGTCCGATAAAGCCTCGCAAGTAAGCGCTACAGTGGCAATCGGAGTTTTAAACTCGTGCGTCATATTATTGATGAAATCATTTTTCATCTCCGATAACTTCTTTTGTTTTATCAATGTATGAATCGCATAAGCGAAGCAATACATGATAATTCCGATAAGAAATACGGAAGCAGATAACGTAATCCAGGTTTTGCGGAGGATATAATTGTATTGGTCAGGAAAGTAAACCAAAAGAAAATTGTTTCCAGAGAAAAGATCATTCGGAAAAAGCTTTACTTTAAAATCAGTGTGCAATAAGTCATTTTTTTCCTCAGTATTAGTGAATAATAGCTGACCGCTTTCATCTCCATTTACAGCAAAATCATATTTAAGATTCAGACCTTTATTTTTCAACTCCTCATCTAAAAACGATTTCAGCTGATCCCTGCTTACCCTGCTTTTTATGTCAAACTTAGGCTTGAGTACATCTTTTATCACTTCTTGAATAATCTCCTCCTGCTTGCTGATCTTATCCAGGTTCCATTTGATTCTGCTTTGCATGGAATCAAAATTAGGTTGTGCGGGGGCAATTCTGAATACGTCGGGATCTACATTAATCACCCACTTGGTTTCGTCAGAAAGTATTGGATCTATTTCGAAAGGGATTTTACTTTTCCCCGGAGATTTGATACGGAATACTTCTTTATGGTCAGATAAAATGGTATCGGAGAATCTAAACTTCTTTACAATCTGCTCTTCCTCTCTATAGATTATTCCAGGAGCAGAATCGTTGTGAAAAATCTGACTGGTGCGATCTGCGAGATAAAAAACCGTCTCCGCTTTTTCGAGTTTATTTACTACCTGTCCCAACGCCTCAAAAACCCTTCTGTTAAATTCATCCTTTTCTATAGCAAGGGTATTGGTTACCCAATAAATTTGGAAACCTATCAATCCGGCTAATGAGATACTCATTAATATAACTATAAACCTGATCTTATTCTTTCTCACAACACAAATTTAATTTAATAGCAAGGGTAAATATTTCTATTTAACATCTTTTAACAATCATTAACAAGTCTTTAACATTTTGTTCAATATAGGATAAGTATTTTTGAGAAAAAATTGTTCAATCTCGAAATAAAAACTATGAATAACTCTACAAAGTATTTCAATTTAGGAAGGGCAATTTTATTTATTGTTGCTTTAATCCTTGTAGGACAAACGCTTTTTACTTTTAAAGCTATGTCACTTGCGCCCTTAAAAGCAAAACCTGTCAGTAATGTCATAAAATTGAACAATAAGCAAACGGGCATTCATGCCTGGAAAGAAGATCAAAAAGAAAAAACTCAAATAAAAGAAATAATTAAGGTCAAAAACTCAAATAAAAAGGAAGTCTTCACAGACAATTAAAAACAAGTTTTAAGTTATTTTTCAATAAAGGCATTAGAAATTCTAGTGCCTTTATTGTTTATGTTTTTAAAGAACTTATTTTATCATTTTTCTCCCAGTCCCCACAGATAGACCAAAAGAATAACCTTCAAATCTTTATCCTAAAAGCGATAACATCTGCTATCTTTGCTGTTTAGATAAACCAGGGAGTACCTATTCCGGGGTTAATAAAACATAAACCTTGATTTATCTAATTTGTCTCTAACTCATAATTTGTATTTCAACTTATGCCTGCAAAAGAATTTAAAAGATATACAGTAACTTCCGCTCTTCCCTACGCTAATGGCCCGGTACATATTGGTCACCTTGCCGGCGTTTATGTACCTGCCGATATTTATGTCCGGTACTTAAGGTCGGCAGGAAAGGATGTACTTTTTATAGGTGGATCTGATGAACACGGTGTTCCAATTACCATCCGCGCAAAGAAAGAAGGCGTAACTCCTCAGCAAATAGTAGACAAATACCATGAAATGATCAAAAAATCATTTTCTGAATTGGGGATATCTTTTGACATTTATTCAAGAACTTCTGCACCCATTCATCATGAAACTTCCGCAGAGTTTTTCTTAAGACTATATAAAAAAGGCGCCTTTGAGGAAAAAGTGACCGAACAATATTATGATGTTACCGCACAGCAATTTCTTGCTGACAGATACATTGTAGGTACTTGTCCAAATTGTGGCAATGAAAATGCGTATGGGGATCAATGTGAAAGCTGCGGTTCTACGCTGAGTCCTGCCGAATTGATAAATCCTCATTCCATGTTGTCGGGAGACAAACCAATCCTGAAAGAAACCAAGCATTGGTATTTGCCCTTAAACAAGTATGAAAGATGGCTTAAAGAGTGGATCCTGGAAGAGCACAAAGAATGGAAGCCAAACGTTTACGGTCAATGTAAATCATGGATTGATCAGGGTTTACAACCCAGAGCAATGACGCGAGACCTCGATTGGGGTGTAAAAGTACCTTTGCCAGATACTGAAGGAAAGGTTTTATATGTTTGGTTTGATGCTCCAATTGGCTACATATCTGCTACAAAAGATCTTGCCCAAAAAACCGGAATTGATTGGGAGAAATACTGGAAAGATGATGAGAGCAAATTAGTCCATTTTATAGCGAAAGACAATATCGTATTTCATTGTATTATTTTCCCTGCCATCTTAAAAGCTCATGGCTATTATATTTTACCTGAAAATGTACCTGCAAACGAATTCCTGAACCTCGAGGGAAATAAAATTTCAACTTCAAGGAATTGGGCCGTATGGCTACATGAATATCTGGAGGACTTTAAAGGAAAGCAGGATGTTTTAAGGTATGTGTTGACTGCAAATGCGCCTGAAACCAAGGATAATGACTTCACCTGGAAAGATTTTCAGGCAAGGAATAATAATGAGCTCGTAGCAATTTTGGGGAATTTCATAAACAGAGCCCTGGTGTTAACAGACAAATACTTCAATCTCGTTGTTCCTGAAAAATTTGGTGTATTGGATACCCAGGATGAGGCAATAATCCAGAAAATAAAGAAAAGCCCGGAAGCAATAGCCAAGTCTATCGAAAACTACAGATTTAGGGAGGCATTGGCAGAACTGATAGATCTTGCCCGCGCGGGTAATAAATATCTTGCAGAGACAGAGCCCTGGAAATTAATAGCAACCCGACCGGAGAGGGTTCAAACCATATTAAATATAGCATTGCAAGTAACAGCAAACCTCGCAATCCTTGCGGAACCATTCCTTCCTTTTACCTCCGAAAAACTTTGGAAAATTTTAAATGTAAAAGGCTTTAAATGGAAAGATGCAGGTGATGATCAACTTATTCCTAATGGACATAAATTGAATAAACCTGAACTGATTTTTGAAAAAATCGCCGACGAAGAAATAGATGCCCAGATAGAAAAATTAAGGGCCCGCAAAGAGGCAAACGAATTGGCCACCAAAAAAACAGTACCGGCAAAACCTTCTGTAGCATTTGAGGATTTTACAAAAATGGACATCCGCGTAGCGACAATTTTGGAGGCAGAGAGGGTACCAAAAACAACCAAACTGTTAAAGCTAAAGCTAAAAACAGGATTGGATATCCGAACGGTCGTTAGTGGAATTGCCGAACATTATGACCCTGAAAAAATAATTGGTCAACAAGTTTGTTTGCTTGCCAATCTCGCTCCCCGCAACATTAAGGGAATAGAATCTCAGGGAATGATTTTAATGGCAGAGAATCTTGCAGGAAAATTGACATTTATTTCTCCTTCAAAAGAAACAGAGGACGGATCTACTGTTTCTTAATTGATCACGTATCAGGGGATTTCTCAGATGACAGGGACTAAAAAATCTGTGCCATTTGGGTAATCCTTAGAAATCCGTGATTCAGATTCACTCTTCCAAATGCTGTAAAAATAGTTCATCTGCCTTATCTACCCATTTATGAAAAATATCTTTGACGGGGATAAATTCAGGAAGGAAATCGAGCAGAATCTGTATATCGAAAGAGGAAACTGAAACTCCTGCTCCCGCTTTAACAGCATCCAACGCGTTACAAGCTTGCTCAAAATGACCGCCGGTGGGAACCATCATTACAGGTTTTCCCAAATACATTGCTTCACCTATTGATTCAAAACCTGCAGTGGATACGTAAGCTTTGCACGACTTTAACAGATCCAGAAATTTTTTATCGTCCAGCTTATGGAAGAAAAGATTTTCATGAGGACTGTAACTTGCATCTACATCTTTTTTGTCCCAGAAACAGTGAAGGGTAATGTGCTTATTATTTTTATGCCAGTTCAATATTTCTTCGCTATAACCTTCATTTAAAATATAGGATAATACAAAATCGCCTTTTTCCGGAGAAGATAATTTTATCTCACGGCGCAATAAAGGCGGAACAACAAAAGTATTTTTTATCCGATTAGCTGCCAGCTCCCTGAAAGAAAGCGCCAACACTTTATCTGCTCCAAAAGAAGTAATTCTATTGTTTAACTTCATAAAATACTTATCCCTTATTTTCCCTTTAGGAACAGGAAATTCAGGATGAACAAGCAAATAATGGTGAGAAAGTGTAATGTTTTTTACGGCAGGTTTGTAAAACTTAAAATACAATCCGCACAAAAGCTCGTAAAAATTAATGATAACGTCCGGTTTATATTCTTTTACTTTTTGATCAATTTCTGAGAGAGATCTTAGGAAAGTCTTGTTTTTTTTTAAGTTCAGGATAATGGATGGAAGTACCTTTATGGATTGATTTCTTTTATCCAAAATAAAATTAGGACTCTCAAAAACAGAAATAGGTGCATTAATTCTTTCATAAAAAAAATGAGGAATTTCTCTTCTGGGGCTATTTCCAATCAATACTCCCACAATCTCATGGCCCGATCGAAGAATTAATTCCTGCAAGGCTATCGCCTGCATCATATGCCCTCTACCTTCCCCTTGTACAATAAATAAGTACCTTAATTTTTTCTTTAGCATAAAGGATCAAGGAAGATGAGATAATTTAATTATCTAAATGGCCATTAAGCACCAGGTAAAACTAGAACAAATAATGAATAAAATTAAAATTATGCTTAAAAGTACATTTCCTCTTTTCCTATAAATTTTCGCCTGTTTTTCTCTTTAAAATATTTAATTTCAAAAGTTTTTATATTAAAGAAGAGGCTGATAGCTAAAACCCCCAAATGAGAACCAGTATTCACAATTTATTAAAAGAAGAGCATTTAATCTCTGAGGAACAGCATGCATTTATTGATGCAAAAGCCAAAAATCCTTTATTTTCGATTTTCTGGGAACTCAGGGTTCTTTTATTCCTAGGCGTAACTTTATTGAGCTCTGGCTTTGGAATTCTGATATATGAAAACATCGATACCATAGGCCATCATACTTTAATTGCTATAATTGTTGCTCTTTGTGGCGTTTGTTTCTGGTATTGTTTTAAACATAAAAAGCCCTTTAGTTTTCACTTGGTAGAAAGTCCTACTCCTGTCTTTGATTATATTTTGCTTCTTGGCTGTTTACTCTTCCTGACTTTGGAAGGATATTTACAGTTCCAATACAACATCTTTGGAGAAAAGTATGGACTTGCCACTATCATCCCAACATGTGCATTTTTCTTTTTTGCTTATTCTTTTGATCATAAAGGAATACTGGGAATGGGTATTTCCGGATTGGCTTTATGGTTCGGAATTGCGCTTGCACCCAAGGATATTTTCGACGGCAATAATTATAAGGAGATTAATCTCATTCTTTCTGCAATAGGGTTAGGAGTCGTTTTAATTGTCGCAGCCTGGCAATCGAACAAAGAAGATTTTAAAAAGCATTTTGACTTCACCTATTTAAATTTTGGTGCTCACCTTATTTTCATTTCCTCTATTCTCGGAATGATAAACTTTGATTATAAATGGGCGTTTGTATTGATCGTAGGCTTCTTCTGTGCCTTGTTTATTTTATATGCCAAACGGGAACAATCTTTTTATTTTCTATTGATCGCAGTCTTTTACGCTTATTTTGCCTTCACTTATCTTTTTATTCTTCTGGCCGAAAATGTAGACTTCGCATTTGAAATGTTTTTTATGTATTTCATCATTTCTTCTGCTTTTATTATTTTCTTCTTTTTGAATTATAAAAAATTCTTAACCAACACCAAATGATTGCATATTCTATCAAGGCGCTTTTAGAATTAGAGATTTTAGAAGAAGCAAAAAAATGGCTGGATAAAAAAATGATAAGCGATGATCAATTTGACTCAATAAAAGAAAAGTACCGTCATGATTTGTTTATACCAAACATTTTCGTCAGGATCGGACTTTTTATCTTAACTGTAATTCTGGTAAATGCAGCTTTAGGATTGATTTCGGTATTCAACATTTTTTTTGATTCTACCGAGACAGTGATTGGAGGCTTCTTGTTCTTCTTTGGTCTGGTAACGCTTACAGCATTGGAAGGAACAATCTCTATCAAAAAAACCTATCGGGCGGGGATAGACGACGGACTTCTCTATTTGTCAAGCTTTTACCTGATAATGGGCGTTTGTCTATTATTCAATGATATAATCGAAACAAGCAGAAATGAAACCTTGATATATACTTTTATAGCATTTCCGTTTCTTGTCGCTGCTTCTATCCGCTACCTGGATCGCCTGATGGCTGCTTTGTCCTTTGGATGTTTTATACTTATAATCTTTCTTATTTTTCTTAATGCCGGAAATATTGGAAAATCTTTAATCCCGTTTATAGTTATGATTTTCTCGGCGCTTATTTATTTTGCTGCCCGGAAATATCATAAGGACGATAAACTTCATCTTTGGAAACATAATTTTTGGGTGCTACAATTCTTAAGCCTACTTACTTTCTATCTGGCAGGGAATTATTATGTGGTAAGAGAGTTAAGTATTGAAATGTTAAATATGCCATTAAAGACTGGGGGAGATATCCCTTTTTCAATTCTTTTTCACATAGCCACAGTCACTATTCCACTAATTTTTATTTTTTATGGGGGTAAGATGAAAGACCGGCCATTATTTATTTGCGGACTAATAACCCTTGCCCTTTCCGTACTCACCTTTAAATATTATTATTCGATTGCTCCAATTGGTGTTTCTCTAACGGTTTCGGGAATTTTAATCACTGTTTTGGTGTGGCTTTGCATAAAATATTTTAATCCCTCTAAATACGAAATTACTTCACAAAAAGCAGAGGAACTCTTTTCTTCCGATGCTGAAGCTTTGGTTATTTCATACAGTTTCCCCCAACACGACACTATGCCAAAAAATGAAGCTGGATTTGGTGGTGGAAGTTTTGGTGGTGGAGGAGCTTAAATGGAATATTTAATGCTGAATTTTGAATGCTTAAATGTGCAAAGCGATGACATCCTCATTGTCTTCGATTCAAATCATCGCTCCAATTCTTTTTAATCAAACAACGCGTCATCACGCTCTAATAAAAGTATGGCGGATTGCGGAACGATAAAATATTTTTCATCCTGATAAATCACTTCATAGGAATTGTTCTGAATAAAAATAGCCAAATCACCCTCTTTTGCCTGAAGAGGAATGTACTTTATACTTTCTTCTCTTTCCTTCCAGGGTTCTTCATCTCCATCAGTTGGAAAAGGCATAGGATAGCCAGGACCTACCTTCATAATGTAACCGCTTTGAATCCTTTCTTTTTCATGAACACCCTGAGGAAGATATAGGCCTCCTCTTGTTTTATCTGTCGGACCTTTTGGCTTGATCAAAACTCTGTCGCCAACTACAATGATTTTACTCAACTTGTTTTTACCAGTCACCTTCATAGTAAGTTAAAGTACACGTCATTTTGTATAAAAACGAAAAAGCAAAAGATTGAAGTCCTTTGCTTTCTCATTTTTCTTAAAAATTTAAGCTTATGTTAGAGAAATCTCAAATTGAACCAGTTCTACAAATTCCTGAACACGATCATCCACTTGTTTTTGTGTCAGATTGATTATTCTTTCCGGACCAAATTTTTCGACGCAAAAACTTGCCATTGCTGAACCATAGATAATGGCTCGTTTCATATTGTTGAAAGAAATATCGTCCGTGGCGGCAAGGTATCCGAAAAATCCACCGGCAAATGTGTCGCCGGCACCGGTAGGATCAAATACTTCTTCAAGCGGTAACGCAGGAGCAAAGAAAACCTGGTCCTTATGGAATAATAAGGCGCCATGTTCCCCTTTTTTAATAATGAGGTATTTTGGTCCCATAGTCATTATCTTCTTAGCCGCTTTTACAAGCGAAAACTCTTTGGAAAGTTGACGGGCTTCTTCATCATTTACCAGTAGCACATCCACCATTGTTAAGGTTTTCATCAAATCATCCCAGGCAATGTCCATCCAAAAATTCATGGTGTCCATAGCGATAAGCTTTGGCTTGTTTTTCAGTCTTTGAATAATGGTTTGCTGAACCGCCGGAACCAGATTTCCCAGCATTAGATAGTCACAATCCTGATAGCTTTCGGGAATAACCGGATCAAAATCCGCAAGTACGTTTAGCTCAGTTACCAGAGTATCCCTGGTATTCATATCATTATGATATTTACCTGACCAGAAAAAAGATTTTTGATCTTCTTTTATTTGCAAACCTTCGGTTTGTACACCATGTTCCTGAAGCATTTTGATATCGGACTTGGCAAAATCTCCTCCAACAACAGCAACAAGATTTACTTTTTTTGTGAAATAAGAAGCAGCAAGTGAAAAATAAGTGGCAGAGCCGCCGATAATTTTATCGACTTTGCCAAAGGGTGTTTCGAGAGCATCAAATGCCACCGAGCCAACTACTAGTAAACTCATGAATGGATTTTTGGGATTATGATTAAAAATTGTGACTGTAAAGATTTATATTATTAAATAGAATATATTATAAAATTTCAGCGGATATCCCTCTGTCGCAAATAGCACCTCTCAGGGGTTTTAGATCAGTAAAGGATCCTGTTTTTACAGTACACTTCCCTTTATAATGAATGATAATGGTACATTGCTCGGCCTGCTCCATAGAGTGCTTGCATACTTTTACTAACGTATTGATTACGTGATCAAATGTATTGTATTCATCATTGAAAACGACGAGATCTTTTACATCAGTAAAACCAATATCGTCCAAAACTTCAACTTCTTCTTCAATATAGGTTTGCATAGGTCTTAAAATTTTATTTTAGCAAAATTAATTAAAATTGATAAAATTTAAATCTTTACTTTATATTACTATATGAATCCTACTCTGGTTGCCTGTATTATTGTTGTTTACTTCGGAGCTTTAATTTTCATTTCTTATCTAACTTCCAAGAACGCAGATAGCAATACATTTTTCACCGCAAATAAGCAAAGTCCCTGGTTTCTGGTAGCATTTGGAATGATAGGCACCTCCATTTCAGGGGTCACCTTTATTTCTGTCCCTGGAAATGTCGGTAAAATTGATTTTTCCTATTTCCAATTAATATTAGGAAACTTTGTAGGATACATAATTATTGCCACCCTCTTAATGCCTTTATACTACAGGCTTAAACTTGTTTCCATCTATACTTATCTGGATCAGAGACTGGGCTTCTGGTCATATAAAACAGGCGCATTTATCTTTATTTTATCCAGAACAATCGGCGCAGCGCTTAGGTTATTCCTTGCAGCGGCCGTTCTCCAGATTGCCATATTTGATGCCTGGGGAATTCCTTTTTTTGCAACCGTTCTTATTACTCTTGTGCTTATCTGGCTTTATACTTTTAAAGGTGGCATTAAAACCATCATTTATTCAGATACATTTCAGACCGTTTTTCTGGTGTTGGCTGTCATTATATGTGTCTTTCTGATTTCTAATGAGTTAAATCTTACTTTTTCAGGATTGATTAAGACAGTAGATGAAAGCTCCTATTCTCAAATGTTTTTCTGGGATTATAAAGATGGCAAGTTTTTCTGGAAACAATTTTTAGCCGGAATCTTCATTTGTATTGCCATGACCGGACTGGACCAGGATTTAATGCAAAAAAATCTGACGTGTAAAAATATACGTGACGCTCAGAAAAACATGTTCTCCTTTAGCATAATTTTCCTGGTTGTAAATCTGCTTTTTCAAGTATTGGGTGCTCTGTTATACATTTATTCTGATACCAAAGGAATTGCCATTCCTGAAAATACCGACCTTTTATTCCCGATCCTTGCCTTGAATAACTTTGGACTGGTTGCAGGGATATTCTTTTTGCTCGGAATTATCGCCTCTTCATTTGCCAGTTCGGATTCTGCCCTTGCCTCCCTCACCACTTCTTTCTGCATAGATTTTTTAAATTTTGACAAAAGGGAAGAAAAAGAAAGACAACGTCTGAAGTTCTGGGTACATATTGGGTTTTCCTTCCTTTTATTTCTTGTAATAATTATTTTCAAAGCAATAAACAGTACCGCTGTAATTACCGCAGTATTACTAATGGCAAGCTTCACCTACGGCCCGCTGTTAGGACTTTATACTTTTGGTTTATTTACAAAACGTATGGTGATTGATAAATGGGTTCCCTTAATTTGTATTATTTCTCCTCTTCTATGTTTTGTACTTTACTATTATTCTGAGCAATTATTCAGTGGCTATAAATTAAGTTTCGAAGTACTTATCATAAATGCAATTTTCACCATAATAGGTTTATTTATTATTTCCAAAAAACCTTTGGGTGAAAATCAAGAATTACAAACCGCATTCTCTTAATAGAGATAGAAGTGGGAAGTTATGACTTTTTCTTCCCGCTTCAATCTTCCAACTTCCTACTATCAGCTTACGTCTCTCCTGATATATTAATAATTTTATCCTCTCATGCAACCTCCTGTTTTGGGTCTGCATCTTATAATTGTTTTCGTCACAAATGAATTTCAAAATAGGAAAGACAATTACTGAAAAAGAGCTCATTGATCTCTGTAAACAACGGAAAAGGTCAGGGCAGCAAGAGGTCTATTCAAGATACTCCGGAAAAATGTTTGGGGTTTGTCTAAGATATTTAAAAAATCAATTTGATGCCGAAGAAGTACTTGTCATTTCCTTTATGAAAGTATTTGAAAAAATCGACCAATTCGAAAGTAATGGAAGCTTTGAAGGATGGATAAGAAAAATTACTGTGAATGAAGCCTTGATGTATTTAAGAAAAACAAGAAAGCTTTATCTGGAAGTTGAGGTAGAACAAGCTAAAGATTTTTCCTTCCACGCCGGAAACGAAATTAACCTGGAAGCTGAAGATTTAATGAAGTTAATAGAAAAGCTTCCTACTGGATATAATACTGTTTTCAATTTGTATGCAATCGAAGGTTATACGCACAAAGAAATAGGGGAAATGCTAGGAATAAGCGAAAACACTTCGAAATCACAATTAAGCAGAGCCAGGACCTTATTACAAAAACACCTGGCCGAGTCTGAGTTTTTTTTTAACCAAAAGACTGTATACTATGAATGATATAGATAAAATATTCCACAATAAGCTAAAAGAGTTTGAAAAGACTCCTCATCCCCGGGTTTGGGAAAAGCTAAATGCAGGCTTGAAAACCGAAAATAATAAAAGAAAAGGAATCTTTTGGTATTCAATTGCTGCAGGAATTATATTGATGATTTTCGCTTCCTTACTTATTTTAAGATACAATCAGGAAGAAAAAATAATGGCTCAAAAAACTCTTCCGATTGAGAAAATTGAAGGAAAGCCTCTATTGACAGACAATACAAATTACAATCCCATAAATAAAACTAAAATTTTACCTGTTAAAAAGGAGTATTCTAAAATAAGAATATCCACAGTGTCAAAGGCGAAGAACACAATTTCTCCTAAAAAGAAAGAAAACGTTGAAATAGAAGAAGATTTCATATTCATGGAAGGCTCATCACTACCGGTTTTGGAAGAAGAAATAATTGAAGAAAAAGTAGAAGATGAGTTGGCCTTCGTTGAACAACAAGGTTTTGATAATTCTCTTCCACTGAATACAATTTCCGTCGTCATAAAAAGAGGTATGTCTTCGTCCATAGCCCAATCAATGGAGGAAAATGACAAAAATTCACTTCAAAAAAGTAAGTTGGGAAGAATGTATGCTGAAGTTTTAAATCTAAAAAATGGTGAAAAAGTAAATCTGAACGAATTCTCCAATCTTTTAGCTTTTGATAGAAAAGAAAAACAAACTCAAAATAAATAGATCAATTAAATTATTCTGAAAATGAAAACTGCAAAATTTCTCTTATTCACTACACTTTTTACAATGGGCTTTTCGGTTTATTCCTTTGGCCAAAAACAAGATCTCCCTGAACAGGATACAATTATTATAAATTTTGGAAAAAGAGGAAAAATGGTGATATACGTAGACAACAAAGAGGATTTTAATGTATTAAAAGCTTATGACATGAATGCCCTCTTATCCAAAATTGACCTTTACCTGGATTCTACTTATCAGGAAGATTATATGAATGATACCGCTTTCACCTTCCATACTCCTGTAAAAATCAACGGAGACACCAGCAAACGGGAAGTCACCATAAGGGTAGAATCACTTGAAGATAAAATAGATGAAATAGAAAGAAACATAGAAGAAGCTGCGGAAAATATTGAAGAGGCTGGTGAGGACATTGATAAAGTTTCCATGCATTTGGGAAGTCTGCATATTGATGTCAACCCCGACGAAAATGATGAAGATAAAGTGAAGGTTTATCGCAAATATGAAGAAACTAAAAAAGTGAGGTATTACTTTACCCTTCATTTAGGATTGAATAACTATTATGAAAAAGACCATGTCCCGTTTTCAGAAAGCACCCCTTATACCCTCGATACCTGGCGTTCCAGATATGTTGCCATCGATTTCCTTCAAAAAGTAAAAGTTTCAGGTCCATTGTATTTTACTTCCGGAATAGAGCTTGCCTTCAATAACTATATGTTTCGCGACGATGTAACGGTAGCTAAATTAAATGGCCAAGTAGTTTTCCCACAATTAGAAAGAGATACAAGAAAAAGCAAACTTGCGACGACTTATTTAAATATACCTGTTATGCCAATGCTGGATTTCAAAGGAAATTTTAAAATTGGAATCGGAGGATATTTAGGTTATAGATTAGGCAGCCACACCAAAATAAAATATACAAATGGGGAGGATAGGAAAGACAAAGACAGGGGTAACTTTTATTTAAATGACTGGCGATACGGAATAAGAGGAATGATTGGAATTAAAAGGGTTAAATTTTTTGGAAATTATGACCTAAACACACTTTACAGAGGAAGCAGGGCACAAAAATTAAATGCATTCAGCTTTGGCATAATTATATAACGAAGATATCCTCTAAATTTTACCAGCCCTTGCAATTTCTTGCAGGGCTTTTTGGTTTCAAAAAGTAATATTCACTTAAAAGCGCTGTTAACAAAAAGTATTGTTTTCATTAAATCTAACTCAATTCCTAGGCTTTCATTAATTACCTTTGCAAAGGATTTGAAATCAAATAATTAAATACTTGAGTAGGTCGCTTCCATTCATTCTTTTTCTTGGAGTTATACTTTCTTTAAAGGCCTCTGTGGGTTTTTCACAAAACTTTGCCGATAACTCAGTTTTATCAGAAGGAGCGTGGTATAAAATAGGAATTGTAAAAACCGGGGTTTATAAACTTGATCATTCATTTCTTAAAAAACTTGGCGCTTTAAAAAATGGCATAGATCCGCAAAAAATAAAGCTCTATGGAAACGGAGGCAAAATGCTTCCTCAGGCGAATCACATCCCCCGTCCCGATGATCTTTTAGAAAATGCTATCATCGTGGAAGGTGAAAGCGATGGAAAATTTGATAATGGTGACTATATTTTATTTTTTGGACACGGCACGGAATCACCTGTTTTTTCTATTGATCAAAAAAGGATTACCGTAACCCCCAATATTTATTCTGATACCTCTTACTATTTTATTACAGTAAGTAATACAAACGGAAAGAGAATAAGCGCTGCATCAATGGCGGAGGGAGGAACTGAAATTTCAACATTTGACGATTATATTCATCACGAACTTGAAAATGTAAATATCCTTTCCACCACCATTTTGCAAGCCTCCGAATCCGGCTCAGGAAGGGAATGGTATGGCGAAGATTTCGGCTTTAATACAGCCCAAACCTTCAACTTAAATCTGGAGGGACTTACCAACAATTCTAAATTAAAGGTCCATTCTTCAGTACTTGGTTGCTCCACGCTTCCCTCCACATTTACTATAAGTTTAAATAGTATACAAATTGGCGAACACAACATACAAGGAATTACAGAAGGTGTTTATAATTCTAAAGGGGAAAAGAGTGAAGATGCCTTTGTTATTGATGCCGCCTCTTTTCCTAATCCAGCGGAAGTTTCTCTTCAATATGCCTACGATAAAAAATCAAATTCCTTTGCGAAAGGATTTCTCAATTTCTTTACTATAAATTTTAATAGAAGCATAAAGCTTTACGGTGTTCAGACCAGTTTCAGATCCTTTGAAAGTTTAAATTATCCGGTATGTAAATTTAAAATCTCAGGACTTACACAGAACTGTAGAATCTGGGATATCACCGACTCTATAAGTCCATATGAAATCTCCTTTCACAAAACAGGTGAAACCGGGGAATTTTCGACAACTACCGATGCATTAAAAGAGTTTGTCGTCTTTGACCCTCAGAAATTGGAAACACCTTTTTCTTTTGGGAAAATAAGCAATCAAAACCTCCATGCTTTACCCTTTGCGGATATGATTATTGTTTCCCATCCACTCTTTGTTTCAGAGGCCCAAAGACTTGCTAATTTCAGACAGGAAAACGATGGGCTATCCGTTCAGGTGGTAACTACCAGGGAAATTTATAATGAGTTTGCCTCCGGTAAACAAGACATTTCCGCCATTAGAGATTTCTTGAGGCTGCAGTACATAAAAGGCAATAAACTTAAATATGTCTTGCTGTTTGGAGATTGCTCGTATGATTATAAGTATAGGGTTAAAAACAACACCAACTTTGTTCCTGTTTACGAAGCCAGGGAATCCTTAAACCCCATAAGAAGCTACTCTTCTGATGATTATTATGGATTCATGGAAGAATCGGAAGGAGAATGGAGTGAAGACAGTGAGGGAGATCATACTTTAGATATCGGTGTAGGAAGGATTCCATGCAAAACAATACCGGAAGCTTCAATTGCCGTAAACAAACTGCTGTCTTATGCCAACAATAAAAAAAACCTCGGAAATTGGAGAAACAAGATATCTTTTGTTGCTGACGATGGAGATGTTAACACGCACTTAAATGACGCTGACCGTTTAACAGTAATGTTGGACACCAGCTATTCTTACCTTAATGTTAAGAAAATATATTTAGATGCCTATCCTCAGGAATCGACCCCGAGTGTTACTTCGATAAAAACAAAAGAAACCATTAACAGCACAGTAGAATTAGGTACTTTAATTCTAAACTACACTGGCCATGGTGGAGAGACGGGATGGACAAACGAAAGAATATTAGAAACAACGGATATTAGCAATTGGGATAATAAGGAAAAACTACCCTTGATTGTTACTGCCACCTGTGAATTTGGAAAATATGATGACCCTCGGCAATTTACCGCCGCCGAAGTGGCGCTTTTCAATCCAAAGGGAGGCGCAATAGCTTTGGTGACCACAACACGTCCGGTTTTTTCCAGCACCAACTATATCCTTAATAAGGCTTTTTATGAAACGGCTTTTAAGGAAATAGATGGAAGAATGCCAACTTTAGGAGAAATAATGATCTATACCAAAAACCAGAGTTTAAACGGAAGTATCAACAGGAATTTTGCACTCCTTGGCGACCCATCCTTAACGTTGGCTTACCCTACACAAAGTGTTGAGGTGTTGGAAATTAACAATAAAAACGTTCAGGGTTTTCAGGATACTTTAAAAGCTTTGAGCAATGTTTCAATCAAAGGCGTTATAAAAGATCATGACAACCATCAAAGCAATTTTAAAGGTACCCTTCAGGTAGTTGTCTATGATAAACCTTTTCAAGTTTCCACATTGGGGAATGAGAATCCTGTAACAACTTTTAAGACCACTGAAAGGTTACTTTTCAAAGGAAATTTTTCAATAGAAAACGGAGCATTTTCATTTTCCTTTACGCTCCCTAAAAATATTAATTATGAATACGGGAAAGCCAAAATCAGTTTATATGCTTTCGATAAAGATAACCTTGCAGATGCAAAAGGAGCACTTTCTGATATTGTATTAGGCGGAAGTTCTTCGACATTTCCTGAAGATAACAATCCTCCCGGTTTAACCCTTTATTTGAACGACTCTACTTTTAAGTCAGGGGATCAGGTGCATTCTAATTCTGTACTCAAGGCCAAAGTCTGGGATGAAAGTGGAATTAACCTTACAAGTACAGTGGTAGGGCAAGAGATTAAGGCCATTTTAGTAAATGAAGAAACAAAAGAAATTGTTCTAAATGAATATTTTGAGCCAACTTTAGATGACTATAAATCCGGAACGATAACTTATCCTTTCTCCGGTCTAGCCCCCGGAAAATATAATTTAAGCTTAAAGGTTTGGGATATCTATAATAATTCCAACAATGCTTCTATAAATTTTATGGTTATAGAAAACAAACCTATAAATATTAAAGAATTGACTAATTTTCCAAATCCATTTTCTTATTCGACAGGCACTACCTTTTCGTTTAGGCACGATAGAGTAGGAGAAGATGTGGAGGTAAAGATTAGCATATATACCATAAATGGACAATTAATAGCAAGTATTAATAGGATAATTTATAAGATAGAGGAAGAAAACTCAGACATAAAATGGCAAGGAACAGATAGTTCTGGCAATAAAATTTCTGAAGGTTTATACATTTATAGATTAGAAATACGTTCTTTGTCAGATAAAAATAAAAGCTATAGGAGTGAAAAGTTATTGTTAATTAACTAATGCTTCTATATTTACCAACAATTTACATACGATTCGATGAGAAAAAGTTATTTGCTTATTTGCTTTACATTTTTAGTATCTAATTTATTAAAAGCCCAAACCACACCCACACCGCCACTTACCGGACAGGAAAGAGATAATAAGGTGGTAACTTCTGCAGTACCGTTTTTAACGATTTCCCCTGATGCAAGAGCAGCAGGAATGGGAGATGTTGGCGCAGCAACTTTACCTGATGTAAACTCACAACATTGGAATGCCGCAAAATACCCTTTCACAGAAAAAAACTGGGCAATTGGACTTTCTTATACTCCATGGTTAAATAAATTGATTAACGATATGTCCATTTCCTATCTTTCAGGGTATAAGAAACTAAGTAAACTGGAAGTTGTGGCTGCCTCCCTTAGATATTTCGATTTGGGTGACGTTCATTTGACAGATAATGATGGTAATCCTATAGGAATACATAATCCCAGAGAATTTGCTTTTGATGCTTCCTATTCACGAAAGCTTTCCAATAATTTTAGCATGGCCATTGCCGGTAGGTTTATTCATTCTAACTTAATCGGAAGTGTAGGAGCCACAAATTCACAATCGAAAGCAGGTGTATCCGGCGCAGTGGACTTATCTGTTTATGGGCAGGAAGAACTTCTTTTTAGTGGAAAAAATGCAAAATGGGCATATGGTATAGCTCTCACAAACATAGGAAGAAAACTAACTTACCAGGGAAATTCTCAAAAAGATTTTATCCCAATGAATCTTAGATTAGGAACGGCATTAACTACAGAATTAGACCCTTTTAATAAATTTACCTTCGCTATCGACGCTAATAAATTATTGGTTCCTTCACCTCAAAGCGACCCTGTGAAGAAAGCAAACGCACAAGACCTTACGATGATGCAAGGGATGTTTACTTCATTTGGAGATGCCCCGGGAGGATTTTCAGAAGAAATTAATGAAATTATGCTGGCATTCGGTGCAGAATACTGGTACAATGATATGTTCAGCGGCAGGCTAGGCTATTTTTATGAAAATAAAGAAAAAGGAAATAGAAAATACCTGACTTTTGGTTTGGGTATAAGGTATCAGACTTTCGGATTGGATGTTGCCTATCTTGTTCCTTCAAAACAAAATCATCCATTAGCGGAGACACTAAGATTTACGTTGTCTCTTAATTTTGATGGAAATAGAATTGATAATACCACAGTCACTGAATAATGTTGGATAGATCAGTTGCCCCTTCATTCACTTTGCCGGAGTCAGTAGAATTAGTTCAGGCAAAAACCCTACGTCTTCCTAACGGTTGTTCTTTACATCTGATTAATGCCGGAGAACAGGATGTACTAAGGCTTGAACTGGTATTCGAAGCTGGGGCAAAGTATGAAGATAATAAAGGATCTTCTTACTTCACGTGTAAAATGCTATCGGAAGGAACAACAAAACATTCAGCAAAAGATATAGTTGAATATTTTGATGTCTATGGCGCTTTCTATGAATTGCATCACGGTCCTGATCACGTGATTTTTACTTTTTATTGTTTAACAAAATATACAAAAGAAGTTTCTTCACTGATAAAGGAATTGGTTTTAGACTCGATTTTCCCTGATGAAGAATTAGAAAATATTAAAAACATCACCATTCAAGGGCTAAAAGTAAATCAGAACAAAACCAGTTACCTCGCTTCTGTTAAATTTAAAGAAAGCATCTTTGGAACAAATCATCCTTATGGGAAAATTCTAAAGGAAGAGGATGTTAAAAAGATAAACAGAGAAAGTCTAATTAGCTTTTACAACAAAAATATTAAAGGACAAAAATTTAATATTGTCCTTTCTGGAAACGCCAATGACCAAACCATAGAGGATATTATAAATATCTTCGGGAATATTGATGTTTCAAAGGCCTCTTCGCCTTCTAACTCGAAGGAACCAAACGAATGGAAATATGATACAGATCTTTATATCATAAACAAAGAAGACAGTATACAATCCTCTTTAAGGTTAGGAAGCCCATTAATAAAAAAGGATCATCCTGATTACTTTAACTGGGTAATATTAAATGAAATTTTAGGAGGATATTTCGGATCAAGGTTGATGAAGAACATCAGGGAAGACAAAGGTTTTACTTATGGTATATCTTCCAGTAATGTACATCTAAGTGAGAAAAGCTACTTTGTGATTGGAACAGATGTGAAAAAAGAGAATACAAATCAAACTCTGGCTGAAATACAAAAGGAAATCTATATACTCAAGACAACCCTTGTGCCAAACGAGGAATTGGATACAGTAAAAAATTATCTTATAGGTACCTTCCTATCTTCTATAAATACGCCATTTTCTCTTGCTGACAAATTCAAATCGATATACTTTCATAAGATGGATTACTCCTTCTATTCCAACTATTTAAAAGCCATTAAGAATGCAGATTCAAAAAATTTATTAGAAGTAGCAAATAAATATTTGGATTATGAAAAAATGGTCAAAATAGTGGCAGGTGGCGTATAACATTTTAC
>DASPJL010000087.1:0-33742 GCA_035628645.1 Cytophagales bacterium | reverse complement strand
GAAACCTGGCAAAATGAAGGCGATGCCGATGCAAAATATCCACGTTTCAGTTTTGGAGATGCCGACTTTGGATATAGAAACCACTTAAGGAATGCGCCAAGTACAATGGGCGTAGGCAATGGATATGGAGTAGATAATTCTATCTATTTCTCAAAAGGAGATTTCCTCGCCTTCAGAGAGTTTTCGCTTGCTTATGAACTTCCTAAATCAATTTCAAAGAGAGTTTTTACCAATGGAATTGTGTTGAATGCAGGAGTGTATAATATAGGTTATCTCACTGCTTTCAAAGGTTTAAATCCTGAAGTGTATAAAGGTTATGACGAAGGCGCTTATCCTCGTCCCCGTCAATTCACTTTCGGAGCAACACTTAAATTCTAAGAGGAACATATTACCATGAATTTGAGACCATTTAACCTTTAACTTATAACCTTATTAAAATGATAAAATATAAGATTCATACATTAATTTTCGCTTTGGCCCTTCTCGCAACTTCTTGTGAAAGTATACTGGAGGTGAAGCCAAAAACGGTGATTACAGACCAGATCTACTGGCAGAATGAAAGTGATTACACTGCTTACCTGGTTGGGATTTACAGTAATTTTCGTACCCAAATGAATGATCAGGATTTTGGGGGAGACAGAAGTGATTCATTTGTACAGGGATCGCTCCCTCGATTCTCAGCTTACTGGGCTCAGGTAATTACTCCTGAGAACTCCAGGGATTGGAAGGATTTTTACGGTGTGATCGGTCATGCTAACCTTCTTCTTGAAAAATCCGAAGGTTTCGAATTCAGTAATGAAGGAAATAAAAGCCGGATCAAAGCTGAAGCCCTGGCCCTAAGGGCAGCAATGTATTTCTACATGGCAAAAATTTGGGGAGATGTTCCGCTGGTCCTTGATGCGGTGGTGGATGAGAATGTACCTCAATTACCCCGGACACCGGTTGCAGATGTTTTTAATCAAATCAATGCAGATATTGACGCCGCCCTTGCTCTTTTTCCTGAAGAAGGATTTGTAAGCAAATATAGATTTTCAAAGCCTGCGGTATATGCTTTAAAAGCAGATGTAAAAATGTGGTCGGCAAGTGTTTTGGGTGGGGGAGATGTAGATTACAACGCTGCTATTGCTGCCATCGATGAAGTAGCAAAATCAGGCGTAGCTCTTCAAAGCAATTTCAGCGACATCACGGAAAAACAAAACAATGAAATAATCCTTGCCATATATTTTAACAGGAGCGAAACGGGAGGCGGATCATCTGCAATGTATGCCAGATATGCCTTTCCTTTGAGCAATTATTCCGGTGAAGCTGAAAACGCAGAAGAATTGCCTTTGGCTTTGGATCCAAATAATGCCCAGGCCGGCTATGCTGCCAGTCCTCAAATCATGGGTTTGTTTTCGGCTTACCCGAATGATGAACGAATAGCTTCTACTTATGTGGTAGAAATACAGGGCGGAAAAGAGGGTGCCGCCTGGCCGAATAAATTTCAAGGCACAAGATATGCAGATGACAGGATTGCCGACGACGACATTATATTATACCGTTGGGCAGATTTGCTTTTGCTGAAAGCTGAAGCTTATGCAGCGTTAAATCAACCTGAAAACGCATTGATTGCGCTGAATGAAGTTAGGGAAAGAGCGAAAATCGACGATTATACTTCATTGGATATACCCGCCCTGAAGAAAGAAATTTTGGATGAAAGGGGAAGGGAATTGTTCCATGAAAACAAACGCTGGTGGGATTTGGTAAGAGCGCATAAGTCAGGCGTAGTGGACATCTATCAATATATACCGAACCTGGTAGGAAAGACTACTCCGATTTATTGGCCGGTATCCATAAGGGTTCTTTCCTTAAATAAAAAAATAGTACAGACTGAGGGTTATCAATAGATTTTAATAAAGGGTTTCAACATAAAGGCCTTGCCTTTTGAGCAAGGCTTTTATAAAAATTTATAGAGGGAAAGCCTTTACAATTCAAATATTAACTATTCTGAAATTTAAAAAAAGACCGGGTCAAAAACTCAAGATACCAAGGTTAAAAAACTCAAAATAATCTTAAAACAGAACGATATATTGAAACCGCTTAACAACAAAGAAATCTTTGGCAATTGGGCAACATTATTATTGCCAATTAATAAGGATGAGAGTATCAATTACAACAAGCTGGCAGATGAGATTGATTTTTTGATTTCATGCAAGGTAAACGGTATTTATTCCAATGGTACAGCGGGGGAATTTTATAACCAGACAGAAGATGAGTTTGACAAAGTAAACTTGCTTCTGGCTGAAAAATGTAATGCTGCAAAAATGCCATTTCAGATAGGATGCGCTCATATGAGTCCTCAAATTTCTCTGGAAAGGCTTAAAAGAGCAGTTGAATTAAAGCCAAGTGCTATTCAGGTAATTCTGCCGGATTGGTTTCCTCCTACAATTCAGGAGAGTATAGTTTTTCTTGGTAGAATGGCAGAATTGGCTGACCCCGTTGGTTTGGTTCTTTATAATCCTCCTCATTCAAAAAAGAAGTTAACTCCGGAGGAGTTTTATCAGATTATGGAGGCAGGCATTCCTCTTGTAGGATGTAAAGTAGCTGGAGGTGATGAAAACTGGTACAGGCAAATGAAAAATCTGGTACCGCAACTTTCCCTTTTTATTCCTGGGCATTACCTGGCTACAGGAATAAAGTCTGGAGCTCATGGAGCTTATTCCAATGTAGCTTGCCTTCACCCGAAAGCAGCACAGGATTGGTATGATTTAATGAGCACAAATATGGATCAGGCTTTTGAAATAGAGCAGCGGATTCTGTACTTTATGAATACTTATATACAGCCATTTATCAAGGAAAAGGGCTATTCTAATCAGGCGGTAGACAAACTCCTGGCAGCCATAGGAGGTTGGGCTGACATCGGCACAAGATTGAGATGGCCTTATCAATGGATAGGTGAAGGAGAAGTTGAAAAAGTGAGGCCTGCTTGTAGATCCATTTTGCCTGAATTCTTTTTCAATGACTAATTAAAATAAAACAAGAAAAATTAAAACGAATAATAATGATACGACGGAATCCTTTTAAATGCTTAGCGTCAATTTCCCTGATGGTGATTGTTTTAATTCTTGGTAATTGCCAGACAAAAAAGCTTGCTTCCGATAAACCTGTATTCGAAACCTACACAGTTTTCGAGCCAATTCAAGGGAAATATTCTTCCATGCGGATCCCGGCGCTGGTAAGTACAAAAGAAGGGACATTGCTTGCTTTTTGCGAAGGAAGGATCAGCAGCGCCAGTGACTGGGCGGACATGGACCTGTTGATGAAACGAAGCACTGACGAGGGAAAGACCTGGGACCTTCAAGTGATCGCGCCAAGACAAGGAGGAGCGCCAACCAGTAACCCAACTCCAATAGTGGACAGTGATGGTACCATTCATCTTTTATATCAGAGGGATTATGCCAGGGCTTATTATACAAAATCAGCAGATGATGGAAAAACCTGGTCAGAAGCGGTAGACATCACCTATGTCTTCGATCAATTCAAACCTGAGTATGATTGGGAAGTTCTTGCTCCCGGTCCTGGTCATGCCATTCAAATGAAAAACGGAAGACTATTGGTGCCGGTCTGGATGGCTGATCCCGTAAAGACTGAACCTCATAGAAAACATTATCCTTCTTGTATTGCCACTATATATAGCGATGATCTGGGTAAAACATGGAAAAGAGGTGACATCGTTGCCAATAATTCTCCTGAATTTAAAAATCCAAGTGAAACCATGGCGGTCCAATTGGCAGATGGAAGAGTGATGCTCAATATCCGAAATCCGACAGATGTAAAAAGAAGAGGAATAAGCTATAGCCCTGATGGCATCAGCAATTGGACTAAAGTGACTTTCGATGAGGAACTTTTTGAGCCAACATGTATGGCAACCATCATAAGATATTCTGAAAAAGATAAAGACGGGAAAAACAGACTAATTTTTATAAACCCTGATAGCAGACACTTAGAAAAGCATCCTCGAAAAAACCTGACAGCTAAACTTAGCTATGATGAAGGTGAAACCTGGCCGGTTCAAAAAGTCCTCAACGCCGGAGCGTCAGGATATTCCGATGTTGCTATTGGTCCTGATGGAATGATTTACTGCTTGTACGAAACCAACACAGTGGGAGAAGGCTGGAATTACAGCTTGCTTCTGAAGAAATTCAACCTTGCATGGTTAACAGATGGAAAAGACAAATAAAAGACCAAAGAAAAATATTTATAGGATTTAATTAATCAGAAAATGATAAAAATAAAAGGCTTAATAGCAGCAACATTTGCTTCTTTTAATGAGGATGGTTCGGTGAACTTGTCTATGATACCAAAATTGGTGGAGAAAATGATCGGAGATGGATTAACAGGAGTCTTTATTTGCGGCACCAATGGAGAGGGGCCGAATATGACCACGGAAGAAAGAATGGCTGTTGCCGAGGCATATGTCAAAGCAGCAGATAAGAAGATTCTTGTGCTCGTACATGTGGGCCATTCTTCAATTATAGAATCACGAAAACTTGCTTCACATGCCGAAAAAATAGGAGCAGATGCAATTTCTTCGGTTGCCGCTTTTTATTTTAAGCCAACTTCGGTTCAGAATTTGGTTAGTAGTGTAGCCGAAATAGCTTCAGCAGCGCCTTCCATTCCATTTTATTATTACCATATACCTACATTGACCGGTGTTGCAATGGATATGGTCGAATTTTTAAGATTAGGAGAAAGTCAGATTCCAAATCTTGCCGGTATCAAATACACGGCTTCAACCCTTTTTGAATACCAGGCATGCCTGAATTATAAAGGTGGAAAATTTGATATTTTGTACGGTTATGATGAAATGTTGCTGAGCGCGCTTGCAGTTGGAGCAAAAGGCGCCATCGGAAGTACATATACTTTTGCGGCCCCGCTGTATCTTAAAGTAATGGAATTTTTCAATAAAGATAATCAGACTGAGGCGAGGGCAATGCAATTTCAAATGGTGGAAATGGTGAGGAATTTAGTAAAATATCCTCCGATCCCCGCACAAAGAGCAATAATGAAGATGGTTGGTTATGATCTTGGAAAATGCAGGCTTCCATTACAAGAATTAATTGAAAAAGATGCACAATCTTTAAAACTTGACCTGGAAAAGTCAGGCTTTTTTGACCTGCTGGCAAAACAAGCTTCCATACAAATGAAAAGTAAAACCTCTGTTTTTTAATGTTGGCAGTAAAAATAGTAGGTAATCTTAATGTTCATGCCTCGTTGTTAAAAGCTAACCTTTATAGAGAGTGCAGAAAGAGTGGACAAAGACTGGAGAAAAAGGCTATTAAAAGTTTACATCAGGCATACAAATTCAGGTTAGATATAGGCGTGAAAAGCCATTTCACCTTAAAAAATGAATTTTGAAAATAAATAAATATTTCACAGACAATAATTAACAATTTAAAAAGGGTGACAAAAGTGGTTCATTTCAAGCTGAAAGCTGATACCTCACACCTCATACCTAAAAATTATGAAATACCTAATTAACCTATCCTTATTTCTTATGTTTTTATCCTTAGCGTATAAAGGGAAGGCAGAAAAGTCCCCTCAATCCTATATAAATTGGAGTCAGTTACCACAAATACCAGACGAAGTAGGCTTTGCAGGTTCGTTTGCCGGCGTTTCGAATGGGACATTGTTGGTAGCCGGAGGCGCCAATTTCCCAGATGGAGGAGCGCCATGGACGGGTTCAGCTAAGGTATGGCATGATAAAATTTTTGCGTTGGAAAAGTCAAATGGCCAATGGAAAGAGGTGGGAAAATTACCTAATCCATTGGGTTATGGAGTTTCAATTACCTGGAGAGACGGATTAATTTGTATTGGAGGAAGCGATGCTACAAAGCACTACGCTGATGTTTTTATTGTAAGATATAAACAAGGTAAAATAGAAACAGAGGAATTGCCTTCTTTACCCGAGACTAATGCCAGTGCGGCAGGTGTTTTGATTGGCGATGTGATTTACATTGCAGGTGGATTTGAAAGTCCAGGTTCAAAAAATTCTGAAAAAGTATTTTGGGCTTTGGATTTGTCGAAAGCTAAGGGAAAAAGAGAATGGAAAGTTCTTGAATCCTGGCCTGGGCCTTCCAGGTTGTTAGCTGTAGCCGGAACTCAGGAAGACGCTTTTTATTTGTTCAGCGGCGTACATTTGTTTACTCCGGAAGGTGATACTGTAGCTCAAAGGGAATTTTTAAAAGATGCTTACAAATACACTCCAGGAAAAGGATGGATACGTTTGGCAGATTTGCCAAGATCAACAGCCGCTGCGCCTACTCCGGCATTTGCAACCGGTCAGTCTCATCTTTTGATATTTGGGGGAGATACTGGAAAATACTTTGATCAAAATCTAACCTTAAAAGAAAACCACCCCGGATTTTCTGATGAAATATTGGGCTATAATTCTATTACCAATACCTGGACACCTTTTGGAAAGGTTTTTACTGATAAAGTTGGGGATCCTGTAAAAAACCCGGCAGCAAGTACATGGGCACCGGTTACCACTCCTTCGGTAGTATGGAAAGAAAATTATATAATTCCCGGAGGGGAAATCAGACCAGCCGTGAGGACTTCCAAGGTTTTGATGGCTATGCCTGTTCAGCCTTCAGGGGTGTTTACTTTTCTGGATTGGGCGGTAGTCGGTTTTTATTTTCTACTGACCATAGGAATAAGTTTGGTTGTTTCGAAGAATATGAACGGCACTACAAATGATTTTTTCCTTGGAGAAGGAAAAATTCCGTGGTGGGCAGCGGGACTAAGTATTTTCGGAACCAGCCTTAGCGCACTTACTTTTATAGCCATTCCGGCTAAAGCTTATGCTACGGACTGGGTTTATTTTCTTAATAACATGATGATTGTAGCTGTGGCGCCGGTTGTTGTTTATTTTTATCTTCCTTATTTCCGGAAGTTAAAACTGACCAGTGTTTATGAATATCTCGAAATTCGTTTTAACAGAAAAGTGAAGCTTCTGGGGAGTTTTACTTTTTTATTGTTTCAGATCAGCAGACTTGGCGTAGTAATTTATTTGCCATCCCTTGTAGTGAGCGCTCTTATGGGAATTGACCTGGTACTTTGCATCGTATTTACCAGTCTTGTTACAACGGTATACTGTTTTCTCGGAGGCATAGAAGCAGTGGTTTGGACAGACGTAATGCAGGTAGTGGTATTGCTTGGAGGTGCCTTAGTAAGTTTGGGTTTTATTGTCTTTTCATTGGATGGAGGAACATCTCAGTTATTTTCGGAAGCTTTTTCAAGCAACAAATTTCAATTAGCCATATTCAGTTGGGATAGAACACAACCGGTACTTTGGGTTATTTTGGTAGGAGGATTTCTGTCTCAATTGGTGTCTTTTTCTTCTGACCAGGTAATTGTTCAAAGGTATCTGACCACTTCTACGGAAGAAGAAGCTAAAAAATCCATCTATACCAATGCTTTGTTAACCATTCCGGCTTCTTTGATTTTCTTTGGCGTGGGAACGGCGCTTTGGGTTTATTTTAAAAATAACCCCGCAGATTTAAATCCTCATGGATTGACCGATGATGTTTTTCCATGGTTTATAGCCCATCAGTTACCTGCAGGATTGTCGGGTCTTGTAATCGCTGGAGTATTTGCAGCAACCATGTCCACCATTAGTTCAAGTATGAACTCTATGGCGACGGTAGTAACTACTGACTTTTACCAACTTATCAGTCCGGGAAGATCTGACCGGCAAAGATTTGTTTTTGCACGTTGGGCAACGGTAGCGCTCGGAATAGTAGGATGTTTAGTTTCTATTTACATAGGATCGCTTCAAAATTCTTCAATATGGGATCAATACATTATGCTGATCGGGCTATTGGGCGGGTGCCTTGCAGGAATGTTTGTAGCAGGGATCTTTTTCCCTCGCATAAATAGCACAGGAATACTGATCGGTTTTGCCGTAAGTGCAATCGCTTTATATTTTGTCCAGGCTTCAACAGATTTGAATTTCTTCCTCTATCCTGCAATAGCGATTTTTATATGTGTATTGGTCGGATATCTAAGCAGTTTGATTATGCCTTCAGACATATTAAAACCTTTAGAAAAAACTAAATAGAATAAATATGCAAAGAACATCAATATTTCTTGCTGCCATATTTCTTTTTGTTTCAGTTGAAGTTTTTGCCAAAATTTCATTGCCTACTTTGATAGGCAGTAATATGGTCCTTCAGCAGCAATCTGAAGTTGCGCTTTGGGGGCAGGCAAAAACGAATTCCAAAATATCCATTACCACCTCCTGGAATAAAAAAAGTCATACCGGAAAATCTGATGAAAAAGGTGCATGGAAAATTTATATACAAACTCCTGAAGCCGGAGGACCTTATGAAATTGTTCTTAGCGATGGAGAGAAACTTAAACTTTCCAATATTTTAATAGGGGAGGTTTGGATTTGTTCAGGTCAATCCAATATGGAAATGCCGGTAAAAGGTTTTAAAAATCAACCAACTTTAAATTCATCTAAAATTCTATTGAATGCCGGAAACCCTCAGATTCGTCTTTTCAGGTTGGAAAGGACTGCATCAAGGACTCCCTTGGATGATCCTGAATCAGCATGGCAAGCATCTGATGCAGAAAATGTAAAGGAATTTAGTGCAGTCGGATATCAGTATGCTAAACTTTTACAGGAAAAATTGAAGGTGCCTGTGGGAATTATTCAAACAGCCTGGGGAGGTACTATGATAGAGGCATGGATGAATCAACATAGTTTAAAAAATTTCCCTGAAATTAAAATCAAAGCCCCGGAAGATACCAGCAAAATAAACAAAAACGACCCGACTGTTTTGTTCAACGGGATGGTAAAGCCTTTGATTGGGTTTGGAATAAAAGGCGTGATCTGGTACCAGGGCGAGCAGAACAGATCCAATGCAGAAATCTATGATGAATTAATGGCTTCAATGGTAAAGGAATGGAGGGCACTATGGGGTAGGGGAGAATGGCCTTTTTATTATGTGCAAATTGCTCCTTACACCTATAAAGACACTCGCGGGCCGGCCAGTTACTTAAGAGAGGCTCAGCTTAAAGCGATGGAGTTAATCCCTAATTCAGGCATGGTAGTCAGCATGGATGTAGGAAATGAAAAGAATATCCATCCAGCCGACAAAACGACAATAAGTCAAAGACTTGCATGCTGGTCTTTAGCAAATACGTATGGGAAAAAAGGAATTCCTTTTGCAAGTCCAGTATATCGATCCATGGAAGTCGAAGGTGATAGAGTGCACCTTACTTTTGATCACGCCGAAAATGGACTTACCTCCTTTGATAAGCCCCTTTCTGCATTTGAAGTAGCCGGAGCTGATAAAGTCTTTTACCCTGCTGAAGCTAAAATAACCGGAAAAGGCGTAACAGTGTGGAGTGAAAGCGTAGCAAATCCTGTATCTGTGCGGTATGCTTTTAAAGACTGGGTTGCCGGAGATCTGTTCAATACAGAAGGTCTTCCTGCATCGCCGTTTAGGACTGATGAATGGTAAGAGTAAACTAAGTCGCATTTAAAAAAGGGCTGAAGCCCTCACTATTTATTAGGCTTCTTTTTTACCTGTCCTGAAGCACAGGGGGTGAGATGGCCATTCAGGTAAATCCTTCATTAATAGCTTCGCACTTTAGGGCGGAGCTATTAATGAAATATAGTCTTTATAGGGCTTTAGCCCTTACCAAATATCTTCTTGAATAAAAAAAGAGCCCTGTTTGAAGGACAGGGCTGGTAAATTTTAGGGCAGTACTATTGAGTTAAAAATCAATAACTCAATTCTTTCAGTCCTCTTGATTGAAGATAGGCCATTAAAGCAACCCAAAAAGCGACTGCAACAATTAAAAGATGACCGACCAAAGAAATGTTTTCCAGATTCAGGAGCACAAGGATAACACTTCCAATCACCCAAATTACATCCAGACTTATGATTAGCCGAATCCTTTCTCTACGGATGGGATTTTGTAATGCTTCATAAATTACCATAGAGGCGAAAATCACAAGAAATAAACCTGTTCCCCAAAATGGTTCAAGGACGGAAACTTCAAAAATCTCTGCGATAAATCCTGCAAATAAAATAAGACCAATACCTGTAACGCCAGAGCTTACACCGTTGATTAACAATATGTTCTTTAAGGTTTTCATAATTTTTTATGTTTAATTATGAAACAAAAGTATACTTGCTCTTGAACTCAGACTTGATATTTTACGACAAAATGAAAATCCTTGCTTTACACCTTAATAATTTTTTGGAATACGCTCAACTGAGAGGTTTGTCCAGGGAGGAAATGATAAGATTGATTAAAAACCCTCCTTCTGATCTTCAAGGAGAAAATGCGACGGTGGAGGTTTTAGATTTTTACTCGGTGGTTAGATTTATAATGCTGTCACTAAAGGATGAACTTTTGGGACTTAGGCTTGGCAACTTGATGAACTTAAAGGCATTAGGACTGATCTACCAAATATCTCTGCAGGCCACTACTATAGAAGAAGCGTTATTCTACCTTAAAAGCTATCTTAATTCAACCTTCCCAATTATTGATATTCAGACAGAGGTGAACAAGACCTACGCCTCAATTATTTTAAAAATAGACAATGAATACCATGCTGAAAATGTAATCATTTTGGAAAACGTCCTTTTTATAATTGGTCGAGAACTAAAGATAATGGCCGGAAATGAGTTGTCTCTTAATTTGTATTCTCCCTGTTATCAATCCAAATATCCTTTGGAATGGAATAAAGGAAATAGCTTTTCATTGACATTTGAAAACAGGGTATTAAAAGCCAATTTCAAAAACCGGATTGAGTGGAACCTGGACATACTTGTTCCTGGATACTTGAAAATGATCGAAGAATTAAGACAGGAAAAGTCATTTACAACTAAAGTTAAAATAGCCATATTAAGTATGGCAAAGCCGGATCTACCGAATTTAGAATTGGTCGCGGAGGCATTCAATATTACGCCACGCACCTTTCAAAGGAGGTTAGATAGTGAAAATACAACCTTTAGAGTTATCATTTCAGAAATTAAAAGAAAGATTTCATATCTGCTGATCGGCCACAAAAGATTTTCTGTTACGGAGATTTCTGATATTTTAGGTTTTTCAGAACCTGCTTCCTTTATTCATACATTTAAAAAATGGTATGGGAATTCACCGGAAAGATTCAGGCAGCAGATAAATAGGTGAATGGATAAAAAACGAAAAGAGGGTAAGTGGTTTTCACCTTCTTACCCTCTTTTCTTAACCAGCTATGGAAAAGAAACATATAAAACTCATTCAATTATAGAATAAGATTATCTACTTTTCTATGGGTCAAACTTATAAGATTAAATGTTATAAAAAATTTTCTTTAGATGAAAAGGGAATTAAAATCGATGAAACCCATTTATAGTCAATTAAATGTTCTCAAGTCCCTGCTTTTAACCATTTTTTGTAAGTAAAATAAAATTTATGACACTATGAGTTCCTTTTTCTGACAGTCTGCGAACGACCATTTCTAAAAGTTTCCGTTTTAAAAGGTTGAATTATTTAAATTGACAGTAATGAATGACGAATTTTTAAAGAAGTACTACGAGGTTTCTGAGGAAATAAACAAAGAACTGAAACACCACCTGGCAGATAAAATCAGGGAGCAGGATACCTATGGAATTACTAAGGAATTGATAGAGTTTCTTTCCGGGTATGAAGGACAAAACATCAGTAGGATCACTGTTGAATGTAATCCTTCACTGACGGATTATCTGGAAGGCAACAATGTTTATTTTAAGAAAATGCAAGAAGTGTTACCTTTCCTGTTGGAAATAAAAGGCAATCCTGATTTACCATCAAGAAATGAAGAGGATCATCATATTTTTGTAGCAGGTGAGATTGATTATAAAACATGAGATTGATTTACCCCTCTTCCCATCTTTGTGTTTAAATCTATGCGAACTCCGCGTGAAAAGTGCAATAAGGTTCACACGAGCGCTAAGTTTTTAAGGACACAAAGCTTTTTTTGTGTATAAAATCCTTCGGAGATTAAGACTTCCTCTATTTCACTCATTTTGAACCTAAAAATTCTAAACACTCAGTAATTCCCGAAGGGAAATAATATCAGTAAAAAGAATCTGATCATCAACTTCGTCCCGGAGGGACGAAATATTTCTTTCTCAGTACTCAATATTCTTTACCAATAATTTGCACCTAAAAAATAATGTTGTATGTTTGTACTATATGTATAGTACAATAGGATATTATGATAAGTTATAATGATTGATTTTAAATTAGATCCCAAAACAGGTACGCCATTTTACCGGCAAATTATTGATCAGATTAAATTCGGTATAGCTAGAGGAAACCTGAAAATCGGTGAACAGTTACCAACCGTCAGGTCGTTGGCTGTGGATTTGAAGGTAAATCTTAATACGGTTGCCAAGGCTTATAAAGAGCTGGAGATTCAAAATATCCTGGAAACTCAGCAAGGTACGGGCACATTCATAAGCGAAATTAAAATTCAGATATCAGCTAAGGAAAAGGATGACAAATTAAAGGAAATATGCAACGAGTTTTCTTCGATTGCTTTTAGTTATGGCTTCACAGTAAATGACATTATTAATCAACTTCAAAAACAAAAAGATGAAAACATTTAAGAGTACAAAGGGAGGTGTTAATCCGATTTCAGTGACAGTGTTTGTCATATTGGTAGGAACTTCTATTGGATTATTTTCTTTAGAATTAATCAACATGTCATTATTTATTTCTTTCCTGGTGATTTCATTGTTCCTGGCTAATACAATTCATATAGCAGATCAATGGGAAAAAGCGGTTGTTCTAAGGATGGGAAAATACAGAGGTCTTAAAGGCCCTGGAATATTTTTTATTATTCCCATTATTGACAACATAGATAATTATATCGACCAACGGGTTCGGGTTACGGATTTTAAAGCAGAGCAGACTTTAACCAAAGACACGGTCCCTGTAAATGTCGATGCTGTTGTATATTGGACGGTATGGGATGTTGAAAAAGCCGCGCTGGAAGTTCAGGAATACGAAACGGCCATCTTCTATGTTGCCCAAACCGGATTAAGGGACATGATAGGAAAACACGAATTGGCAGAGTTGCTTCAGGAAAGAGATAAGGTTGCAGAAGATTTACAAAAAATAATGGATCATCACACCAATCCATGGGGTATAACTTGTCAAAGTGTGGGTATTAAAGATATTATTATTCCGCAAAATCTGGCGGATGCAATGAGCAAAGAAGCCCAGGCAGAAAGGGAACGAAGAGCAAGAGTAATTCTAGGGACTGCTGAAACAGAAATCGCTTCTAAGTTTGCAGAAGCAAGTGAAAAGTATAAGAATAATCCTGTTGCATTGCATTTGAGGGGAATGAATATGTTGTTTGAAGGTTTAAAAGAAAAGGGCTCGATGGTGATTGTACCAAGTTCGGCTTTGGATACAATGAACCTAGGTGCAATGGGCGGTTTGGTTTCACTGGCAAAAACAAATGAACCGGCTCAAATTGTTGAGTCGCAAAATGTAAATGACCAAATTCTGAAAAAATAGGTTATCCTGTTATCTTGAAAGCTTAAGCAGAGCATTACTGTAGTTAGAATACATAAAAATAAATGTTCAGATTAATAACTTTAATCATTATATGCTGCATAGCAGGAAATACTTATGCACAAAAGCAATATGTATTTTTTGGTTCTTATAATTGGGATAGGTCAACGGAAGGGATTTATGTTTATGAACTGGACACGATAGACGGAACCCTTACTAAAATAACTTCCTTAAAAAATGTTTTAAATCCTTCTTATTTGACAATTTCTCCGGACGGGAAGTTTATTTATGCTTGTACAGAAAGTAAAACTCCAAATGCTGGAAGTGTGAGCAGTTTTGCCTTTGATCCAGAGAAGAAGTCGTTAACATACCTAAATAGCCAAAAAAGCGGAGGAGAAAATCCGGTCTACCTAAATCTGCATAAAGACGGGAAATGGCTAATTAACGGAAATTATACTGAAGGCAGCGTCTCGGTTTATCCCCTTTTTGAAAACGGCAAAATTGATTCAATAGCACAAAATATAAAATTTGAAGACCGAAGTATAGTTCCAAAAAGACAAGAAAGCGCTCATATTCATTCAGCGGTTTTTTCTCCAAACTTTGATTATGTTTTTCTTACAGATTTGGGTGCAGACAAAATAAGGATTTATCCTTTTAAAAATTCTCAAAGCAAGCCCCTTCAAATCGAAAAATCAAGTTTTATTAAAACAGAACCTGGAAGTGGACCAAGACATTTTACTTTTAGCCCGAATGGGAAATTTGCCTATTGCATTGAAGAAATTTCAGGAACAATAAGTTCTTTTAGATTCGAAGAAACTAATTTAATCAAATTGCAAAGAATTGAAACTCACTCCCACGAGTTGAAAGAAGGTTTTGAAAGTTCTGACATTCATATTTCACCGGATGGTAAATTTTTGTATGCGTCAAATAGAGGTAAGGAAAACAATATTGCGATTTTCTCTATTGACCTTAATGGATTATTAAAACCGATCGGTTATCAATCTACATTAGGGAAACATCCAAGAACATTTGCAATTGATCAAAGTGGTAAATTCCTGATTGTTACGAATGTTAGCACCGAAAATGTAGTCGTGTTTAAAAGAAATCTGCAAACCGGGTTACTTAAAGAAGTGGAAAAACCAATAAAAATAAAAAATGTTTCTTGTGTAAAGACCAGATTTTATTGAGTGAGAAGATGGCTTGTAGGAATAGATTTCGGGCAATAAGATGTTTTCTATGAAGAATTTTTATTAAGTTGGATTTTATTTTAAGAAAAAAATTGTAAATGAAACTTCTAACTATAGTTTTATCAATATTCTTTTTGACAACAAATTTATCTGCTCAGATTTTTGAAGATATTGAAGTAGATGAAACTAAAATTTCTGATTGGATAACTACTGATATTAATGAATATGAAGGAGTTTACTTTTTTGGAATTTCAGAAGCTGAATCGCAAGTTTTTGTATGCATTGATAAATCATTTGTTTGTGTACAAATACAAGATTTTATTTGGGTAGAACTTGATAATAAACATTTAGATTGGCGACCTAAATATCAAAACTTTACAAATTGTAGAATAATTGGGAATGAATTTTACTCAGATGAGACAAACGGTGAATTTGTATTATACAAAAATGGAAACAAAGTTGTTAAAGGGTTAAAACTTGATAATCCTCCAAATGATTATGACAAAAAATATGAAATTGGGCAATTAGGTGAAGAGGATGTATCAAAGTATTTAAGCGGGACTTATACAAATACTAAGTTTGAAGTTATTTTACCGTCTATATTAAATTCTTATAATTCTCAGGAACTTATAATTCTCAGGAATGAAATTTTTGCCAGATATGGTTATATTTTCAAAAATGGGGGATCAATGGACATCTTCTTTCGGGGTAAGGATTGGTATTCTGGTCTTTATAGTAATGTTGATAAATGGCTTACTATTATAGAGAAAGAGAATATCAAGAATATAAAGCAAATAGAAGAAAAAAAGGGTAATCCTTAATATGAGCCAATCTCAACTTATAAGGAACGTTTTACAAAATGATAATTAAAGATTTTAACCATACTATAGATGGATAAAAGCGCTGTGACAATACGACTACATTCAGTTATGTGCCAAATCATTCCCAAATCATTGGTCAATTTGGCAAATATAAGACAGTACTAAATCATCAATATTACCGAAATAGCATTTAGCAGAATAATGACGTTCATATGGCTTTATATGGTATTAACAATGGGATTAATGTATTTCACAAAGACTGCTTAACCATAGTTTAAGACCAATTCCTCAATAAATATTACAATCACCTTTCCCTTGATTATTTTTTTGTAGGGGTAGTCACGCTTACTTTTGTATTATAGCTGAAATCTCAGCCTTCTTTTCCTCAATAAGCGTTATAAAAGATCAGAGAGAGAAGTCAAAATCATGCCGGCAAATGAATCTTAAAGCCGGGAAATTTAAATAAATAAGGTAAAAAACTCATGCAAAACTCAAAAGAGAAACAAACTAATTTTAATTTTTTAAATCAAGAATGTTATAACCTTCTGACTTTTCTTGTACCTCCTCCTTCGGTTTGTTTAAAGGATAAATTCTAAAAGGCACTATCTGTCCAATAAAAACAAATTAATTTTTATAACAAAGTTCGAACCTGCGGTGAAATCCTTTCACCCTCCGAACTCATACCTTAAAACATACAATGAAGTACATTCTATTCCTTATTTTCTTTACTATAAACATCGTTCAAGCTTTTTCTCAGAATTTTACTATAGCTGGCACCGTACAAAGTGAAACAGATAAAAGCACTTTTCCCGGTGCAACAATTATGTTGATGAACCCGATTGATTCAACAATTATCAAAGGAGTAGTGACAGGTATAGAAGGTGAATTTAAACTGGATAACATTAAACCGGGGAGCTATGTAGTCAAAATAAGTTTTATTGGTTTTGTGCCATTTTTTAAATCTGTTGATGTTCAGGATAACCTGGATCTTGGATTGATTTCCCTTCATGAAGAAGTCACTACCCTGCAAGAGTTTGTTGTTATTGGTGAGGTGCCTCCATCCGTTCAGAAAGGAGACACTGTTCAATTTAATGCTTCAGCATTTAAAACAATGAACGACGCCAGCGCACAGAACTTGATTGAAAAAATGCCAGGAATTACGCAACAGAATGGAAAAATCCAGGCTCAGGGTGAAGATATTCAACAAATATTGGTTGACGGAAAACCTTTCTTTGGGAATGATGTTCAGGCTGCGTTACAAAACCTGCCGGCAGAAGTAATTGCCAGCATTCAAATATTCGATAAAAAAAGTGACAAGGCTGAACTTAGCGGTTTTGATGATGGAGAAAGGCTGAAAACCATTAATATCATCACAAAACCTAATCGTAAAAAAGGACAATTTGGGAAAGCGTCTGTAGGTTATGGTTCAAATGATCGCTATATGGCTGGCGCAAGCGTAAATCTTTTTAATAACGACAGAAGAATTACAATTACCGGTCTGAGCAATAATATTAATGCGATCAATTATTCTGCAGACCCGAATAGCCAGGGAGAAACCCGTACGCAGGATGGAATAATTACATCAAATATTCTAGGGCTTAATTTTAGTGATAAATGGGGCAAAAAGGTGGAGATCAGCGGGAGCTATCTTTTCAGCCAACGAGAAAATGAAGGCAATCAATCTCTTTCCAGAAATTATATAGCCTCGGATTCCGCGCAAGTTTATACCGAGGATAACAGTACAAACAGAAAGAATATGGATCATAACCTGAACATCAGGTTTGAATACAATATTGACTCCAACAACAGAGTGCTGATCCGTCCCAATATTTCTTTAAAACATGATGACAACAATACTTACTTTTTAGGTGGCACTGACACTGAAAATGGTCCCCTGAATCAAACTGAAAACAGCTTGAATTCCACCAACAAAGATTATGACTTTGACAATAGCCTGTATTATAGTCATCGGTTCAGGAAAAAGGGGAGGAGCTTTACTTTTGGCTTAAATACCGGCTTTCATTCAAATGAAGATGAAGCGGACCGTATCGCTCACAATACCTTCTATAGGGAAGAAGACAAGGACGAAACACTAAATCAACAAACACTGCTTAATAGGACAGGCTTATCATGGAATACGGAATTGTCTTATACTGAGCCCATAGGAAAAAGAGGCCAAATGGAATTGGAATATGAAATAGGCAACAGGATTGATGATTCGGATAAACGAACTTTTGATTTGTTTGCCGGAGAACCGGCAGATCAAAACCGGCTTCTGGATACTGCTTTGAGCAATACTTTCAAAAGTGAATACCTGACGCAGGAATTTGAATTAGGTTACCAGTATTCTACAGAAAAAATGAGGGTGCAGGTAGAAGGTGGATATCAAAATGCTGCCATTAAAAACGATCAGGTATTTCCTCTTCCGTTTGATATTGAACGAACTTTTCAAAGTTTGCTACCCACAGTAAGGTTTGATTATAAATTCTCAAAGACCAAAAGCGTGGAGATAGACTATGATACAAGGACCAGGGAGCCTTCCATAGGACAACTGCAATCGGTTATTGATAATTCAAATCCTTTACAATTAAGGACTGGCAATCCAAACCTTAATCAATCTTATCAAAATCAAATTAGAGCAAGATATAGGGGGAATAATCCAAAATCACATCAATCCTTTTTCGTTTACCTGTCTACTTCTTTTATAAAAAACACTATTGCAAACAGCACAACTATAGCGGCAGAACCGATAGAACTTGAACAAGGAATAATATTGGAAAGAGGGTCGCAGCTTAGCCGACCTGTAAACCTTCAAGGATATAGGGATTTTCGCTCCTATGTCAGTTACGGGCGACCTATAGGTTTTATCAAGTCTAATATAGGGTTTAACGGTTCAATAAATTATACCCACAATCCAGGGATGATCAACAATGAGATAAACTTTGTGAATACAGGAAATTACAGACTAGGGCTGTCTTTAAGCAGCAACATTAGCGAGAAAGTGGACTTTAATTTTTACACAAGAGGTTCTTATAATGTAGTACAAAATACCTTGCGACCGGCATTGAATAATAATTATTTTAATCAGACGACCCGGTTTAATTTTAATTGGCTGATCTGGAAAGGCTTGATTTATAGAATTGATGTGAACCATCAACTTAACAGAGGTCTTGCGGAAGCTTATAACAATGATTTTTTACTTATGAATATGAGCATAGGTAAAAAATTCCTTAAAAATGAACGGGCTGAGATCAGCCTTAATGTTTACGATTTGTTGGGACAAAACAATAACATCAGAAGAAATGTTACGGAATTATATGTAGAAGATAGTCAGTCAAATGTATTACAACGGTATTTTATGCTGACCTTAACCTATAATTTAAGGCATTTCAGTGCAGGGGCAAGCGAGAAGGATTTTGAAAAACATGAGGATTGAAGCAAGCTAAAAACATAGGAATTCTTCAGATTGATAATGAGCAAAACATTTTCAGTATTTTCCTTTTTTCCTGAGTAGTAGTACTTTCCAAAAGTTTAAAAACTTTTGGAAAGTGTTTGGCGACAGCAATTTCCCTTAGAAATAGCATTATTAAAACTTTAACCTCATTCCAATTCCCATTTTAAAAATGTCCTCAAGAGATAAAGCAGATGGATTTTCCAAAAAATTGATCAGGTAATAATCATTGGTGTTGAATTCCGAATATATACTTATTGCATTAATGGAAGATTTGTCTATAAGATCTTTTATGTTTAGCTGTAGCTCATTACTTAATGATAAATGTGGCCGGACGGATTCTGACCAGAAATAATAACCTTTAGGGTATTGATCAGGTGGGAAGCTTAAGCCCAGATTCTTATGGAATGTATAGGTAATGAAAATGCCTGGATTGAAAGGGTATATTTTTGCCCAATTCTTTATTCTGATCTCAAATGGCTTGTAGGAAAATTTTGTGGTGAGAATGTTTAATTTACCACCTTTGGAAGCAGGAACATATCCATAATTGAAATCTATATTTCCTCTATTGTTTTTAAAAATCTTGTAACCCGCGCCTAAACTGAAATATCCGATACTGCCGGCATATTGCACAATGGTTTCATTAGGGATAAGAAATTTAGCCATTTGTGCATAACCAACGGAATTGCCTGTAATAAGTAAAATTATTATAGGGAAAAATCTAAAAAAATATTCGTTCATAATGAATGCTGTCTTTGACAATTGTTACCAAAAGAAATTCTCTTTTTTCAATCGCACTTGTAATGACATTTAGCACATTAGAATCTTGATAAATAAATTCTTCAAAATTGTGTGTGTGTCCATAAAAGGAGCCTAAAAAGCCTTCTGTTTCCAAAAACAATGAAGTATAAGGATTGATTAATTTGGGGTCAAAATCTGATGAAATAGGAGGGACATGAGAAATGGCTACAAAGGACCTTACACCTTCTTGAGTTTGTAGTTCTTTTTTAATCCATTCTATGTCTGGCGCTTTTCCATTAAAATTATATTCTCTGCTGTTGGTGTCGTGGCAAAGGAATTTAGTGCCATTATATGTGAAGGAGTAATTTAGTTCCCCAAACATTCTTTGAAAAACTGCACTACCTCTGGCTACTAAATCATGATTTCCGATAACAGCAATATAAGGGATATTTAGTTTAGAAAAGCCGTCTTCTATCCACTCCATTTCTTTAAGAAGGCCGAACTCAGAGAGGTCCCCGGCAATAATCAGGAAGTCTATATTCTGAATAGAATTAATTGTATCGACAAGACCGGCAATTTGATCATAGGACCTTTGTGTATCTCCGGTGATTACAAATCTTATAGTGTCACCGTTGGGCGTTGCAGAAGTTAATTTCTCAATATTTTTAGCATTAATATTTTGTAAAGATTCGTTGTCAAATACCTGGTTTGGACTATATTCAAATGAGGAACAGCCGGCGATGCCTGTAGAAAGGAGCAGCAATAAAATAACAGGTTTCATGTGAGTATAATTTGTTTTTTAGTTGCCACATGGAATTCGCATGACAATCATCCTCATTCAGGTATGCTTCTGTATATGCTCATTTCATGTGAGTATAATTTGTTTTTAGTTGCCACATGGAATTCGCATGACAATCATCCTCATTCAGGTATGCTTCTGTATTTGCTCATTTCATGCGTATGCAATTATTCTGTTTGGCCTAGTGGTGTTTTCCTACAAAAAATGAATACCTAAAAGTCGTATCCCTGCTTTGCTTACCTTTTTATAAAGGTTTAACACTCCATGTGTCTAATACGCATCAAGACGGTTAGTCCTTAATGAATATTTTAATAATTGTTGGATAAATTATTAAGCAAATGATTTATAAATGTTCTGCAAATAGATGTGTTGTTTGCTGTCAATCTTTCCATATTCCGAAAGCGCCGTTTCGGTAATCCTGGTAAGCTTTCATGATTTCCGCTTCCGTATTCATGACGAAAGGTCCTTGTGCTACTATGGGTTCGTTGAAAGGAAGTGCATGCCCTAATAATATGATGCTTTCCTCCGATGCTTCTATTTCAAGTTGTTCGTTGTCATTTTTGAATTCGACCAAATCATGCATTTTTGCCTCTCGTCCGTTTACCCGGATTTTCCCTTTGATCACATAAAAAAATATATTTCTTTCGATGGAGATGGAAGTGTTATAAGTTCCGGTGGGTTTAAAAAACAAAGTAGCTAATTGGATATCCACCAATGGTTTGAATGCACCTTTGATGTCGTCCCACTTTCCGGAGATTACCTGTAGCATTACGTTCCCATTATCTCTTTCAATTGTGGGGATGTCTTTTTTCTGTAAACCAGTGTAGGCAGGATCAACCATTTTATATTTTGCCGGAAGATTTACCCAAAGCTGTAATATTTCCAGTTCGCCGCCATTTTTGATAAACTCTTCCGAAGAAACTTCAGCATGTATCAGCCCTTTTCCGGCGGTCATCCATTGTACTCCTCCGGCTTCAATTACACTTTCAGCTCCACTGTTATCTTTATGCGCAAGATCGCCTTTCAATATAAACGTTACCGTTTCAAAACCTCTGTGAGGATGAGGTCCGAAGGGCAAACCGTGGTTGTTTTTTGGATAACGTTGATAGCCGTGATGGTTTAAAAATAAGAATGGATCAATGTGGTCTACGGAGTTTGTAGGAAGCGCTCTAAAAGTAACCAAATCTGCGACAGGCGAACTTATCGCCCTATGTATTTTCTTGACAGTTCTCATAACATTTATTCATTTGGCCCTGGAAATAAAGTAGTTTTAGACTAAGGAAATAAATTCCTATTTCTTTCGAAGAAGGTTACTCCGCATTCTGCTAAAGAACTCAGGAGTGACCCCAATATAAGAGGCTATTTGCTTTTGAGGTAATTGATTAATAAGGGTAGGGTAAATGGTACAAAATTTTAGGTATCGTTCTTCAGCGGTTAAGCTCAGGTTATCCAGTAATCGTTGCTGGCTGGCTACAAGTGAATTCTCCGTAATAATGCGAAAGAACCGTTCAAATTTGGGTACCCGAACATACAAGGTTTCCTGATCTTTTTTAGATAATAAGAAAACATCTGTTTCTTCCACTGCTTCTATATTCATTTTACCAGGTTTCCCGGAAATCAAACTGTACAAGTCTGCAATCCACCAGCCGGCAGGAGCAAAGCTTAAAATGTGATCAAATCCGTTTTTATCCATCGTAAATCCTTTTAAACATCCCTTAAATACGAAGGCGGACCATAAACAAATTTCTCCCTCATTTAAAAGATATTGTCTATGCCGGATTTTTTTATATTGAAGAAGGGAAGTGAAAAGTTCTTTTTCATTTTCATCGAGGGTTATGTGTTTTCCGACCGAATCAAGAATCATGTGAAAATCCATCCACTAAATTAGTGATTAATCAGAGTTTCTATAATCTAAACTTAACCTTCCTTTTTGACGCCGTTATCCTTGAATGGCTTTGTTAGCATCGAAATCAAAGCACATCTTTGTAGTCATCAATTTTCTCAAATACAGATTTGGCAAAAGGACACAGGGGAACAATTTTTAAATGGTTTTTTCTCGCGTAATTTACGGCATGATCCACCAGTCTTTTTCCTGCTCCCTGACCCTTTAGCTTTTCAGAAACCTCCGTGTGTTCTATAATTATTCGGTCATTTCCTCTCTTTCGAAGATGCATTTTGGCTAATTTTTCTCCATTTTCTTCCATGAAGAACAGCCCTTCGTCTTCTTTAAATTGTGTTTGTATTTGCATGATTAATAAATGATTATGTTGATTTGAATAATCGATTTTTAAAGATTTCGTAACAACTCACCACCCTCTAAGTCTCCCTCCTTGAAGGAAGACTTGGCAATCTACAAGCCCATTAAATATGTTGTTTTTCTCCATTTTGTTAATTTTTAAACCCATTCCAATTATCCCTTCCCCTACTTTTTTCAAGGAGGGGTGCCGGCACGGCCGGGTGGTAAAAGACCTGAGTAGTTTAAAAATTTCTACGCTGACAATTCATTCGAAAATGGTTGGCTTTTGTGATGCTTTTTCACTTCCACATTAGCACAAAACCAAATTACTACATCATGAATGTAATTAGTTTGTAAATACTAATTTGTTTGCCAATTCTATTTCATCCTGGCTGATGGTATGCCCCATATTTTGATATACTTTTTCAGTAATGGAAGCATGCAATTGTTTTAAAATTTTGGTGGTTTCATTTACCCTTTCTACCGGAACATGCGGATCGGGATTGCTTGTTCCAATGAATATTGGAGTATTTTCAAAATCACCCTTGTAATTGTCGGGATAAATTTTGTCGCCAATTAGTCCTCCTGTAAAAGCAACCACACCGCCCCATTTCCTGGCGTTTCGGGTGGTAAATTCAAGAGTTAAGCAAGCTCCCTGTGAAAAACCAAGAAAATATATGTTTTCCGAAGCTATTCCGCCTTCGTTGATGTCGTCAACAATCTCATTAAGAATACTTAATGCGGAGGAAAGCTTGGGCTCATTTTGCGTCGGTGGTGCAAGAAATGAATAAGGATACCATGTGTTATTGGTAGCTTCAGGAGCAAATAAAGCATAATCTTTTACATTCAAATGTCTGGCGATGGATAGTATATCTTCAGCAGAAGCCCCTCGTCCATGAATCATAATCAAAGCTTTTGTTGCATCGGCCAGTTTCCTTCCACCGGTTATAATTCGTTTCTCGTGCATTTATCCCTCCCTTTTTATTTCTTTTACAGTTCCATTTTTATATCCTACTATCACTGAACTAACCATAGTGTTTAATAACAATCCTGTTTCCACCACTCCCGGAATCAAATGGAGTTGTATATTCAAAATGGCAGGATCAGCTATTTGCTGAAATTTGCAATCTACCACCAGATTCCCATTTTCAGTTATAAAATCTTCATTGTTCATTTGCCTTATTTTGGCAATACAGCCCAGACGTTCAATTTTATTTATGGTAAAGGTTGAAGCAAAAGGCGTAATCTCTACAGGTAACGGAAAATGTCCAAGTGTCTCTACCAGTTTCGACTCATCGACCATTACATAGAATTGTTTGCTGTGCGCTGCCAAGATTTTTTCTCTCAAAAGTGCGCCTCCACCTCCTTTGATCAGATTGCTGTTTTTGTCGACCATATCAGCACCGTCTAGGTAGATGTCTATTCCCTGGATTTCTGAAAAAGTCGTCATGGGTATTCCTGATTCTTGCGCCAGGTCTTCACTTTGACCGGAACTTGCAACGGTAGTAATTTTCAGCCCTTCCTTAACCCTTTCGCCTATTTTTTTTATTGCATAATTGGCTGTAGAACCTGTTCCAAGTCCTACAACCATTCCACTTTCAATGAATTCTACAGCCTTTTCAGCGGCTAACTTTTTGGCTTCCATGGATATTTTATAATTTGTTAATTCAAAGCTGGCAATATTTGTTCAATTTGTTTACGGTTTGATTCATATTGCGGAGGCAATTTCAATGATTTTCCCAATTCACTGACTGGTTCATCAATACCAAATCCGGGATTATCAGTGGCAATTTCAAACAACACGCCTCCAGGCTCTCTAAAGTAAAGGGAAAAGAAATAGTTTCTGTCTATTTTCTCTGTGATTCCTAAAGTGTATTGTACAACTTTTTCACGATAAGCCATTAGGGTTTCCTCATCCTTTACTCGGAAGGCGATGTGGTGGATTGTTCCGCCGGCATTATTTCCTCTTCCTTCAAATGGCGCTTCTAATATGTCTATTATGGAAGCATTCTCCACAGCATCGGTAGTGTACCTGTATAGATTTCCTTCCTGTCCTGTTAATTTATAGCCTAAAATTTCCGTTAAAACAGTTGCCGTCCCGGTTCTGTCCCTAAGGGTTAAAGTAATATTGTGAAACCCTTTGGTCGCTACGGATGAGTTTATTTCATTTGTTTCCCAGGCTTTTCTTTCATCTTTTGATTTAGGAATAATCAAGGCAAGACGAAGACCATCAGGATCTTGAAAGGACAAGTATTGCTCACCAAATCTTTCACCTGGAGCATTGTATTTTACATTGTGTTTTTTAAAACGCTCCATCCAGAATTCCAGACTTTTATCAGGGACGGAATAACCGATTTCGGTAGCCATTCCTGTTCCATTTTTACCCGAACTAATGCCTTCCCATGGAAAGAAAGTAAGGATTGTTCCCGGTGAACCGACTTCATCTCCATAATAAAAGTGATATGTGCCAGGATCATCGAAGTTTACAGTTTTCTTCACCATTCTAAGTCCGAGTACCTGGGTATAGAATTCATAATTGCGTTTTGCATTTCCAGCAATGGCTGTAATATGGTGTATTCCTAATATTCTGCTTTCCATTACTTTAACATTTAGGTTATAAAAGTATTCGTTAATAGTATAATTTGGTTTTTGTTAAATCCCACGTTGCAAATGTATAGTTTCGGGAAGGATTTATGTCTTGATCTACATTAAGAAAACCAGATGATATAGATCAAGAAAATAAGGTGATAGCGATTTGTCAGGGGAGAAATCATGGGGAACAGTAGTTTTTTAGCGTTATCATGCCTTTTCTAGTATTGATCAGTCATTGCTGAGGCTTTGTTTTTCCAACGATATCCTATCCCATTCTGCCAATTCAACTGCACCTTTATAAGTACTATGGAGAAAACTCCTAAGTGATTTTGCAGGATCACTTGATTGTCTTACAAATTCATATGGCAAAATAAATTCTCTAAGGTCTTTATGATAATAGGCTTCTTCAGGGCTTACTTTTCGATTCATAAATCCTTCAGGTTCAGGATAAATGTAGCTATAAAACGCTGCCTCAGGAAGGATTTCACTTCCTGGCCAAAAACCACAACTATACACCTCGTTGGAGTAAGCTTCCTGAGCTACCCAGTCTGGTAAATTAGGAATTCCGCCGGGATGTTTTGGCGCTTCTCGCCCGGAAAACATGGAAAACGCTAAATCAAAACTTCCCCAAAAAAAGTGAATGGGGCTACATTTGCCTTTGAAACCCGCACGAAAATCCATAAGCACATTTTGAACATTTATAAGGGCTTTATGAAAAGCTTCTACATATTTAGGTTCGTAGGTAGAATGTGTGTAATCTTTTTCGAAAGGAATTGGATCAATCAATTCATTTGGAACGGTATTGATTTTAACATGAAGATGTAGCTCTTTCAAAGCTTCCATAAGTTTAAAATAAAAATCCGCTACAGAAAGACCAGTCAATTTGAAGCTTCTGTTTTGTCCATTGTCACACATTACCTCCATTTGATGTTCGATGAAATTAAACTCAATCTGAAAAATTTTATCGTTATCCGAGATGTATGAGGTAGTGAGTCCTTTAGGTGAAATTAATAACGTTACATGCCAGGAATGATTAATCCAAGGCATTTTCTTTAATTTCACCTTTCCAGCAATTTGGGTAAATAAATGAAGTGTTTCATAGGTTTCCTTTGCAACTGAATAGGAAAGTTTGGGCCAGTTGGATTTCATTTTATTTAAAATTTAGATTTTAAAAAAGGAAAGTTCGCACATCTATGCCAGGCAGTTTTTTATTTTTGAATCATGATTGTTTTTACTCCTGCTGGAAAGAAGGGTTGCATTATCAACTTAAAGATTAAATAGATCTTTCGGCTTTAATTTCTTCGGCCAACATAAATTAATAAGAATTTTTATTTGGTATTTTAAGTACCCGTCCCAATTTTCTATCTTTTTCTCAATTCGTTTTTTATCAGTTGGATAGGGCACTTAAACCTGTTTTTAGAATTGGTATTATTGTTCCCCTTAAAAATTGTAACTTACTGTTTTATAGTATTTTATAAAAATATTTACTTGATTTGAAGCGAAATATTTTCCATCTTTGATCCAGACTTATAATTAATGGTGGGGGATGGAGTTAAATAAAAAGTAAAGTATGAAAGTTTATAAGAATTCTCTATTACTTTTAGCATAATTAAAAATCGAAATACTAATCTAACTTATTTGCTTTTCTATGAAAGAATCAAACAATAAAGCAGCCAATTCCAGGCGGTCATTCCTGGGAAAAGTGGCTGGTGTTACTGCTGCGTTAAGTGTGCCATCTTTTTTATCAGCAGAAGGGAAAAAACAAGTAGAATACCTTCGTTCAGTAAAAAAAATCTCTGCAAATGATTCCATACAGATAGCCTTGATTGGGGCAGGAGGAATGGGCGTAGCTGATACGGATACAGCATTAACTGTCGAAGGAGTAAAACTTGTAGGTGTTTGTGACCTTTATGATGGACGTTTGCAAGATGCAAAGAAGAAATGGGGAAAAGATATATTTACTACCCGTGATTATAGAGAGATTTTAGAAAGGAAAGACATAGATGCTGTAATAGTGGCTACTCCTGATCACTGGCATCAGAAAATCTCGATCGATGCAATGAACAAGGGCAAAGGCGTTTATTGTGAAAAGCCTATGGTTCATAGTATTGAAGAAGGATATGCTTTGATTGAAGCGCAGAACAAAACAAAAAAGACCTTTCAGGTAGGAAGCCAGGGACTAAGTTCTTTGGGAAATGAGAAGGCCAGGGAACTTTATCTTGCCGGCGCCATCGGAGAATTGAATTATGCAGAAGGCTTCTGGGCAAGAAATTCACCTACCGGTGCCTGGCAATATCCAATTCCTGCAGATGCCAGCAAACAAACTGTAGATTGGGATACTTTCCTTGGCAACGCTCCAAAGGTGCCTTTTGATCCAATGAGATTTTTCCGTTGGAGAAATTACCGTGACTACGGAACAGGTGTTGCGGGAGATCTTTTTGTCCATCTTTTTTCAAGTTTACATTTTATCATTGGTTCCAAAGGGCCCAATAAGATAATGGCTACAGGGGGATTACGTTTTTGGAAAGACGGGCGTGAAGTGCCGGATGTGTTGCTTGGTATGTTCGATTATCCACAAGCTGAAAGCCATCCTGCTTTTAACTTATCGCTTAGGGTAAACTTTGTTGATGGCACTTCAGGAAGTACGTTCCTTAGATTGGTCGGAAGTGAAGGTGCAATGGATATTGGATGGGATAGCGTTACACTTAAGAAAAATGAAGTGTATACACCGACCGATGCTTTTGACCAGCAAAAACAAAGTCTGGAATCACAGCAAAAACGTAAGAGGATTTTACCTCCTTCTGAAACAGTTTTTGAAGTGGAAGAAGGATACATGGGCGCGCATTTTGACCACTTTACCAACTTTTTTGATGGGGTAAGAACAGGCAAATCTTTGGTCGAAGATTCTACTTTTGGACTTCGTGCCGCGGCGCCTGCACTTGCATGCAATAACAGCTATTTTGATAGTAAGATTGTACGGTGGGATCCTGAAAAAATGAAATTAATATAGTTAAAAACTTAACTTAAAATAGGAAAACAATTAACTCAAATTTTGTTCACCAATTACTTAGACAATGTTAAAGAACAGCCTGATTATGAAACAACTTTCTAAAAATACACTGGCAGCCTGCCTGATAGGAGCATCCGTGATGGTTTTCTCAGTTGGATGTGATAATAAAAAAAGCGCTGAGGAAAGCCAGGAAGATACTACTGCCACTGCCGATGCTTCCGCTCCGGAAGCAATAAATACCCTTACCGAGCAGGAGAAAGCCGAAGGATGGCAACTGCTTTTTGATGGTACAAGTACTGATAATTTTCGTGGTTATACCCTGGACAGCTTTCCTACAAAAGGATGGCAGGTAAAGGATAACGTTCTTATGGTAGATAGCAGCGGAGCGGGAGAAGAAGGGTTTGGCGGTGATATCATTACCAAGGATCAGTACGAAAACTTTGAATTTAAAGTAGATTTCAAACTTTCTCCTGGAGGAAATAGTGGAATCATTTATTTGGTTAAAGAAGTAGAAGGTCAGCCGTCATGGCATAATGCTCCCGAATATCAACTCCTGGACAATGAAGCCTATAGGGGAGGAGAGATACCTTTGGAAAAACACAGCACCGGTGATAATTATGACCTTATAGGTTCAAGTGTAAACGCTATGAAACCTGTTGGTGAGTGGAATACAGCTATGATTAGGATCAAAGACCATAAAGTAGAACATTGGCTTAACGGACAGAAGTTATTGGAATATACTATTCAGTCACCTGAGTGGAAGGAGCTCGTAAAAAAGAGCAAGTTTGCCGGATACCCTGACTATGGAATGGCCGACAAAGGACATATAGGAATTCAGGACCATGGGCATCAGCTTTGGTACAGAAATATAAAGGTTCGTCCACTATAATTAATAAAACAGAAAACTAAATTATCCAAGAGGTTTAACTCAAAATAAAAGCAGTGAAAAGGGCCAGATTATATTTGGCCACTTTTACACTACTACCATTACCCCTTTTGAAATCACTCAATTGGGACATGAAGGAGCTTGTAAAGAAGTAATATTCATTGTTTTGTTTAATGCTTGGAGCACGATTTTATACCTCTCTTTAATAAAACCCTCATAAACAAAAAGATTAAAAATATGAACAGATACATAAATTTTGCCGCATTAACCCTACTTTCTTATGGTCTGGTAAGTAATTTACCGGTTAATACAATTTCTGATTCTACTTTGAAAATAGAAAATGTGCAAAAGGAGAAGAAAAAGAAATTATTCAATGGAAAAGATCTATCTGGATGGAATATCCACGGAACTGAAAAATGGTATGTGGAGAACGGAGAATTAATTTGCGAAAGTGGACCGGACAAAGCCTACGGCTATCTGGCAACAGAAGATAAGTATAAAGATTTTGAGCTTACCCTCCAGTTTAAACAAGAAAACAATGGCAATAGCGGAGTATTTTTCAGGTCATCCATTGATGGAACAAAAATAAGCGGCTGGCAGGTTGAAGTAGCGCCTCCGGGACATGATTCAGGTGGAATTTATGAATCCTACGGAAGAGGTTGGCTGGAGCAAATACCCGAGGAAAATGAGAAATTCCTGAAAATGGGTGAGTGGAACAAAATGAAAATAAGAGTAGTTGGTGATCAGGTAACGACCTGGTTAAACGGTAATCAAATGGTAGACATGAAAGACGATAAAATTGGCGCAGCAAATGGTGTAATTGCCTTGCAGATCCATGATGGAGGAGGTATCAAAGTTCGTTGGAAAAATATTGTAGTTACCCCATTGTAAAAAATAAATCGAACCACGGAGAAAAGGAGGAAACACGGAGGAAGCAAAGGCTTAATCTCCGTGTTTTTCCATTTAACCTTCCAAACCTCGGTGGTAAATTCACTTTAATCTTATTTAACTCATGAGTAAAAAAGATAATAATACACGTAGATCGTTCATAAAGAAACTGGGTAGTACCGGTGTTTTGGTTGCAGGTGGTTCTTTGGCCTTGGATTCATTTGCCGGACCAAATGAATTTCTTCAGCAAAGAAAAAGTACAGCAGCGAATGATAAAATTCGTGTTGCTTGCATTGGAATGGGCATTATGGGTTTTGGAAATGCTGAAACCGCAACTAAAGTTCCCGGCGTCGAATTAGTAGCCGTTTGCGATTTATACGATGGCCGCTTAGTTAGGGCCAAAGAAATTTATGGAAAAGACCTTTTCACAACAAGAGATTACAAAGAAATACTGGATAGAAAAGACATTGATGCAGTGATCATTTCTACTCCCGACCATTGGCACGATAAAATTTCTATTGATGCTATGGAAAAAGGGAAGGCTGTATTTTGTGAAAAACCTATGGTTCACAAGCTTGAAGAAGGACTTAAAGTAATTGAGACCCAGAAAAAGACGAAAGCCGTTTTTCAGGTGGGAAGTCAGCGTGTGAGCAGTCTCATTTTTGAAAAAGCAAAACAGTTGTATGAAGCGGGAGAAATCGGCGAACTGAATCTTGTAGTAGCAAATATGGACAGGCATGATGCGCTTGGGGCATGGCAATATTCTATTCCTCCTGATGCTTCAAAGGAAACACTGGATTGGGATACTTTTTTAGGTGATGCACCCAAAGTGCCTTTTGATCCTGTTCGTTTTTTCAGATGGAGAAATTACAGGGATTATGGCACAGGTGTCCCTGGAGATTTGTTTGTTCATTTAATTTCCGGGTTACACTTTATGACAGGTTCTTTTGGTCCTACCCGTGTTATGGCCATGGGCGGATTACACATGTGGAAAGACGGACGGGATGTGCCTGATCTGGTAACTGCCCTGTTTGACTATCCTAAAACCGATAAAAATCCAGCTTTTACTGCCAATTTGAGAGTAAACTTTGCTGACGGTTCCGGTGGAGGCGAAACAACAAAACTTGTAGGCAACGAAGGAGAAATGGAAATAAGCTGGAATAGTTTAATTATTCGTAAACACAAGCTACCTAAAGCGCCCGGTTATGGTGGATGGGATTCTTTTGATACTTTCCCCGAAGCCACACAGAAGGAGTTTGTCAAACAGTATAACGCGAAATACCCAGATACCCGTCCAGCTATAAATTCCCCAAAGGAATATGTTTATACCAATCCAAAAGGTTATGACGAGCGATTGGATCATTTTATTAACTTCTTTGAAGCCATGCGTTCAGGTAAAACCGTGGTAGAAGATGCGTCATTTGGTTTAAGAGCTGCCGGCCCTGCTTTAGCCACTAACCTAAGCTATTTCGATAAAAAGATCATCAACTGGGATCCGGTAAAGATGAAATTAGTTTAGCATTAACTTTCCAAAAGTCAGAGGGAAATACCCTCATAACTTTTGGAAAGTTTGCATTCTTAAAATTCATGTAGTTACTTGTTTTATTTCTTTAAGTCATTCATTTACTTTGGTTTGAATTGCCAAATTAGCACATAAACAAATTGCCACATTATTCATCTATTGTGAAAACATCACTGTTGCTGTTTTTGCTTTGCTTTTTTACCCTGACATTGTCAGCTCAAAAAAAGAACGATTCCTATCGGTTAAACATTAAAAAAGCCTCTTCTCCCATAATAATTGACGGGGAAATAAATGAAGCTGCCTGGCTTGAAGCTGAGGTAGCCGAGGATTTCTATATGATCCTGCCGATGGATACGAGTTTTGCGCAGGTGAAAACAGAAGTGAGGATGACTTATGATGATGACAATCTTTATTTGGTAGCCACAAATTACGAAGCGCTTCCCGGTCCTAATGTAGTTGAATCCTTAAGAAGAGATTTTGTGTTTGGTAAAAATGATAATTTCCTTCTTTTTATGGATCCTTTTGATGATCAGACCAACGGCTTTTCCTTCGGTGCAAATGCAAACGGCGCGCAGTGGGATGGATTGATGTATGAAGGCGGAAAAGTAGATTTGAGTTGGGACAACAAGTGGACGTCCGAGGTAAAAAACTACAGTGATAAGTGGATTTTTGAAGCATCCATTCCTTTCAAAACTATCAGGTATAAAAAGGGAATTACCGAATGGGGGATCAACTTTAGCAGAAACGATATTAAAACAACAGAAAAATCTGGCTGGGCGCCGGTGCCAAGACAATTTCCTTCTGCTTCCTTGGCCTATACCGGGGTGTTGGTTTGGGATCAGCCACCCCCTCGGGCAGGAGCCAACGTATCTATTATTCCTTATACACTCGGAGGTTTGACGAGGGATTTTAAACCCAATACACCCACTAAATTCCATGGCGATGTAGGAGTTGACGCCAAAGTGGCCTTAGGCTCTTCCTTAAATCTTGACCTCACTGTGAATCCTGACTTTTCGCAGGTAGAAGTTGACCGGCAAGTGGTTAATCTCGATAGATTTGAGTTGCTTTTCCCGGAAAGAAGGCATTTCTTTCTTGAAAATGCAGATCTCTTTGCAAACTTTGGTTATGCCACCATTCGGCCCTTTTTCTCCAGGAGGATCGGTTTGGGCGTGCCTATTACTTTTGGCGCCAGGCTCAGCGGGAAAATAAACAAAGACTGGAGAGTTGGTCTTATGAATGTACAAACAGGTAAGGTGGAAGAACGTCTGCTTCCTGCTCAGAATTTTTCAGTTTTGGCTGTTCAAAGAAGGGTTTTTGCAAGATCCAACATTACGGCAATGGTTATAAATAAAGAATCTTTAAGCTATAAACCTTCCCTTGATCCTTCTCAACCTTCCTACTCTCAATACAATAGAAACATAGGTTTGGAATATAACCATGCATCTTCTAATAACCTTTGGACAGGCAAAGCCCTTTTTATCAAATCTCTTTCTCCCAACTCACAAGGTGATGATTATGTCCATGCAGCCAATCTCCGGTATACCAGTCGTAAATGGAACATCAATGCGCAATACGAATTTGTTGGAGAAGGATACAATGCTGAAGTTGGATATGTCCCTCGTCGGGGTTACCTGAAACTTATTCCGAGCGCTTCTTATTTGTTTTTTCCGACTGGTACAAAAATTCTTAGTCACGGACCTACGTTGCAAACTTCCTACTATATGGATGAGCATCTGAAGGCGACGGATAACGAAACATATTTTTCCTACGGACTTACCCTTAGAAATCTTGCGACTGTCAGTGTTTGGGCCGCACATGACTATGTCAAACTTCTGCTGCCTTTTGATCCAACCAATTCCAAAGGTGACACATTGCTGGCAGGCACTCGGCATTACTGGAATTCGTGGGGTACACAATTTGTCTCCAAACCACAGAACAGATTTACCTATTCCTTTTCCTCCCGTTACGGCGGCTATTATGCGCATGGAACAAGGCTGAATCTTACTGGAGAGACTGGCTATCGTTTTCAGCCTTACATCAGCATGCTGGTAAGCGCCA
>DASPJL010000086.1:0-28637 GCA_035628645.1 Cytophagales bacterium | reverse complement strand
CTCCGTAAATCCGTCCGAATAATTGATCATTATCTGAAGGAAAGAGGTAATCGTTGCTAACGGCCCTTTCAAGTCATGAGCTATAATTGAAAAGAATTTATCTTTTATTGCATTGCTTTCTTTTAAGCTTTTCTCAGATGCAGCTAATTTTTCATTTATGCTTGTGAGTTTTAAATTTTGAATTTCCAGCCTTACGTTCTTTTCCTTTATTTCAATAAAACTACTTCGCACCAGTTCTACCATGCTATTAAAATTCCTTGTCAACTCACCGATTTCATCACGCGAATTGTTTTGCAGAAGCTGAACCCTTGAACTGAAATTACCTTTTTGAACTTGCGCTATAATATAAGACAAATCGCTGATCGGCTTGGTAAGTTTATTTGAGATGAAGTAACTGAAGACTATACAAGCTATAATACATATAGCAATTATTGATATAAATGTATACTTCATATTACTTAAGATCTGCGACTCCTTATGTCGTGCATAAGCTATCATCAGGTCCATTTCATTAAATATACTTTTTGAATAATTTTTCAGTGTACGGTTTAAACCCTCAGAACCATTAAGGCCTATCTCCTTTTTGACATCGACAAGCTGATTGAAAGACGCCAGATATTCATCCAAAATTTGGTTAAGCTCCCTTTTCTCACTTTTGCTCAAACTAGAATTACTTTTAATTTCACGCTTAAGGCTTTCACTTAGATTCTTAATCTTGTATATGTATATTGATTCATTTCTTAAAAGAAAATCCTTTTCATTTTTACTCAGTGAAATAATTTTTGTTCTATCCAGGGCAAATCCTTTCTTTTCCAAATCATAAATGTTCCTTCTCATTTTCCCCTCAAGTCCGTGGTCTTTATAGCCCTTTTCCCGAAGTTTATTTACAAGTTGAGAAAAAGACTTATCATAATTGTCCAGAATGAACAATAAATGAGACGCGGATTTTACAATCATTTGGTCGTTACTCGTAGTCAGCGATTTAAACTGACGCTTTAATGAATCAAGTAATTCTTTGTGCTCGGTCAGGTTCTGGCTTTTGCCTGACTTATAAAATGCAGCATCGTTTGTTTCGTAGCTGTTAAAATCCCTTTCAATCTTAATTAATTCAAGTGTACCGGTGTAAAGCTTTTCGATCTTCACGGTGGTCTTCTTCACTTTTTCCATTTTTCTATTGTGCATAAAAAAAATGAATATTATAAAGCAAATAATAGCAATATAGAAAAGGAAGGAAAGGACTATTTTACCCCTTATTGTGGCTATATTTAATAAATCTTTAAACATTAAATTTTTAATATCAACCAAAAAATTTAATAAGGTTAAAATTTAATTGAGTTTTTATTATTTTCTAGCTGGAGCAAAATTTCTTCCGGTTTATTAAGCCCGGCAAATACAATGCTTTTATTTTGATTGGAAGTTATAATTAGATTGGATAAATTAAATATTCTTAGGAACAAGGGCCTTTCAATTAAAATATTATTTATATCCTCAATCTTTATACTTTCCTCTTTCTTTTCCAGAAGGTTCCTTGACAAAACAGCATTCTTTCCAATTTCATAAACCGTGCTCTTTAAATGCTTCCATCTGAAAATGATCAAAGGAAGGGTAACAATAAAAATACCAGATAAAAAAATACCGATATTTAAAAGTTGTGAAGGTGCCCCCTTCCATTCTATCTCTTTTGTCATTATGCTTTTTTTTAAGATTTTGATTTACTCAGCAAGATTTTAATCGTGCAAATCTAAAATTAAGTGCCCTATTTCTTACACCATTTGTAGACAACCTTACACTATTCTCTTAAAAACGGTCCTGCCATATAAAAAAAACGCAGAGTTATGCTGTGTTTCAAGGCTAAAGAAATAATTAAATCCTATTTCGTAATCAAATATTACAATCTTTAATTGTAAAACATATGTTTTGGTAACCCTTAAAATGTAAAATTTAATTAAAACCTTACTTTGCGAGATGACTTATTATAGGATTTATATTAGGAAAGAGGGCATTATTTTTAATTAGAATAAAACAAAAAGATATTTTTCGGAGAATCAAAATATCTGTTCTTTAAAGAATTATCCGTAAAATAATTTATGCTTTACGGAATTTTTTTCTACTGTTTTTGTTTTACAAAAAGGAAAGTTTCTGTTTTTGTTAGTTGGTTGGTTGTTAAGAGCGCGATATTTTAAATGTCGCGCTCTACTTTTTTATAGGTATTTTTTTAGAATTCTTATTTTACCAGATTTAGCCAGCTTTCTTAAGGCGCCATCTTTTATCTGCCTGATTCTTTCCCTTGATAAATCAAATTTATCTCCTATTTCCTCAAGGGTCATTGCCTTTTCTCCACCCAGGCCATAGAATAGCCTTACCACCTCTTTTTCCCTTTCATTCAGGTAAACCAGTAAACTCTGCACCTCAAGTGAAAGAGATTGTATCAATAAATCTTCTAACGGATTAGGGCTGCTTTTATCCTCCATTACATCAATTAAGGAGCTTTCCTCATTGTCCGAAAAAGGGGTATCCATTGAAATATGCCATTTCGACACACTCATAATATTTTCTATTTCACTTGCTTCCAGGTCTAAATACTCTGCCAATTCATCTTCCGTGGGATCCCGGTTAAATTGCTGTTCTAGAATGGAGCTGGCGTGGTTTATTTTTTTAATATCAGCAATTTTATTTAAAGGAAGACGGACAATTCTGGACTGATCAGCTATTGCCGCTATAATGCTTTGTCTGATCCACCACACGGCATAACTTATAAATTTAAATCCTCTTTTTTCATCAAACTTCTGAGCGGCTTTTACCAATCCATAATTTCCCTCATTAATCAAGTCATCCAGCTTAAGACCCATATTCTGATATTGCTTGGCCACACTGACTACAAACCTGAGGTTAGCACTTATTAACTTATCCAAAGCTACCTCATCGCCTTCTTTAATTTTTTGAGCCAATTGAACTTCTTCCTCAGCAGTAACCATAGGAAGTCGTGATATCTCTGATAAATATCTGTCAAATGACTTGCTTTCTCTATTTGTTATCTGTTTACTGATTTTTAATTGCCTCATATTACTAGCTATATGGTTTTGGTTGAATAGGTGGATTTACAAAATCTTACGGCTCCGGTTTTGAAAATCTACTTAAGTTATAAGAAAAAATAGAATTATATAATTGTTAACCCTAATAAATTTAATTTTTAATTTTACCCTTTTTCAAAAAACTTCCGATACTATATAATGAGCTCGAAAATAAAATCGAAGAATGCTATGGCAAGTAATCTAATAAAAACAGGAAAGGTCAGGATCAAAGAAAGTAGAAAGAGGTTTTATTTTATTCTTAAAGTAGTGCTGTTTACACTGTTGATTTTGCTGCAACACAAATATCCTCTTATAGGTGAAAACGTGAGTATCACGGCATACCACATCAGAATCATCGCGTTTTATGTGTTGGCTGATATTATAATTACTATCATCAGATTGATTTTTGTATATCTCTACATTAGAAGAAACAAGCTGAAGGATGATGACAAAGACAATTTCATCATCGGAATAGACCGGATAGCTTCTCTTCTGGAAGTCTTTGTCTTCATTGTTTTCATCTTTTATTTCTTCCAAATTTCTCCTCACGACTTCCTTACCAGTATAAGTTTGGTCGCGGTAGCGTTGGTATTGCTTTTTAAGGATTACATTTCCAATTTAATGAATGGAATGCTGATGATGTTTTCGGACCAGTTTCATATAAATGATTATATCAAAGTGGGCGATTTTAAAGGAAGAATAATTGATATCAATCTGGCAAACGTCAAAATTAAAAGTGACGAAGGAGAGTTAATGTATATCCCCAACAACCTGGTTTACCTTAAAGAGGTCATTAATTACAGTAAAACAAGCTCTTCTGTGGTTATTGTTGATTTTGATCTTAATATGAATTTATTTGGAAGACTATTGAACCTGGAAGCATACGTTTATGAGAAAATCACCAATCAGTTTGGCTCACATTTAAAAAAGGAGGGGATAACCCTGAAAGTGGAAAGGATAAAAAAAGAAGAAGCACTGATGAAACTGGTGGTGGACCTGAACAAGAACAATAAAAGACTTGAAAATATAGTCCACCGGTATTGTAACTTTATTATCCTGGAATTTATAAACAATGAATTAAAATTAAATTCACCTATTCCACAGGATTAAAATCCATTTTTAAGAAATTTTCAATTTCATTATAAATTATCTCCAGCTCTTCATCCTTGATTACAAAAGGTGGAAGGATATAAATGATATTACCCAGCGGCCTTAACAAAATATTCTTTTTCAGAAAATAAGGATAAATTATTTTCCTTAAAGCGCTAAAGTAAGAGGCGTTTCCTTCGTCCTTTAACTCCACAGCCATAACGGTTCCTAAACACCTGATGTCTTTTATCCTTTCGCTCTTTACCCTTTCAATGAATTTTTTATGGGAAATATTTATTCTTATAAGGCTTTCCCTGCAATCTGCCGATAGAAGCAAATCAAGGCTTGCGTTGGCTGCTGCACAGGATATTGGATTGGCGGTGTAAGAATGCCCATGATAAAGTGTCTTAATACTTTCTGAAGATTCAAAAGCACTCAACACTTTTTGGTTACAGGTAGTAGCTCCAAAAGGCATAAATCCTCCTGTTATCCCTTTTGACAGACACATAATGTCCGGCTGGTTCTTACAATATAAAGAGGCGAAAAGTTTTCCTGTCCTTCCAAAACCTGTCAAAACTTCATCTGCTATACAAAGTGTTTCATTTTGGTGTGCGATGGAAATCATTTCATCCAGCATTTCCTCTGAGTACATCCTCATACCTGCCGTGCCTTGCAGTAAAGGCTCGTAAATAAATGCCGCTACATCTTTTGACTGAGTAAGCGCAAAGAGCTTTCTTTTTACTTCTTCAAAATTTTCTTCTGTGGGAAAAGGTATAAACTCAACATTAAAAAGATGCGATTGGAATGCGGCATTAAATGGCCCTCGCTCAGCTACAGACATAGCTCCGAACGTATCTCCATGATAGGCGCCCTCCAACGCTATCACCCTTTTCTTAGTGTGATTATTGTTGTGCCAATACTGAAGCGCCATTTTTATGGCAACTTCCACTGCAGTACTTCCATTATCCGAATAAAAAATCTTTACCTGATTGTCAGGAAGGATGGAAAGCACACGTTGCGATATCCTGATGGCAGGTTCATGGGTGAATCCGGCAAAAATCACATGCTCCATTTTCATTGCTTGCGCTGAGATGGCTTTAGCAATATATTCGTGTCCATGGCCATGAAGATTAACCCACCATGAGGAAATGGCATCAATTATTTTTCTTCCGTCTGCTGTATGGAGATAGACGCCTTCTGCCTTTTCAATAAGGATAGGGGAAATTTCACTCACTAAGGGAGTAAAGGGATGCCATATTAATTTTTTATCAAGATCTAGTAAGTCATTCATAGGTTTATGGTGGGAAGTGGGAGTGGGAAGTTACTTCCAACTTTCAACTTCCTACTTCCATCTAATTTATAAGTATTTAATCATTGTCGTTAATTACCTCTTTTCTCAATAGAGAGGCATATTTTGTTACTATTTCGGGAGTTATGGATTCCTCTTTTTTTATTCTTAGAATACAGGGACAAGCTGCCTTTTTCAGGATAATATCTTCTGTTTCCGCATTTTCGCCGTTAAAAATTATCCCTTTTAACACCAGTCCTCTTCTCTTTAATTCTTCAATGGTAAGTAAAGTGTGGTTTATACTTCCCAAATAAATATTTGAAACCAAAACCACGGGCAATTTATTTTTCCACGCGATATCAATTACATATTCATGATCGTTCAAGGGCACCAGCACTCCGCCCGCACCTTCAATAATCAGGTCGTTTGCTGTCTTCGGAATTATAATTTTCTCCAGATAAATCTTTATATTTTCCTTTTTTGCTGCTGAATGCGGAGACTCGGGCGACTTTAAGTAGTAAGCTTCCGGATAAATTATTGTTTCTCTATTTGAAATCAAAGCCCTTACAGTATCAGAATCTCCTGGCGATCCTGCTTGTATGGGCTTCCAGTAATCTGCCTTAAAAGCCTCCACCAAAATAGCGCTGGCCAATGTTTTGCCACAATCTGTTCCTATCGCTGTTACAAAAATTTTCAATTTGTATGGGTTTGAATTGATTTTACGAGTTCTTCAATTTCGCCGAAAGAATTGTAAGCATGAAGGCATATTCTGATCCGTTCTTTCCCCTCCTGGACAGTCGGCGAAAGTATAGGTCTTACATCAAATCCATTTTCGATAAGTTTGGCTGCCAGATTTTTAGCTCTTTCATTTCCTGGAACCAATATGGCTTGAATAGCGCTTTTGCTGTCAATATAATCAAAAAGCGGATTGGAATTTTTAGCATCGTTTATCTTATCCCGAAAAAACTTTATTCGTTCCTGTAGTTGTCTTTGCAGTTCACCATGTCTACTTAAATAATCAAATGCCGAACGAATGCTCACCAGGTTGTGAAAGGGCAACGCAGTGGTATAAATAAAAGACCGGGCAAAGTTTACAAGGTATTCAATAACAACTTTTGAGGCCACAACACACGCGCCGTGAGAACCTATTGCTTTGCCAAAGGTATAAGTCCTGATAAAAAAATGCTGCTCCAATCCCAGATTACAAACCCATCCTGATCCGTTCTCACCAAATACTCCGGTACCGTGAGCTTCATCTACGATTAACCATGCTTCATATTTTTTACACAGCTCAACAACCTCTTTTACTGGTGCAAAATCCCCGTCCATTGAGTAAACAGATTCTATGGCCACAAATTTTGGTCCCTTTGCCTTTAGCAGTTTCGACTCTAAATCCTGTAAGTCATTATGACGAAAAGAAAACCTATTGGCAAAACTTAACCTTGAACCCTCTTTAATGCAGGCATGGATTAATTCATCATAAATAATGGTATCTCCTTTTTGGGGGATGGACGAAAAAATAGCCAGGTTAGCTGTATATCCAGAATTAAAAACCAATGCAGTTTCGCCTTTGAAAATATTAGCAAGATATATTTCAAGTTCCTCATAATATGGACTATTGCCTGAAAGCAATCTTGACCCCGTCGCGCCTGTTGATTTTTCCTTGACGGCATCATATTGTTCTTTGATAATATTTTGAAGATCAATATTATGCGCTAGCCCAAGGTAATCATTAGAGAAAAAATCTACTTGAGCCCCACGGGTACTTAATCTTCTTAAGTTCCCCCCCTCCTCTCGTTTTTCAAGGGCATTTTTTAGCCTTTCCTCTACATTAGTCATTAGGCGCAAATGTAATAACGGATTAGCTATTAGAGGATAGTTATTTGCCTTTTTTAAGGAGATCTGGAGATTTTTTCCAGAATAAAATTTACCTGTAGCATATTGGTCGGGGATATTTCGTTAGTAAGTGAAAAATCTTTGTCCTAGCAAGATTTAAGAAGTATTATAGAAATTTTTATTTTTAACAATTAAACAACCACAATCAACTATGAAAAAAATCATTTTATTATTTGCAACAGCAATATTAAGTATTTCTGCTCAGGCTCAAGTCTTTACTATAGGACCAAGGGTAGGAATAAGTCAATCGTATTTAAAAGTCGACGAGACGATCGATAACATTAAATATGAAACAGGCGATGCGCTGGTAGGCTATCACTTAGGCGCTTTCGCGAGAGTAAAATTTTCCTCTTTCTACTTCCAACCTGAGTTGTTATTTACCTCGACAGGAGGAACCATCAATTTAAACGATCCGAATTCCATAGAAAAGGACATGAAAGTAAACTACAACAGAGTTGATATTCCACTGCTGGTAGGGTTAAAGGCATCAGCTTTTCGCATAAATGTAGGACCCGTAGCTTCATTTAATGTTGACACTAAGAATAAATCAGTGAGTGAGATTGGCGGCGAAATAAAAGACAATTCTAAAGTTGCCACTTTCGGACTACAAGCAGGGGTGGGGCTGGATATTTGGAAGCTTATTTTCGACTTAAAGTATGAAACTGGATTGGGATCAGTTACCAAAGATGTTACAATAAATGGAACAACACATCAATTTGACCAAAGAGCAAAACAAATAATGCTTAGTGTAGGATTTAAATTATTATAAAATCATAAGAACACGGAGTGATTTCACTCTGTGTTCCTCTATAAACTCTCCTCTTTCTCTGTGGTAAAAACACCGCTAAATTTCAAGAAAGTTTTTTCCTCAAAAAGAACATTTGCCTTTACTATTAAATGTTCGGAAGGTTTTATAGTCATATCAATAATTACCGTTTCATTCTCCTCAGGATTTATCATATTCAGGAATTTAACATTGTCGGCCCTGACCAGCCGCAATTCCTTTTTAAGATCTTTTTCCACTATCTCTTTGATCATCTGAATTAAACAAACACCTGGAACAACAGGATTTGAAGGAAAATGCCCCTGAAATATCTGATGGTTCTTATTTAATTTTACTTTTGTGATTAAAGAAAATGATTCTGCTTCTGTCTGCTTCTCTTCAAGTATTTCGAAAAAATTATTTAATAACATTTTGTGTAATTTGAGAATGAATTTAATGTGTTAATGTAGAGAGGACACCGAAAAAGAATCGGAACAAGTAATGATAATATAGTGATCGCTAAATATTAATTAGTCGGTATTACTTCTTTACCTTCTTTAAAGTGAACAATATTTGTTGTATCGACCTTCTTAACTGCCTTTGATAATTCAAAACTGGATTGCATACTAACCCAAAATTGAGGGGTAGTATTAAAAGCTTTTGCAAAACGAACAGCCATTTCTGCAGTAACTCCAGCGTGCTCATTAAGTATTTCGGAAAGAACCTTACGGCTTATTCCTATCCCTTCGGCAACCTCCTTTATTGTTTTCTTTGTCGCTTTAACATGAAGTCTTAAAATTCTACCTGGATGAACTGGATTGTGTTGTATCATAGTATTTAACTTTTTAATGGTAGTCAATGTAATCAACATCATAAACTCTACCTTAGCATTATTAAAAGAAAAAACAATTCTATAATTCTTATATACAGTTATTGACCATAGCCCTAACATATCTCCTTTTAAAGGATGTAGTTTAAATGATGGTACATCAATATCATTCAATTCTGAAGCATTATCTAAAACAAAAAGCATTTCTTCTATTCTTGACAAATACTTAGCTGGGAGTTTAGATCCATCTCCTTTTGTAAAAAACAACTTTAACCCTTTATGCTTAAAGTTTATTATCATTAAAGCAAATATAACGAGTTACGTAATGCGTTACAAAAAATAAAAGCGTATTAAAAATGTAAGGATTATTAATAGCTAATTGAAACAGCCGATAGTCATTTCATCTCTCCAAATAATTCAGTTCTATATTAAACTTAAAGCTATTGTGTTTTATATTGATAAAATAAGGTATTCCATTTTTGTAATCTTTCAAATCCACCTCAATTTTCACTTTTGACTTCGAAGTGTTCTCTATCCTTGTAATCTGGTTTTCCCTGTTTAAAAAATAATAATAAAAGTCCTTCTTTTCTTTAAACTTAAATATCTTTTTCTCTTTGTTTTCGTCTGTCAATCTTTCTCCTTCCTGAAGACTAAAGTCGGTCATTAAAAACAATTTTATGTCTTTTTCCAGCGTATTCATCACCACTTTTCTATCCAGTTTTTCCATAGCATAATGGACTTTACTTCCATTTGGGAAATATTCAACATCAAAAAACTTAACGCCTAATTCATTTGTGAAAACCAGTCGAAAAGTGTCTTTTCCTATGGGCTTAATAAAAAGCAAACCGCTAAGGTAATGGGTCAGTATGTCTATTTTGGCTTTATATAAATAGGAAGAGACCTGCTCATTAAAAACCGGAACAAGCGTTTCAGTTCTTTCCGAATCGTTTTTCAGATCCTTGTAAAGTTTAGGTGAACAGGAAAAAATTAAAGAAAACAGCAAGCTACTTAACAATAAATTCCGCATCAGGTATTTCCGTATTTGTTTGACGGTTGGTAAAAATTATTTCCGTATAATCTCCGGAAGGCTCGGTGATGTTAATTTTTTCAACTCCCAGGTCCTTTTTGTCAAAGAAAAGGAAAATATCCTGCAAAAACTCCTTTTTATTTTTCTGCAAAGGTTGCGACTGAATAATAAAATATTTTTCATTTTCGAGGAAGGCAATATCAAACATCTTATTGCTTAGTATTTTGCCTTGGATCATGCCCACCATCATATCATTGATCTCTTTAAAAAGCTTATTGGACTGGACGTCATACTTTGAGACTTTCTGTCCATCCTTGATTAAAACACTTTCACCGTTCAAGACAATCAGGTATTGAAAAGGCTCACTGTATTCCCATCGCAAAAGGTTGTCTTTTTTAAAGTAAAATTTCCCCTTGGAAATTATCTTTTCGGAAAGCACACTTAAGTTTTTTTCCTGGACAAAATCGCTTTTAAGCGTCCGGGTTTTTTTTGCGACTTCAGCCATGGATTTTTTAAAGGAAGCGGTGTCCTTCATAGGTTTGTATGGGGATTGCCCATAAGAAAACCCGGAAATAACAAGACCAAGAATTACAATATATGTTTTTATGAAATTATGCATAAGGTGATTTCTTTACTAATTCATCCAGACCTACAATTTTAAAGCCATTTTCGGAGGTATATTTTAAAAATGATTTTAGCACTTCAATTATTCTGTTATTTGTATCGTGAAACAAAACAATGTCTCCTCCTTTTAAATTTTCTGTGATTCTTTTTAAGATCTTTGCTTCATCTTTAATAACAGTATCCAGCGACCGTACATTCCAGCCAATAACATCAAAATCAGACTTTTTGATTGCCTTATTTATTGCCGGATTTGTAACTCCATAAGGCGGACGAAAAAATCTGGGGGTCTTATCAATTATTCTTCTGATGGTTTCATTGGTTTTATCCAATTCCCTTTTAACTGTGCCAGGAGGGTAAAAGTCGAACCAAAAGGCATGAGAAAAAGTGTGATTACCTATTAAATGGCCCTCTCTTTTCATCCTTATAAGAAGCGTTTCGTTGTCTTTGATATTTTTCCCGATACAGAAGAAAGTGGCTTTTACATCGTGGTCTGCTAAAACCTTCAGGACTTCAGGTGTTATCTCTTCATTGGGCCCGTCATCGAAAGTAATGGAAATAATTTTTTCATTGGTCGGTGCATTACAAATGGTCTTTAGGTGAAAACCTGAAGCAATCTGCGAAGATTTAATGCCGACATAAATAAAGTAAATGACTGCAGCCAACACATAGAACAGAAAGTGGACAGAAAATAAAATATCAATTATTGATATTAAAATGACCACTCCCAGAAAAAGAACAGAAACAAACTTAAATGTCATTTTTTATACGATTAAAGTTTACCATTCTTCCTCTACTTTCAAATGTGCGTTAAAAGATAGATGGAGTGGTTAATATCCCGGTAATGGTTATAAATCAGGATGTTTTTTATTTCTCCTTTATTGGCATTTTCTAATATTACGCCGGAAGGTATCTCTTGAGACTTCATGATTTTAGCACCCATCCACACCCCGAAGGCTACAGATGTCGGATATTCACCACTTAAATGTTTAAAATAAGCCAACGACTGATCTTTAAATAATCCATTCGCCAAATCATGATAAACCTGATCTCCCCTTTGATCCCCGTTTATCCCTAAAATCACAAGGTCAAGATCATTTACAGCCAGGTCATTTTTCTCCAGGAACTTATGAAGCTCTGATTCTATTTCTTCAATATCCTTTGGCCTATAGATCGTAGCCAGATCCTTCAATTCCGCATAATTTGAAGAAGATTCTTCCTGAGAAAGCACAAAATAGGTTGCCCCTTCTCCAGCGATTGTACCCTTGGTATTAGCCTTCGCCAAAGATAAATGTCCTTCTACATTCTTCTTCCAGAAACCCATCCGCTTTGTAATGGCGTAATAAGTCTGTGTGATTTCATCCACTCCTCCTACAAGTATATCTTTTGCTTCGCCTTCCTTTAACATCATTATGCTGTCCTGGAGGGCGCTCTCAAGCGAAAAGCCGCGGTGGACATAAGTGAAATTATAATTAAGGCATTTCAAAGAAAGTGCAATCTGAGCGCTGATGGTATTGTGAGTGGACTGAATAAAATTAGTAGGTGTCAGGAACTGTTCCTCATTTTCGATTATGGCCGTCAAAAACTTGTCCGTGTCTACTATACATCCTAAACCCGTACCGGTAATAATGGCATCCGGGTTTTCTACTTTTGCATCCTGAAGACAAATAGAAGCTGAAGCAACACCCATTTTAAGGATCTTGCCCATTCTACGGATCAGTGCAGGATTTAAATATGCCTTATAATCCGGCTCGGCAGAGGTAAAATACTCGCCAGTATAAGCTGTCAATTCATTTAAAAATTGTCCATTATAAGTTGGTTGCGGTGAAATACAACCTACACCTTTAATAAATACCGGCATTCTTTTAATTTTTTAATATTAAGTTTTTAGTATTTAGTAATAAGGCTTATGACTAAGACTTAATATTTAATACTTAATTTGTCAATCTAAATTCGTCCTTACCTCTGGCGGTACCTCGATAGAATCAGGGATGAGTTGTTTCCACCAAATCCGAAAGAATTAGATAAAACATGATCAATGGCTACATTTCTTTTTAATTTATCAACAGGACTTACTGTTAATTCCTTCATTTGAGTGCCAAAATTGAGGTTCGGAAAAATTGTGTTGTATTTAATTGATAGAAAGCTAAAGATGGCTTCAATTCCTCCGCAAGCGCCAAGGGTATGTCCTGTAAAAGCTTTGGTAGAACTGAACAAGGGTACTTTTGAATTAAACAACCTTTCCATTGCTCTGCCTTCCGAAAGGTCGTTGTTTAAAGTGCCCGTGCCATGTACATTTATATAATCAATATCTTCTATACTTAACCCCGAAACTTCCAGCGCTTTTTTCATCGCCTGGTAGGCGCCGTCTCCTTCTGGCGAAGAAGCTGTTTGATGGAACGCCTCATTGGCATTGGCATAACCGGTAATTTCACCAAAAATCTCTTTTGATCCTGCTGTTTCTTCAGATTCTAAAACCAAAAATCCGGCACCTTCCCCCAAATTTAATCCCGTGCGCGTATCATCAAATGGCCTGCAATGATCTTTATCAAGAATCATCAGGGTATTAAAGCCATTCAAGGTAAATTTTGTAAGTGAATCTGTTCCACCTACGATTACCCTGTCCAAAATATTATGTTTTATAAGCCTTGCACCGAACATAATGGAGTTTGCGGAAGAAGAGCAAGCGGTACTTATGGTAGTCATATATTGTTTTATACCTAAGGAATCCGCTATTTTTTCGGTAGTATCCCCGCAATCATGGGTAACAATATTTCTAAGCTCGCCTTTGGTATTGTCTTTTAGAAAATCAGCAAAAAAGACTTCACTTTTTTCCATACCACCTACAGAAGTTGCTGAGACAATTCCTGTCCGGTATTCATTTATATTCTTTATTCCGGCATTTCTAACAGCTTCCCGTGCAGCAACTGTTCCCAGAAGGGATGACCTGCTATAGCCATTTTTAGAAGTTAGGCCTGCCAATCCAACCAATTCGTCAGAGGAAAGCTTTACTTCGGATACGGGAAGATTATTTTTGTGACGGGTATTTAACCAGGTAATATCTCCAATCCCCGATTTGGAAGAGATTAACGAATCCCAAGTTTGTTCAAGGTTATTCCCTATGCCCGAAACCAGGCCCATTCCCGTTACTACTACCCTTTTTGACATTATTATTTATCCTTGTTTTCTTTAATAAAATCAGCCATTGATTTAATAGATGAAAAAATTTCTTTTCCTGCTTCCGGGTTTTCTATTTTAAGCCCATAGTTTTTTTCAAGCAGCACAATCAATTCCAAGGCATCTATCGAATCTAAGCCTAATCCTGACCCAAATAGCGGTGCATTGTCATCTATATCTTCCGGTTTTACATCTTCCAAATTAAGCTGATGTATAATTTTTCCTTTTAAATCGGTAATTAAAGCGTCCATAAAATCTATCAATTTTTCAAATATAATTTTCTTATTTCTTCTGTTGAAAAAGGAACGATTGCCTGATTTGGTTCCAACTTATCTTTTCGTTCTACTGAAAAAAGAAAAGATTCAAATCCTTCTTCTGAATATTCTATCCATCCGCCTATACAAGCTTCTGCCTTTCCGGTATCCAATAAGTTCTTCAAATAATTCACTGAAAACTCAACCTCAAATTTTTCAAAAACAAACAAAGCATTCTCTCCTTTAATAGAGTTTCTAATACAAATTTCCCCGATTGCTATGTTGGGAAGCGTATATACGAAAATTGAAGGGCTGGGATAGTAATTTGCTTTATCAACAAAGCTTTCAACATGCTTGCAGTCTGAATCAATAGATGCGCTGGAATTACATAAAACTATTCCAATGGCTTCGTCAGAATATTTTTGCTTTAAACCGGTTTCCTTCAATAAAATCTCTGAGGAGATAAATGCAAGTTTACACAGATTATCCATCTTATAAAATTTAGGATAATCAATCTTATATCGCTGATAAAGAGCCTTTATGAATTCAGGAAAATCAACATCTTCTTCACTTCGGACCTTTTCCTGGTTAGGGGAAATCACATAATTATTCCTGATAATGTTATAACCGGTTATGAAGCTTTTATCCATTCTTTTTAAATAAAATGGCCGCATTACAGCCACCAAAACCAGAAGCTGTTTTTAAACAAACTTCCATCTCTCTTTTTTCTGTCTTTTCAATAACATTTAGATTGCCTGTAACTCCTATGGTTTCAAACCCTTTTGAAGCAAATAAAACATTGTCCCTTAATGACTGAAGGGAGACGACAGATTCTATCAACCCGGCTGCTCCCAGGGTATGTCCGAAATATCCTTTCAAGCTGTTAATGGGTTTGTCCTCCAATTTGGCTGTAGTAAAAGCCAGCGACTCCATTTCATCATTGTAAACAGTGGCTGTACCGTGAGCAGAGATAAAGTCTATATTTTCTATATGATTTTCCTTACCTTCCTTTATTGTTTTATTGACCGAAATAAATAACCCATCGCCAGTTCGGGAAGGACCGGAAATATGATTTGCATCATTACTTGTGGCGCCTCCTGTTATCTGAATTTTATGTTTGCCTGCAGACCCTTTGTTAGCTGTCAATATAATTGTGGCTACACCCTCACCTAAATTTAACCCGTTCCTGTTTTTATCAAATGGCTTACAAGGCCCGTCACTTAAAGCCTTAAAAGATTGAAAACCAGACACGGTAAATTCCGAAATTATATCTCCTCCTGTAACGATAATATTGTCGTAAACACCAGCTTGCATTAACCTGAAAGCCGTGATCAATGAGAGCACTCCTGAAATACATCCATTGGATATGATCAATGGCGTATTGGGATTTTTAAAAAAATCCTGAATGACTCTTCCTAACCCTGGCAAATAAACTCTATTTTCCTTTGGCTTTCCGCTTGTCTTTTCGAGTAGATCTATGTTTCCCTTAGCGGAGGATAAAAGGATCAGGGTTTTAGGGCTGGTTACCTCTACGTCGGAATTCTTAAGGGCATCCTTTATAGAAAGAATCATCAATTTTTCTAACCTGCTAAAATCCTCATCTCCTTGTATTTCATTAAAACCAGCGTTTATATCCGAATCTCTAATTAAAGAAGCCCAAAAAGGGATTTGAGACTTTGAAGAGTCATTATGCAATTGAATCCCTGAGCTATTATTCAATAAATTTTGAATATTTGAACGGGTATCAAAGCCCAAAGCACTAATTAAATTGTCAGACGATATGTAAATTTTTCTGGTCAGAAGATGACGATTTTAAAGTTATTGCTTTATTGAAGTTCCTGCTGAATTTACAATTATTGTTTTTTTTATTTAGGGTAAAAGCCCCCACTTTTTTTTCCACTTCCTGAAGAAATCCGGTAAGGTCAGGTGAAGTTCTTTTTTTTCATTTAAAAATACTTGCTCACTCTCTCCGGTAGCTACTATCTCGTTGTTCCCTTTTCTATAAATGGTGTACTTAAAATGCAATTTTGCTGCATCATGATCTACATAGGTTGTTTCAATGATTGCAGTATCACCGTAATTGAGTGACCTTTTATAATTGCAATGTATTTTAACAATAGGCGTCAGAAAACCAAAGTTAAAGACATCCAGGTAAGTCATATTATACGTTCTTCCAAAAGCTTCCCTTCCATCTTCAAAATATCTCAAGTAGTTTCCATGCCATACAACACCCATGGCATCCGCCTCACTAAATCTTACTAAAACCTCCGTAGTTGATGTAAGCACTCCTTATTTTTTAATTTAAATATTGAATTATAAATTTTAAAAGTTAAAGCTATAAGTATTAATTAATTGCTAATTGCTAATTGCTAATTGCTAATTGCTAATTGCTAATTGCTAATTGCTAATTTGCACTATAAATATCTTCATCTCCCCTCCGGCCACTACTTTATCTTCGCATTTCACTTCTGCTGAAATAACGGTTGCATTCATCACTTCCGTTTCTACCTTCACTTCGGTGATCAATTCCTTACCTACCTCCGGAAGAAAATTTATAAACAGGTTCTTGACCGCACCAATAAATCCAATCGGAGGATTCTCATTTTTTGATTTATAATAATACCCCGCTCTGGCAGCAGCAGTTTGGGCTATATTTTCTATAATCCCCGGCTCTTTTAAAACCCCTCCTTTGCTAAAAATATTCTCTTGAAGAATGGTGAAACCTGATACGGTTTTCACCTCATCGTTATACAATAATTTATCAACCATTACAACAGGCGGCCTTTGAGGTATTAGCGCCATTACCTCATTTTTATCTGTAATCGGTTGAAATTTCTCCATTTTAGCTTTTTATTTATTTAACGAATACGTTTTACCACAGAGTTCACTAGGTAAAGGACAGGCTTAACGTTGTGTACTCTGTATCCTCCTTTTCTCTGTGGTTGACTTTTCTTACCTGCTTTCAAATTCGCTTATTTGAAATTTAACATTAATAATTCGCACACCATCAAATTATCACATCAAGATTTACTTTTCCATTACAAATTCTTCAGGAACATCTTCCCAATAATCGTAAAAATTAAACCATTGTTCGGGATATCTCCTCAGTACCTCTTCTAGCTTTTTCGAATATTCTTCTACCAATGGACGTACACCACCATTATGCACTTTCAGATCTGTTGAGTAAAAATGATAATGGTTATTTTCTTCCTTAAATCCAAAAACAAAAGTATAAGGAACATTAAGCTTAGATGCCAGATGAAAGGCGCCATAAGGGAAATAAGTCTTCTTCCCGAAGAAGTCCACGGCTATTACTTTAGATCCCTGCACATACCTGTCCCCGTGAATACAAATCAATTCTTTATTAGCCAGGGCCTTGCTTATATGAAAAATATGAGAGAAGTCGTCCTTCACCACGATAATATTAATGTCTTTGTTACCCATCACACTATCAAGGTATTTCTTGATATTTCTATGCTCGGCATCAAACATCACAATGTGGATTTTGGCATTTAACCTGTTGGTCAGCAAATGTCCTGAAATATCCCAATTTCCAACATGTGCGCTAATCATGATTCCTCCCTGGTTTCCCGCTGCCATCTTATGAAGGTTTTCCTCTCCATCCATATAGAAACTAAAATTGTTGCTTATCCCTGCCCTGATGGCGACCTTATCAATAAGGGTTTCCCCGAAAATATTATAGGTCTTATAAATTCCTAATAGCGATTTAAGAAAGGAAAATTTTAATACTTTGTTGAAGTAGTAAAATATAGAAGAGGATGATTTATATGAGAAAAGGAAAAAATAAACCGTAACTATTCTTAAAACAAAATAAGAAGGTTTTAACCCAAATTTTTTAAGTATAAAAATAAAAAACTTATATCCCCAAACCCCTCCGCGGGTCTTTCCTTTCCAAGTAGAAGCCAATATATCAAGCTGTTACATGAGAGGAAATGTAATCATAGAAATCCTGAAAAGTTTTAATTCCGATAAAGTCTTCTCCCTTTACTTTGAAACCAAAATTCTTTTCAATAATTACCACAAGATCAACCAGATCAAGGCTATCCAACTCAAGTGTTTCCATTAAGTTGGCATTAGGTTCAATCTTGCTTTCTTCAACCTCAAATTCCTCCACTAAAAAAGCATTTACCTTATTAATAATATCTTCCGGATTCATGTGTTTATAATTGTTTTTTAATTGCCACATGGAATACGCCATTAGATATTCATCCTCGTTTGGGTGGTTTCCAATCATGGCTATTTCATGTAAAATTCTTTTCTATATATTTAAAAAATAGGTGTAAACATTCAAATTTATAATATTAGTTCAAAAACTTCTTAACGATCAAAGACGAATTTGTGCCGCCAAAACCAAAAGAGTTGGATAAAAACATGTCGATTTTCTTATCCACCGTTTTTTCCGCAATCCTTAATTTTGCTGAATCTTCATCAGGTGTCTCGAAATTAATGTTGGGCGCTACAAATGCCTCTTCCATCATCAACATGGAATAAACGATCTCACTTGCGCCGGCCATCCAGCATTCATGTCCGGTCATTGATTTTGTAGAACTTACCCACGGCTTGCTGTCCCCGAATACTTTGTCTATCGCCTTTGCCTCATTCATATCCCCTATAGGAGTAGACGTAGCGTGGGCATTTATATAATCAATTTCATTAGATTTAACATTAGCATCTTTGATCGCCATTTCCAATGACCTTACCGGGCCATCTACGTTTGGCTGAGAAATATGTCCGCCATTAGAAGAAAATCCATAACCAATAACTTCGGCTAAGATTGGTGCTCCCCGTCTTTTAGCGGATTCGTAGCTTTCCAAAATCACCGTAGCTGCACCTCCGCTGGGTACAAGTCCGTCTCTTTTTTGGTCGAATGGCCTTGAGGCAGCCCCTGGATTGGACTCACAAATTGAAAATGCGCTAAGTGCATCAAAACTTCCCATCGAATGGTAATTGAGTTCCTGAGCTCCACCACAAATTATCGAATTCTGCAAACCATGCTTTATCATGAAGTACCCCATACCTATAGCATGAGAGCCACTTGCACAGGCTGCGCTGATGGTAAAGTTTACTCCCTTTAGTTTAAAAATGGTAGCCAGGTTCATGGTAACTGTAGAATTCATAGACTGAAAAACTGAACCAGAACCAATTAAAACTGTGTCTTTTTTTTCTCTTAGGATATCAGTAGCCTCTATCACAGATTTAGCAGAACTGTCATTTCCATATAAAACTCCTACTTCATTGTGTTCTAGGTAATCCTCATCCATTTTCGCTTTAGCGAGTGCCTCCAATGTAGCCAGGTAAGCATATTCTCCCTGCTCTGCCAACATTATCCTGGATCTTCTGTCGAGTTTACCTTTTAGTTCCGGTTTTTCGATCACACCGGTAAGGCCCGATCTAAAACCCATTTCTTTTCTTATTAAGTCAAAGCCTATTCCCGACTTGCCTTTAAATAAAGACGTTCTTACTTCATCCATGTTTTTCCCAATACATGAATAAATTCCTATTCCGGTAATTACAACTCTGTTCATAATATTATTATAATGCTCTCTTCTTCTTTATTTAATACAATCCTCCATTTACGGATATTACTTCTCCTGTAATATATGCAGCTTTATCAGAAGCAAGGAAAGCTACGACTTCAGCTACTTCTTCAGGTTCTCCAAACCTGTTCATGGGAATTAATGATTTTAATTGCTTCTCATCTAACTCTGCAGTCATATCTGACCTTATAAAGCCCGGCGCTACTGCGTTTACCGTTACATTCCTCTTTGCGGTCTCCTGAGCCAGCGATCTTGTGGCGCCTATTATTCCTGCTTTTGCAGTAGAATAATTCACCTGTCCTGCCACTCCTTTCAAACCCGACAAAGAAACAATATTTATGATCCTTCCCTTCCTCTTAACCAACATTTCCTTTAATAAATTTCTTGTCACAAAGAAAAATCCATCAAGGCTGATATTTAACACATTTTTCCAATCCGCATCCTCCATCCACATCATCAAAGTATCCTTATTGATGCCGGCATTATTGACCACTATTTCAATATAAGCCTCTTTGTTTTTTTCTTTCCATGTATTGAGCGCTTCTTCTACTTGCTCCTTTTTGGAAACATCAAATCGCAATATTTCCCCAAAACCGCCATTTTTTACTATAGAGTCAAGGGTAATTTTAGCCTGTTCTTCATTAGAAGTATAGTTGATCAATACATAAAAACCCATCTCTGCAAGCTTTAAACTGATTGCTCTTCCTATTCCTCTTGACCCTCCGGTTACCAATGCATACTTCATATTTATTTATGTTTTTATTAAAATACCAATTAAGATGATTGCACTATATTTTAAAAAATGAAGTTGGCAATTCACGGTATTTATTCTGAATTCTTTTACTAAAATTTCTTATAAATCCTCTACCTCTGCAAAACTTCCGGATTAATTTTCCGGACTATTCTCCAAAATATAATCTGTGATGTTCTTGGTGTCTTTATATTTGATGGTATCCTTTTCGAACATTGGGACAATCTGCCGCAATTTTTTATAAACCGACCGGGAAGTATCGGAAAGACGTTCTTCAAATTTAAGATAATCTATTGCCTGAATCGCAGTTATTAACTCAATAGACAATACTTCAAAAGAATTATCGATAACTTTTTTTGCCAACATCGCCGAATTAAAACCCATACTCACAATATCCTGATTATCATTATTATTAGGTATACTGTGAACATACATCGGGAAGGACAATGTTTGATTTTCTGCTACTGTAGATGTAGCAGTGAATTGCACGCCTTGCATCCCAAAGTTTAACCCCAGCTTACCCAGGTTAACAAACGGTGGAAGTTTCTTGTTAAGCTTGTCATTTAAAAGAAAATTAAGTTGTCTTTCGGCAAGCATTGATAGTTTAGTGATGGTAATTTTCACCTTATCCATCTCAAGAGACACGTAATCACCATGAAAGTTTCCACCATGATACACATTATTGTTTTTTGCGTCGATGATTGGATTATCGTTTACAGAATTTATCTCCTCAATTACCACCCTCTCAGCGAAAGCAATGGTATCGTATACCGGACCTAAAATCTGAGGAACACATCGAAGGGAATAATACTCCTGTACTTTGTCCTGAAGTACATCTTCATTAAAATGTCTGTCATAAAGGTGCTCTTCTCTTCTTCTGATTAAGTTGCTGGAGCTAAGAATTGAGCGCATTTGTTTGGCGATATGATTCTGCCCCACGTGAAGTTTTACCTGATTTAACTCCTCAGAAAAATGATCGTCATAAGATTCAACAATCTCATTTATAATTGATGAAGCGAGAATACTCCATGAAAGAAGCTTTTGAGCTTTAATGATATTCACTACACCGATACCGCACATTGCAGCAGTGCCGTTCATGATCGCCAAACCTTCTCTTGAATGAATTGATATAGGGGTTATTCCGTTTTCTGCATAAACTTCTGCAGTAGGTCTTACTTCACCTTTATAAGAAACCTCTCCTTCGCCGATAAGAATCAAAGCCAAGTGCGCCAGTTGAACTAAGTCGCCACTGGCACCAACACTGCCATGTTCGTATATTACAGGTGTAATGTCCTCATTGATCAGCTTTACCAGAAGATTGATTATTTCCTCATCTATTCCTGAAAATCCCCTTAACAAGGAATTAAGCCTGCATATCATTAAAGCCCTGGCATAAATGTCTTCAATTTTTTTACCAGAACCAGAGCAATGGCTTCTGATTAAATTGTATTGAAGCTGGACCTGATCCTCGTCATTTATTCTATAAGGTGCCATTGGACCAAAACCCGTGTTAATTCCATAAATAACTTTCTTTTTAGAGAAGGTCTTAAGAAAAAGGTAATTTTCCCGGATTCTTTCAAGGGCTGAATCATCCACTTTGATCTTTTGATTACCAAATAATACTTTATTAAAGTCGCTTAAAGTCAGCAACTTACCACCTATTAAAATCATCAGCCTTAGTGAATTAATTTAATCAGAACGAGGTTTAAAAATTTAAATAATTTTGAGCCAACAAATATAGCCTATCCTTTTAATTGATCAATGGGTTGCTTGTTAAAGTTTCTTATAAAAAAGGTCAAAATATATCCTTCTTTCAAAGTTTTAATCAATAGTTGAGCAAATACTAACTTATATTTTTCCCAATTTTGGACATTCCGTTTTCATAAAAATATTATATATCCAGCTATAAATTATTATATTTCCCGTTTAGATTGTCATAGTATCTCTTATTTTAGCTCGGAAAATTTGTTATACCCTTTTATTATCGGATTTTCTCATTTATGTAAGATAATTGCAAATTAGAAAATAAATATGACCCTCAGGAGTATTACAAAAAGACTCTTATTTATGTTCCTCCTGCTGTTTGCAGGTCTTTTTATATATAAACTTCTTAGTTACTATCAGCAAAATAAATTATACAGCCATTATGTATTTCATAACCTCATAGAGCAGTATAGATCAAAAATAACTGATGGGTATACGGACAAGACTTCTTATCGCCAAGATGAACTCCAAAAGGTTTTTCTCAATCCCAGAAAAAAAGGCCACCAGACAATAAAACTCTATTCGGTTACAGGGGAACTTATCGATAGTGTAAACGCAAACCTGAGTTATCAGAGAAGAGGGCCAAACCCGAGTGAAAATGGCTTTGGTTACCAATTGTCTTTCACCTACAAAGTTCCGAACCTCAAAAGTGGAATGTATTTATGGGAAAAAGTTGTACCTTTTATTGTCCGGAAAAAGGCTCCCATAACAGTTGTTTATCCTACCAATACAATAAATGCCTATGATATTATGGGCGGAAAAAGTCTCTATCGAATATTTACAAAGCAGACACATTTAATTTCATTTCATCGGCCTACCTTCCCAGCAGTTTCTTTCCATACAAGTGCAATGATGAGCTGGTTAAATAAACAAAACCAATACAATATCAACTATATTACCGACCAGGATCTGGAAAACAATGCTGTCCTGGAAGGATGCAAACTGCTAATTATCATAGGACATAGCGAATATTGGACGAGAAAAGCCAGGACTAACTTTGACAGTTTTGTAAATAAAGGAGGAGATGCCTTGATATTATCAGGAAACACTATGTGGTGGCAAGTCAGATATACCAACGATTTGACCAAACTAATATGTTATAAAAACCCATCGGACCCAATTAATAATCCCGAACTAAAAACGATAAACTGGGTAAATGAGGAATTAAATTATCCTGTAATAGCTAGTATTGGAGCTGACTTTCAGAATGGTGGGTTCGGCAGGAAATCGGAGAAAAATATGGGAGGGTTCAAAATATTGGCTCCAAATTCTCCATTATTTAAAAACACTCATTTGAAAAAAGGGGATATTCTCCACATTTCCACTAAAGAATACGATGGTACGATTTTAAAAAATGATAATGAACACTTGAGCCTGGATCTTAACAAGCTTGGTTTTTATAAGGGTGAACTGTTGGGATTTGATTATGCGGCAGGCGACTATGGAACGGGGAACGGAGCTTTTTTAATTTTTCAAAAAAATAAAACCTCCGGAATAATTATTAATGCAGGCACTACAGATTGGTGTAGCAATAATGGAATCGGTGGCTCCGATTCCACAAAAATTCAAATAATTACTAAAAACATGATTGAAGGCCTACTAAGCGGCGAAAACCTTTTTGATAAATAAAGTTTTCATTACGAATAGTGATAACTATCTTTCCTATTTCTACATTCGTTATTTCTATTTATTTTCTTCCTCTTCAAGATAATCGTCCAGGGAACTTCCGTCCATTAAATCGTCGTCTTCAAACCGTCTGTCAATAAAACTATCGTCCTCAACCTCCACGTCTCCAAGTGGAACCATTGGAGGTTCTTGTGTTATTACCTCACCTTCCACTACTTTCAACCGATTCAACAACCCATCATCTTCCTCATCCACTGTTTCGTCCAAATCCACATCTTCCAGATCGTCTTCAAACTGGTCGCCGCTTCTTCTATTTTGGTATTCCGGATCGTCAGGATCAAGATATTGTATTTTATTTTTATCATAGTCATTTTTACCATCCTGCGCCCCTGTGTATTTTAAGTCATCTTCTATGGATTCTTCTCTCTCCAATTCTGAGATCAGGTCCTCAATTTGTTCCAGAAATACTGGCAAATCCTGGGAAACAATATGCCATTGCGGATGAGCATCCAGCTCCAGCTCCTGATCATAGTTGGAATATTGAAGACCTCTTAAAATATCCCAATCCATATCTCTGTAATTTTCTTTAAAATCATCTGATAATAAGGCTGCTGCGGAGCCAATTTGTTGCATATGTGTACTTATTGCCATCCGCAAATCCTCTCTCTGAGAGAAATCTTTCCAATCAGACTGCCCAATGTAACCTTGAATCTCCCTTATAGAATCAGCTATTCCCAATAGGTGCATTCTATCTACATCTTTAATATCCATATTATTAGATTTAATCTTATTCTTATTAGTCGTTTGCTTTTACTATAACGGTACAACGGGGGCCATAGGTTATTTCTATTGAATGAATTCGAATGAATGAGGGGAATTAATGGGCGGCCTATGCATCCATATTCCACTTTTGATTCGCTGAGTAATTCAGATTATTTTCTTGTTTGATACTTTAAAAAAGTTCTGATTTCTAAACTTGAAATGAGCTTGAGGAAAAACAACCCAAACGAGGATGAATATCGCGAGTTCCATGTGGAATTAAAAAATAAATTATATACACATAAAATTATATTAATTCTTTTCTTTTATTTGGAACAAGATTTTAAAATGAATGGTTATGGAAACAGGCATTCAAGATTTAAGCATTTTTTATTCATAAAAAGGAAAAATCTTTTTTAATTGCTTAATCTAATTTTAGCACCTCTACTCAAGAGGCAGAAACAGTTTTCAGTTACATTAGAAAGAATAAATAAAGTATTAGAATTGACATAGCGTTATAAAATTTGTTATTTATGGAAGAAGACATGCTACAGGAAAAGAAAAACAATATTAAACTGTGGATTCACAGGCAACTTAAATTAGACAGTAATTGTGTAATTCTTCTTTCCGAGGTAAACTGCAGGGAAGATTGTGAGGATAAAGAGACAATAGTTTTGGTTATGAAAGATTGCGAAAATGATGCAAAAGTATTCAGACTAAAAAAATGCATGTCGGAAATTTCAGAAGAAAATGTAGCAAATCTTTTGGCAAATAATGTCGCATTTGAAAAAGAACATTTTATTCAACCTTGCTCTAAACTGATAAAAAAGCTATTCTAAAAAATTACTCGTAATTTATTAAAAGGGAAGGTTAAATTCCATGTAAAGCCATTCCCATATAAAGATCTTCAAATTCTTTGTTTGTTTCCTTCCACCGGGAATAAGATTAAAACGTATAACCTTTTGTTGTAAGTAAAACTTTCGACAACGGGCATATGAATTTAAAAATATTTCTACCGGCAATTTTCATATTTTTCAACTCCATACTTCCGGCTGAGAATAAACCTGGCTTGGACAAAGTTGCATTTTATGCGGCAATATCTTCCGAAGATCTAAAAATGGTAAATGAACAAATTTCCATTTTAAAGAAATCATCGATCAAAGAAAGGAAAGGGTTCGAAGGCGCCTTATTAATGAGAAAAGCAGGTCTTGTAAGCAATTTGAGAGAAAAGCTATCCCTATTCAAAGCCGGGCATAAAAAGCTGGAAGAAGCCATTGAAAAAAATCCTGAAAATACAGAATTCCGTTTTCTCCGCCTTATTATCCAGGAAAATGCTCCAAAAATATTAAATTATAATGAAGAACTGGAACAAGACAGTATCCACATCAGAAAGAGCTTTAATACTCTGCCTCCTGTTGTGCAAAAAGTAATTCTCGATTACAGCCAAAAATCCGAAGTTTTAAATTACTTATAATCCTGATCCATAACTCATAAGTGGAAAATGATCAGTATTTTAAAGATGTATTACCTTTTTTGACTTACCTTTGCGGCCAATGAAATTTTTGGCTTACATATTATCTCTTGTGATTCTGATCTCTGCAATTAGTCCATGTACCGAAGGAAGAATTGATGATTGTAAAACAAAAAAATCTATTTCCGGCATGGATATACAAATGGACCATGAGGAAAAAGAATCCTGTGCCCCACTTTGTGTTTGTTCCTGCTGCGGGATATTTTCAACTACTATTTCGTTTTCAGTATCTTTTATCCGCCTAGCTGAACCTGCAAGTCCTTTTACATGCTTTTATACTGCACCTCAACTTAAGGATTTTCCAAATATTATCTGGCAACCGCCCAAATTAAGTTAATACTCTTATTGAATATTTCTGCTAACGGATCCGCTCCATTAGCCTTTAATTCCATTAACTTAACTTTTATAAAATGAGATTTATATTCTTTTTATCCATCATATTTTTTTCTTATTCAACTTACAGTCAAAATACATTTAAAGCCTTCGTCTTAGACGGTGAAACACAGGAACCTATTCCCGGGGCAAATGTGACGGTTGAAGGTACAACCAACGGCGCGATTTCTGATAGTTCCGGCCTAGTTATTATTAGCAATATTACCAATGGAAGGCATAAAATTGTTTTTTCTTTTATTGGCTATGCTTCACACAAAGAAACCTTTGTTTTTCCGCTTTCTTCCACTGATCCGGTTACTGTCGAATTAGCACATGAAGAGGAGGAATTGGAGGAAGTTGTGATAAACGCTACCCGAAGCAGCAGAACTATTCTGGATATTCCAACAAGAATAGAAGCCATATCCGGCGAGGAGCTTGATGAAAAAGCCACGATGAAACCGGGAGACATAAGAATGCAACTAATGGAAAGCACGGGAATTCAAGTTCAGCAAACTTCTGCAACTTCTGCAAATGCCAATTTCAGGATTCAAGGACTTGACGGACGCTATACACAGCTTCTTCAGGATGGACTTCCCTTGTATTCAGGATTTTCAAGCGGGTTGAGTATTATGCAGATTCCACCACTCAATCTTTCACAAATAGAAATCATAAAAGGAAGCGCCTCTACCTTATATGGCGGAGGAGCTATTGCAGGATTGATCAATTTGGTTACAAAAAAACCTAAAGATGAAAGAGAACTTTCATTTATGGGAAATATAACTTCTGCAAAAGGATTGGATCTGAGTGGATTTTATGGACAAAAGTTTAAAAAAATTGGCCTTACAATATTTGCCGCGAGCAATTCGCAGCATCCTTATGATCCCAATAAAGACGGATTTTCTGATATTCCTCAAATTCAAAGATTTACTTTTAATCCAAAAATCTTTTTTTACCCGAAAGATGGAACAAGCTTAAGTATAGGGATCAATAGTTCTACAGAAAATCGGCTGGGAGGAAGTTTGGAAAGAATAAAAAATAATGATTCCAATGAATACTTTGAGGAGAATAACTCGGACCGGGTTTCAAGTGAACTGGAGTTTAAGCATCAAATCGATGAACACAAGTCTTTTTCCATTAAAAACAGCATAGGCTATTTTTCAAGGGACATAAGCATTCCGGATTATAATTTCTCCGGTAATCAATGGTCCAGCTATACGGAAGCAAGTTATTCTACCCAAAAAGAAAATACCGAATGGATTGCCGGCATAAATCTCTGGACGGAAAAATTTGAGGAAACTTTATTAACCAACACCCTGGCAAGAAACTATGGCTATAATACCATCGGTGCGTTTATTCAAAACACCTTATCCATCACCGAAAAATTCGCTTTGGAGAGCGGATTAAGGACAGATTACATTAAAGAATTTGGCTTTTTTGTTTTGCCAAGAATATCTGGTCTTTATAAAGTCAACAGTGACATAACCATGAGACTCGGAGGTGGACTAGGATATAAAACGCCTACTATTTTCCTGCAAGAATCTGAAGAAGTGGCTTTTAGAAATGTTTTGCCTATAAACTCAAAAACCGCTAATGCTGAAAAATCTATTGGCGCCAACTACGATATTAATTACCGAACTACCCTTTTTGACGCGGTTTCCTTTTCAATAAACCAATTGTTTTATTTCACAAGACTAAATAATCCTTTGGTTTTAGATGAAGACTCTCTTGCAAAAGGAGTTTATTATTTTGAAAATACGGATAGACACATTGATACTAAAGGTTTTGAAACAAATATTAAATTTGGTTATCAGGACTTTAAACTATTCTTTGGATACACTTTCAATGAGAATAAAAGGCATTACAATAATTTAAATAGCAGGATTCCTCTTACGCCAAAACATAAGATTGGAACCGTGTTAATGTATGAAGTGGAAGAAAAATTCAGAATAGGTTTGGAAGCTTATTACACAGGATCACAAAATCTGAGCAATGGATTTAAAACCCAGGATTATTGGATTACTGGTTTGATGATCGAGAAGAAATGGGAAAAGCTCAGCTTGTACATAAACTTTGAGAACTTTTTGGATACCCGTCAATCAAAATTCGGCCCTCTATATACCGGAACAAAAGAAAATCCCATATTTAGTGAAATTTATGCGCCGGTAGATGGGTTTGTTTCAAATGCAGGAATCAAAGTAAGGTTATAAGATTTATTAGCGGTGGCATCCCTAATTTTAAATTCTATAAAGGCGCTAAAATCA
>DASPJL010000085.1:0-20460 GCA_035628645.1 Cytophagales bacterium | reverse complement strand
TGCCTTATCAAAATTTCGCATCCAATTATTGAACCCAACAATTTTGTATACGCCTCCCTTTAAAGAATCAGGCAGGTAAATTTCACCAGAAGAGCAGCCCTCTTCAATTTTCACCTTCTTTGAAAAAATCGTTTGATTGTTTTCGTTTAATAAATTAACATAAACCACCCTACTAAGGTCATGAGGTTTGAAGTTTTGGGCATTTAATTGATAAACTTTAAAAAATATGGTTTCAGTAACCGAATAATAAGATTTGTCAATTGTGATATAAATCTTATCAGGGATTTCTATGGTATCCGCTAAAACTTTTTGACCAACTCTTTCCGCCTTTAAAGAGTAGGCTAAAAAAAACATTAAAAGAAACGCTTTGGCAAAAGGCAAAAAATTCATTGGATTTTAGTTTAATTTCTTAATAATATTTTCACTTCTTCCGGTGTATTGATTATCGGTCCATTTTCTTCGCATCCCCCGCAGGGAGGACAACATCTTGGTTCCTCCGGAGTTCCACAATTCCCTCCACAAACGGGGCGATTAAAATCATAATTTGTCAGAGGTGGTCTGATCACTTCAGTCCTGTTTAACAAAATGAAGGAATGGCTTTCCCCTGCCGCTCCGAAAAACCCCAAGACATCTTCATTAGGGTCATTGACATTAGTTATATTTCCCTTTATTGGAAAAGGGGGTGTATCAAAGACATTTCCTGAGTTTTTATTTTGTTGAATTACTGAATTGAAATAAACATAAGCTTCTTTAGAGATAGACTGCTGTATTACTTCCAAAACCACTTTTTGTCTTCCATCATAAGGATAGACTGTAACTAATCTCCCTATAATATCCTGACCCTGGAAGTGCTGATCCGAAAATATATTCAAGCATTCGGTACATTCCCGAATATCATAACAGGGAGTGCAGCAAATCTTTGTTTTTCCTCTCCAATGCCTCACTAAATGGTCATCGGGTACTACACCGCAATCAAATCTTTCCTGGTACCTTTTCCAACTCCACTGGTAATAATTTTCCTGATCCTTCTGGTCTTTAAAGTCAACATAGGTATAGAAACCGTCATCATAAAATATTGTAGAGTCTTTATACTCATAGTAAATATTGTCAATTTCTGGAGCCTTTAAAATTGTTTCGCCTTTAGATTCATATACCTTTTCACCAATCTTAATTCTTAACTTATAACTGTTTCCTATTTCCCCCTGAATCTCATCTTCCCGTGTATGGTAAAACCCTAAGCCTTTCCCCTCAAGAAAAGCTTCCTTTCCCTGATTATCTATAATACTTACTGTTGCTCCTTCAACGCCTTCATTGACTCCCAAATGCCCTAAAGAATATTTGGCGGTTAAAGTCAACCTGACTTCATATGGTCCAGGGTTGTCTGTTATCCATCCTTCTACAACCAATTTGTCGGGAGCTTCCGTAATATCCAAAGTTATTGGTGTAACGCACGAGTTATTGAATAGTAAAACAGCGAGCATACAGATTAAAAAATAAACAGAAAAAAATCTTTCCTTTCCGAAAAGGCTTGCATCTGTCTTCTTTTTTAATTCTATCTTATACATTACTAAGTATTTAATGATACCAGCTTAGAGGAGCTAATTGTGTTCTACTTTCAGTTTCCTCACAAGGAGCACAGGGTGGACATGCTCCGGGAGGACAAAAAGGAGCATTTAAATCTCTATCTTTCCTGGGTGGATTAACCGGTCCTTCACGATTTATTTTAATGTCGACAATTGATTCTCCAGCGACACCAAAGTATCCAAAAACCTCCTCTTCAGGATCGTTAATATTAAAAATATTGCCTTTAATGGGAAATGGAGGTGTATCGAAAACACTTCCTGAGTTAGTACTTTGCTGAATTACCGAACTTAAGTATTTATAGGCCTCTTTGGTAATTGATTGTTGATATACTTTTACCACTACGGGCTTTCTCCCATCATAAGGATCAATGGTTACCAATTTCTCGGTTATACTTTGTCCATTAAAGTACTGATCAGACATCACATCCATACAATTGAAACACTTGAAAATTTCAAAGCAAACAGGTTCACAACAAATCCTACCTAACCCACTTGCTTCATCAAATCCGCAAGTTAAGGTCGGCTTAAATCTTTCATAATCCCATCTGTAGTAACTATCACTCTCTCCATCATCCTTGAAATTTATATAAGTATAAAAACCTTCCGTCACCAATTCAGAGGAATCTTTGTATACATAATAAATAGAATCAATTTTAGGTGCCGCATGCAATATTTCAGGGATTGATTCATATATTTTTTGTCTTGCTTTTACCCTGAGTTTATAACTTCTGCCAACTTCTCCCCGCAATTGTCCTTCTTTTGTGGTGTAAAAACCCAGACCACTATCCTCTAAAAAGAATTCCCGTCCCAAGTCATCTACTATACTAACTAATGCTCCCTCTACCCAGGAGTTTATATTTTCATGCCCGGTTCCATAATTTGCTGACATTGTCAATCTTACCTTATAAACATCTGGTGAATTTGTGATTTGGCCTTCAACCACCAATTTTTCTACCGTACTCTTCGTTCTCAATTTAATTGGTTCTACACAAGAAACAATAAAATTAAATTTAAAAAGGGCAAGTGTCAGAACGAGAATACTACTGTTTAAATATTTGGTTTTAAGGTATTTATTATTCATTTAAGTGATATATTTCAAATATTATAGAATTACTTAAAATTAAATTTCTATCGTGACTAATTCTATTTTCCCCATTAATCCTATCATTATTTAATGTCAACCGATGGAATCTCCAACGTCGTAAACTCTGTTTCTTCACAAGGGGCACAAGGCCATATCAATTCTTTGGGTTCTTCGGGCGGATTTTTAAAAGGAGTTGTTTCGTCGGAAAGAGGGCCGTCTGCAAACTTCCTTATGACCTTAATATATCTTGTTGACTCACCTTTTGCTCCAAAATATCCATAAACTGATTCATTAGGATCATTCACGTTAAAAATATTACCAGGAATTGAAAATGGTGGAGTGCCAAATACACTTCCTGCATTATTGGTTTGCTGCTTCACATAATTTAAAAATATATAAGCGTCTTTAGATATTGATTGCTGAAAAATTTTGGCAATCGCAGGATCTCTTCTATTGAAGGGAACCCTTACAATAGATTTATGATTGACAGAATTTCCATTATTGTACAAGTCTGACATTATATCTAAACATAAATGGCATCTTTCCTTTACATAACAATAAGATTGACAACAAAAACGTCCGGTACCTCCTTCTAATACTTCACAGCGGGTTATTTTATAATGTTCTTCCCATGTCCATGAGTAATAATTTTCTTCATTCTCAGGATCTTTAAAATCTATATACACATAAAATCCCTTTTCCTTGAAAACTGATTCTTCCATGAACTCATAATAAGCAGTATCTATTTCAACTGGCTTTAACAAAGTTTCCGGCTTCGATTCATAGACTTTGTCACCTATTACTATTTTAACCTTATAAGTTCTGCCGACCTCTCCCTTAATTTCACTCCTGTCTGTTAAATAATATCCCGCCATTTCATCTGTTTCCTTTAACTCCACCTCTTTTCCTAAATCATCTACAATGAAAACTTTCGCACCTAGCACACCGGCGTTTACACCTTCATAGCCTAATGAATACAAACCTGTGCGAGACAGTCGTATTCTGTAAGGTCCGGGCAGGTTTGTGATCCATCCTTCTACAACCAATTTTCCTTCAGACTCCAAAGCAGAAAGTTTAATTGGTTCAACACATCCGCTAAGGATAATTGCAATCATCCAAAAAATACCCATCTTAGAACACTTCCTGAGGATTTCTTCCAATATGTTAGAAGATATCTTCATTTAACTAAAACTTGAAATTATAAGTAATAGAAGGGAAAGCCGCTCCTAAAACAGACAATTTATAGGCTTCTTTATTTACAAAAAATACTGAATAAGCATTCTTTCTATTGTAAACATTGTAAATAGAAAAAGTCCAGCTTCCCTCCCATTTTTTATTTTTTCTGTGGTTAGGTTCCACTGTCGCAGATAAATCTAACCTATGATAGTCTGGAATGCGCGAATTATTACGTTCCGGAAAATTAGCAACTATCACATTGTTAATCATATACTTTGAATCTGGAACAGAGATTGGTCTTCCTGTACTATAAGTAAAATTGGCCGCAATATTCCATCTTTTATTTCTTTGGTAATTGATGGCCACATTAATAAAATGAGGCTTATCATAATTTGCAGGATAATATTGCCCTTCATTTACTACCTCTTCATCATATTGTCCATTGGCTAATATTTCCGTTTTTGAATAAGTATAACTTGCCCAGCCTGTTAATTTCCCCTTTGTCTTTTTAATAAGAAATTCTACACCATATGCCCTGCCTTTTCCGGTTATTATGTCTGTTTCAATGGCTTCACTCAATAAAAGCTTACTTCCGTTTTTATAATCTTTAATATTCTTAATGTCCTTATAATAAGCCTCAACCGATGTCTCAATTAAATTGAATAAAAAATTTCTAAAATATCCTATGGCATATTGATCACCAATTTGAGGCAAAACATATCGGTCTGCTAGCTTCCATCTGTCCGAAGGAACAACTGAAGTGGTATTGGATATTAGCTGAATGTATTGCCTTGTTCTTGTATATCCCATTTTTACAGATGACTCCGGGGTAATACTTATTTTGAGAGAAAGCCGTGGCTCAAGACCAAAAAAACGATCAATAACTTTATTTTTACCATAATACACACTATCCATTGGAGATTGCAGGGGTTGTCCTTCTTTATACTGATAAATTTTCCCCTCACCCAGGCGCATAAAATCCGAATACCTGATTCCTCCTGCCAGCGTAAATATGTGATTAATTTCAAATTCATCATTTATATAGATTGCTGATTCTACTCCCCGTTCTGAGGCTATCTTTACAGAATCGATATTTGAACCAGAATCAGGCGTTAATTGAGGCGGATTAATGTCATATAAAATACTACTTATACCAAAATCCACTTTATGAAATTGATTGGGAATATAAGTAAAATCCAGCTTTAGAGATTTATAATCTATACTTGATGGAATTGTATATTTAACCGGATCCTTAGAGTCCCTCATCGAAGAGCTATAATTGCTATAAACAGCTGTGACATTAGAAAACAGGTTTTTATTAAAAATATGCCCCCACCTCAAAGTCGCATTTGTATTTTCCCATTCAAATTCCGAAGGAGAAGCGTTTTGTTCTAAACTTACTATTGAATCAGCAGCAAAGCTGAAGGCATCTTTACCATGATATCCTGATAAGAATACTTTGTTCTTGTCATCAATTTTATAATCAATCTTGGCGTTTATATCATAAAAATAGGCGCTTGTATTCCTTATAGATTTATTCTTAGACAATTTCAAAAAAGGATCCGCCCATGAACCCCGGGCAGCCACCAAAAAAGTTAATTTTTCTTTAATAACAGGTCCTTCTAAAGAGAGACGGCTAGCTACCAACCCTAATCCGCCTCTTCCTGTAATCTTTTTAGCAGTGACATCTTTTGATCTTATATCCAGAACAGAAGATACCCTTCCTCCATATTGAGCAGGAATACTGCCTCTGTACAAAGTAACATCCTTTATAACATCAGGATTAAAAACAGAAAACAATCCAAACATATGGTTAGCATTGTATAAAGGAGCATCATCAAAAAGCACCAGGTTTTGATCCACACTTCCTCCCCTGACATTCAACCCGCTAGAACCTTCTCCGACAGTAGTAACTCCTGGCAAAGAAGTTACACTTTTAAGCACATCTACTTCTCCCATAAAAGCAGGCATCTTCTTTATTGCTTTGATAGTCAATCTAGTTTTGCTCATATCTGCCTTTGATACATTTCTATCTTCAGCTTCCCCATAAATGGTCACTTCATCCATCTGCACAATCCCTTGATCCATTTCTACATTAAAAATTTTATTGGAAGCAACCTCCATATTTCTTTTAATGGGTAAATTCCCAAGAGAAGAGAAAATAAAAGTATAATTTCCACCCGGCACATCTATAGAGTAAAATCCATCCACATCAGATACCACACCCAGCTTTAGTTCTTCTACCATTACCGTAGCTCCGATAACAGCCTCTCCCGTTGATCTTTCCGTTATTTTCCCTGTGAGTCTGACTGTTTTACCCTTTTCTGCCTTTGAAGGTCGAACGATTCTAAATTCTCTGTTGGTCGGAGTATACAACACTATTGGTTTATTATTTTCAGAGGAAAGAGAGTCTTTCGTGATAATTTCAGGATAATCTTTTTCTACATCCCCTTTTAATAAAATGACATAAGGTTTGTAGTAAACAAAAGTAAGAGAGGTACCTTTCAAGATTAATCTCATAACTTCAAAAATCGTTACCTGATCTGCCTTCACATTTATTAATTTGTCCTTCAACCATTCTTCCTTATAAAAAAAGTGAACCTTATACTTTGCTTCAATATCGGATAAGACATCTGCCAAAGGCTTGTTATTATAATCTACAGAAATATTAGAAAGACCGGAACTTTGCGAAAAAAGTTGTTGGTAAAAAGCAAAAAATAAAAGTATAAATAAGGTTATCTTTTTCAATATCTTCAATTTGAATTAGTAATCTTAAAATCAGGTAATTTATACTAAGAGAACCCTCAATTTCTAACTTTTTTTTCCATTTTGAAAATCTATTTATTAAATGAAGAGTTCAAACAAAAACAGTGTGTTATTTACTAAACAAAAACATTAATAATCAACACAATACGAACTAGCTTGCAATTAAAATTATTTTAATATTTAATAATTGAAAAAAAGAACAAATAATTGAACTGGTGGAAACTTGGTCTTTTCTAATCATTACTTACCTGTCAAAAAATAGAAATTTTAAAATCAAAAAACTTTATCCGCATTTTTTGATGTTACAAACAAAAATAAAATGGTGAAAGGACTTAAACTAGATGTATATCAATTTTACCTCTTCAACTATGAAGACTGGTTAAGGCTTTTTGATGAAGAAAAAAAGGCAGCAACAGCGAATATGTGTGAAAAAGAAAAACTCAATTTCAATCCCTACCATTTTGAATACAAGGAGACCAAAAAGATTTTTAAAAAATACCAGCATCTTATTATTTTCCCTGATGACACACTTTGGGGTGCAGAAAACGACAAATATATATTCATGGAATACAGGGAAGGTTTGTATGCTTTTGCTTTATCCTATTTTAATAGAGATTTATCCATGTGAAGGAGCTGCTTCTTCAATATACAAGGATTTCAATTCATTCTATTCTAACATTTTATTAATATTTTCCAGGTTTAAAACATAGGGGGAAGGATAGTTTTTATTGTACTATCTTTAACTTACAAAATCAAAGAGCATCTCTTTTATTCATTTTTTATATTCAATAAAAGAGATCCATTAAGATTTTAAGCCAACATTATTTTTTTAAACTCCTTAAGCTATGAATTTTAAAAATCTGCTAATCCTTCTTTATTTTCCGGTTCTAATCGCATCCTCACAAGATCAGAATACTATTAAAGGGATGGTTATTGATGGTAAAACCGGTGATCCTATCGAATATGTTACTGTTTTTATCGTGGGCACAACAATAGGCACTTATACCAACAATGAAGGACGATATGAATTAAAAAATTTTAGTCCCGGACAGGCACAGTTAATGTTTTCCCACCTGGGATATGAGTCGGTAAAGAAAACCATCAATATCACTCCCGGAATAAACTTTGAATTCAACATAACTTTAAATTCAACCCGATTCTCCCTTCCTGAGGTGGAAATTGTAGGAAAAAAAGACAGGGAGTGGCTACGCAATTATAAAAAATTTTCCAAAGTACTTCTGGGGAGGACGGAGTTTGCCAAACATTGTGAGATAAAAAATGGTTGGGTAGTAAAATTTTCAAGCGAAAAAAAAGGTAAACTAGTTGCTACGGCAGACAAACCTATTGAAGTAGAAAACAAATCCCTTGGGTATAAAGTCTTTTTTTATTTAAAGCGGTTTGAGCTGGAAAAAAATAATGTAGGATTATTCCTTGGCGATACAAGATTTGAAGAATTGATACCCAAAAATTCAAAAGAAGCAGAAAAATGGGAAAGAAACAGGCGAAAAGCTTATTTGGGTTCATCTCATCACTTTTTTAAATCTCTGGTGAATGGAACCTGGAAAAAGGAAGGGTTTTTAGTGTATGGGGTGCAAGCCACAACTTCCCCTCACCGGTCTTCGACCTTCTCTGAACACATAGGAACTACCTTTATGGAATACGGCGAGAAAGAGGTGGCAAACTTCATTAATTCTGCTGGGACTAATTATGAAAAAAACATAATTCTACCTCACAGGATTCAAATATTTTACACAAAAGAATCCCCTATTACTTTATTATACAAGGATATTTTATGGCAAGGCACATTGATAAAAATGCTAAAAAAGGAAATTCCGGTAAATATTGATGGAAGAATTTATGACCCTCTTTCTTTTGAAATGGCAGGTTATTGGGTGGATGAAGGCGTAGCTGATATGTTTCCTTACAATTATGTTCCAACTGACCAACTGGTCGAAGAGGAAGAAATTAAATCAGAAAATATTATAATCGCAAAACTGGATAGTTTCAGGCTTAAAAATTTATACCAAACCATCAAATTCCACACGGACAAAGACTACTATTTTGCTGGTGAAACTATAAAGTTGAAATCCGTTTTATTCAATGACTTACTTAACAGGGTCTATGAAACTCCACAGGTAATTTATGTCGACCTTATTTCACCTTACAACAAAGTTGTTGATCATTTTACAATTAGAAGTGAAAATGGAAAAGCACTTGGTTATGTTCCTTTAAGAAATACCCTTGTAAGCGGTACTTACAAATTAAGAGTTTATACCCTATGGATGAGAAATTTTAGTGAAAATGAGATGGCTACTGAAGTTATCCCCATCATTGGATTAAATCAACCGAAGGAAATATTGCATTCTCAAAACACAAATGCCTCTCCGCTTAATTTTTATAAAATACATGGAGATTTGATAGAAGGAGAGGAAAACACATTGTTGATTAAGTCATCAGTACCGCTTGAAGGAGAAATATGGAACAATAAAGATTCAATAATATTTTCTCTCAAAACAGATTCTACAGGCTTTGGAATCATCAAAATAAAGCCTGACTCCGGTACCACCTACTATGCAGAAATAACAGATTCAACAGGTAAAAATATTCATGTAAAACTACCTAAGGCTTCCCGACAAGGGATAGCTATGATTCCAAAGTTCGGTGAGGATTTTGTGGATTTGACCCTTTCAGGCAAAATTTTGAATTTAAATAATTGTTTTATCCTTTGTCATTCAAAAGCGAAGGTCTTTTATCAGAATGAAATTAATATTTCTTCTGCTAATCAGATTTTTAGAATACCCGTGCCGCTCATCACGGATCCCACCTTTTATGTTTTAGTCTTTGGGCCAGGCAATAATCTTTTGACTGAACAAAAGTTTATAAACTACAACTATGAAAAAAGGAATGTCTCTTTTAATGTAGCGTTGGAAGAACAAGAAAAAGCTTCTGATAAAATTTCATTGTTAATAGAAGCTACTGAAGATACTTATGAACCGTTGGAATGCACCTTTTCACTTTTACTTTCCGACCTATTTTACTTAAAACAAAAATCCCTAAATAAAAATATCGGGTTTCCTATTCCAATGGCATATCAGCGTCTTCTTTTGCAAGAAGACAACTATTCCTGGAACAAAATCAATGCTTTTTTAGAAAAGGACGATCTGTATCCTGAAGAAAAATATCTTCAAATTAAAGGATTGGTTAAAAGCAAACTTTCTGGCAAACCTTTAAAAAAGGGATACATAACCCTTTGGGCACAAAAAGAAAAACTTCTGATAAGCGCTAAGGTCAATAATGAAGGAAAGTTTGAAATCCCGAATGAATCTTTAAAAGATGGAACAAAGGTTATCTTTTACGTACGCGATGCAAATGACCAGCCCATTGATGCTGAAATAACTATCGAGAGGAACAGTGTACCTAAAATGGAATTCTCAGAACCTCAAAAATTCGCTTTAAATTTTTCAGCAGAAAATGAGGAGTTTCTTGAGAAAGCAAAAGAAAAATTATTCACCTCATACTCAAGCAGCAATAGCTTTTTCGAAGAAGTTTCCATTGAAGAGAACCTAACAATCTCTCCACAGGAAATAGGAAAATCGGTAGCTACTTATAGAATTCCGGAGGGAGAACGAAATTCACACATTTTATTTTTTCTTAAAAAGAAAATTCCTGACCTTTTCGAAGACCAGAAAAATAAAAAACTGCTTATTCTAAAAAATTCTCCGCTGTTCTTTCTTGAAGGTATTCCAATAAATGCCCCACTCATTGCAGGCGAACAGAAGGAGTCTGAAAGCAGTGCCGGGTTAACTTTAATTGAAGACTTATTTTGTAATACTGTGGACAGAATTGAAGTGGTTGATAATTTGTCTATAAATGAGAAAAGCGATCTTTTTGCCAATCATAAAACTGGAATCTTCATTTATCTAAAAAAAGGATCGCCAATTATGAATTCTTTGAAAGAAAAACCAAAAACCTATTCCTTGGAAGGCTATCAGAATCTTGAAAACAGCCCCTACTTCAGTAAAAATTTAGGGGAGATATATTGGAATATTGAAGTAAATACAGACGTTTTCGGCAAAAGCATTATTTCCATTCAAAATGATCAGCATGAATTTATCAATACTCTTATCAACGGGTTAACCGAAGATGGACAATCCTTCAGAAAAGAAACCATTGTAACAATAAATAATTGAAAACACAAAAGCAAAAGGAGCAGTACAGCCCTTTTGCTTTTATATTTTTAAGCTTGCTACTCTTTGTTAGATACTTCTATCTCCTTTGTTTGTCTTCCTGGCAGTCCACTATCTGAAATTCCTTCTATTACTATCTCGTATTTCGATGATATGTCTGAAGTATAAAATGAGACGCTTGCCTTTCCATTATTATCTGTAATTATTGCCGGCTTCCAAAATAAAGTATTTCTTATGTCCACTATTTGATTTGCTTCGGAAGCAACACTGTAATTGGGAGAATAAAACTCTCTAGCTAAATAAATTCCCGCATGTTTTACTTTATTAACTCCAAGGCCGGAAAGCCCGGTTGAAACATGTCCCTTTTTAGAATGCAATACTATTACTCCATTAAAACCTCTGGCTCCAAATGCTGCTGCATTGCTAAACTTGATAATATCTACTATTTCAATCTCTCTGGCATGTAAAAAAAGTGGATTTTTTAACTCTGAATATTCAATTTCAACTCCATCTAAAATAACCAATGGAAATCTGTCATTACCAAAACTTCCTAAAAACATATGATTTCTTAGATGAGGCTGTATATAATCAAATACATTATCCGAACTTAGGTTCATATCTGCAAGCCTTATGGTTTTGTCAGGGGTATAATACCGGAAAGGCTCTTTACCTTTTTCCTTTTTTCCCTCAACCACTATCTCCTTTAATAAAATTGTTTTATAAATTTTTAATGTTTTTTTCCTTTTTTCATTTTGTTCTAAAAATTCTGTTGAAGCTTCATTGTTTAACTTTATAGCCGGGTTGTAATTCAACTCGGGAGATGGACCCAACGGATTCAATGTTAATTTATAAGGTGACTCAGCGCCATTCTGGCTATAAGTTTGAATGAATACCTCTGAAGAATCATTAAACATAAACTTATCCAGGTAAAATTTTCCTTGAGGATCTGTCCGCATCATTATCACGTCACTTCCAGGAGCTGCTATTTTCACCTGGCTCTCGCCGGCAGGTTTACCTCTCCTGAAAACTTGTCCACTTATAGGTATTCCTTTTTCAGGAAAATTATGAATCGGAGGCAAAGAATCACTCAAAATAACGTTCCATGAAAACCTTCTCCATCCATTGGTCATCATCAACAAATCAAGTTTATCTCTTGTTTCTTTTAAAGTATCTTTAAAATAATAACCCGGTTCCTCAATCAACCCTTTTAAATCTGAGGATAGAAGCAGATAATTAACAATGTTTGATGGGTATTTCTCTTTACTTTTTATTTTTTCAGAATCATTTATGGCCAAAGAAAAATTTCCTGATACAGGATTACCATCTTGATCTTTTACTGTCAATTCCAGGTTTACATTTTCTCTATTACCATAAGAAGGTTTGTCTGTTTTAATTTCCACAATCAATTCATTCTTGTGATTTATAAAAAACAACCGCTCACACTGAGGCACCGAATTGTCATCAAAAAGTGTAATCTGAATAATCCCTGTAGGAAATTTCTCTTTTGGAACGAAAGTAGAATAGATACTTTCATTCATTTCCCCCTCACCTGATAGAAAGGGTACGCCACGCGATTGAATAACTAAAGAAAAAGATTTGGCTTTTTCAAAAATGCTATTGTCATTGTTTCTAACATATATTCTTAAATTTTCACCTTCCTCCACTACTCCTAGAGAAAAACCATTACTTATCACTTCCGGGAGATCATATGCCGGTGCCGCGTTAAATTGTCTGATAATTTTTGCTTTATATTTTTTACCAACTTCAGGCTTAAACCGAACCAATCCCATCCCGTTATGACTGCTTTTAAAAGTAGTTATTTGCATATCGCTCTCATCAAATATCACCCCTTCTATATCGATCCCTTTTCCCAAATTATTTATGGCTTTAAAAGCAATCCGGTTTTCCAAACCCGCCAGCAGATTTCCTCCTTCGGGGAAAAATTGAAGATCAATGGACTGATCGGAAACGGCATGAACAGGAGAATTGAAATTGGGATTCAGGAGTGTAAACTCTTTAATAAAGAAAAAGTCTTCACCCAAATTCTTCATGTAATTGGTGTACGCCCTGATCAAATAGTTGCCTTCACCTAAGGATTCATCCAAAGTGAAATCACCATTTGCCCATCCATTTTTATTGTACAATACTTCTCTCTTTAGTAGCTTCTTATCTGGAGAAAGCAATTCAACATAAATAATTTTACTCAAAGTATCTGGGGAGTGATCAGATGCATTGACTAAATAAGCTTTAAACCATAAGTCTTCCCCAACGGCATACAAAGGTTTATCCAGATGTAAATAGATTTTTTCCTGGGGCTGGTGTTTATTATATAGTTTTAATTTTGCCACTATCTCCTGAACACCTTTACCTGAGAATGAAAAAGAAAAAATAAGAGCAATCGGAATAAGCCATAATACCTTAAAAAGTCTGGAGTTGCGAGATCCCATAAAATAGTGTGGTTGTTTACAAAGTCAAAAAAAATATTTCTTTGGAAGACGTAAGAATAGAAACCTATCAAAATATAATAATATTCTATTCTTTCTTCTTAATAACGTAATACATAAAAAACTAACACAACCCCTATTCAACTCACTATCAACACCATCTTTTAGTTTTGCTTACAAAAATGCCTTTGTGTAGAGTAAGTAAACTAAAATCCAAACCTTTCTTGCCTCTTCTAAACACTTATAATAGTAAGAATTCAAGTTCTAATTATACATTTCAACAAATCTTTAAACTATTGTAAAAGAAACCGTTAAATATTCGAACGGACTTTTATATTTACATTCATAACCCCCTAACTGACTAAAGTGATCTCAAAAGAAGAACAATTGCAATTGTGCAGAGACGAGGCAATTGAATTGCTAAATCAGGGCTATTTGGCGAAGGCTATTGTTCATCTTGAAAAAGGATTGATCGATAACTCACGACTGCAAGCTAATGTTGCTTTCCGGCAAGTGAAACAACTGGCTATCGAAGGAAAGTTTCAGTCTAAAAACCACTTCATTAATCTCATAAAACTTATAAAATAACCTAAGCATAAGATTTGTCAAAAAATCTAAAACTCCAGCATAAAGGCTGTACCCTCGCCGACCACAGAATTCACCTGAATATTTCCTTTATGCAATCGCATAATTTGTTTGCATAATGTCAATCCTATACCACTTCCATTTTTCTTTGTAGTAAAGAAGGGAATAAACATTTTATCGATTACTTCTTCAGGAATGCCTGTTCCATTATCAGCCACTTTTAAGGTGACTTTACCCAATTTTGTTTGAGAGGCAGAAAGCACAATTTTAGGGTTTTCGCAGTCCTTTATTGCCTCTATTGCATTTACAAGCAGATTAATTAAAACTTGCTCCACAAGGTTTATATCTGCCTGGAAATGAAGCTGGGGATCCTTTAAAATAACTTCAAGCGTTATGTTCTTTTGCTCCAGGGTTGGCTGCATCAAGTGAGTTAGGTTTCCAAATAATTCCCTTACTAGAACCTCCTGTAAGTTTGGTTTGGTAATTTTATTAAGACTTCTGTACGACTGCGCAAACTTCATCAAACCTTCGCTTCTTCTTTTTATGGTATCAATTCCCAACGCAATATCTTCAACAGAATCCTGGTCTTTGATTTCTTCAAGATCTGAAATTCTATTTTTTAACGTATCCGCCAAAGAAGATATGGGAGCAATGGAATTCATTATTTCATGGGTCAACACACTTAAAAGCCTCTGCCAGGCATTTGACTCTGTTTCTTCTAAAGCTTCATTAACATTTTGGAAAGCAAGCAATTTGTACTTTTTACCATCCGTTTGAAATGCTGTGGCTGAGATCAAAACCTTTACGGTCATTTTCTCACCTTTCAAATCGAAAATTTTTGAATCTCCCGGTTTCACCGAAATAATCTCAAAGTGAAGAGTAGGCGCCCATTTGGACAGGGACTGAATATTCTTTACATAGGCGATATCCAGTAACTTCTTCATAGATTCATTGATCCATACAACATCACCAGTCATTTCTTCAAAAGAAAGAATACCCGTATCTACCAACTCCAGAACCTTTTGAAGATATTGATATTGCGTTTCCTTATCTTTTGCTATTCCCTTAAAAGTCTTGTTGATTTCGTTAAATCCTTTTCTTAACTGCTGCAGTTCTTCAGGTCCTTTCTTTTCATTAAAATGTCTTGAAAAATCTCTGTAATGCACGGCCTCCAAGAACTGGCTAAGCTCCTGATGAGTTTTTAGTTGAATTTTATAAAAATCAAACAACTGAAAAACCACAACTGGAACAAGAAACACAAGATAGATATACCAGCTGTTGACGAGTAAATAAGAAGTTGCAGATAAGGTTGTAAGTAGAAAAAGGACCCTTAACAGGATTCGGCTTTCAAATTTTTTAAATATCATACCTGATATCGTATTTACTTAACCTTCTGTACAAAGCCGCACGGGTTAGACCAAGTTCTTTAGAAGCTTTGGAAATATTTCCATTATTTTTTTCAATCACTTTAAGAATAGTATTTTTCTCCAGCTCACTAAGTTTTACTTCCTTTTCATCGGCTTCAAGGAGGGTCTGAGATTCGATCGGAGAAAAAATAAGATCACGCGCTTGTAATACAGGGCCATCTGCCATAATAACTGCTCTTTCAATGGTATATTGAAGCTCTCTCACGTTTCCGGGAAATGGATATGCGCATAGTTTCTGAATGGCTCTTTCTTCCAGCTCCATTTCAGGCTTAAGGTATTTATTGCTGTAGGTTTTAAGAAAATGATTAGCAAGAAGTACAATATCCCTTCCTCTTTTCCTTAAAGGCGGCACAGTTATTTCCACGGTATTTATCCGGTAGATCAGGTCTTTTCTAAATCTCGTTTCGTTGGCGAGTTCCTTTAAAGAAACATTAGTTGCACAAATTAACCTGATATCAATAGGAACAGGATCATTACTTCCTAGCCTGGTTACCTGTCGATTTTGTAGCACACTCAGCAGCTTAGCTTGCTGATGAAGAAAAATATTACCTATCTCATCTAAAAAAAGTGTTCCGCCATTAGCGCCTTCGAACCTTCCCATCCTATCTTCCCGAGCATCAGTAAACGCGCCTTTTTTATTTCCGAACAGTTCACTTTCAAACAAGCTTTCGGTCAATGAACCTACATCTACCTTCACAAATGGTTTCTGAGCCCTTAACGATCTTGAATGAATGGCTTTGGCGATTAAGTCTTTCCCTGTTCCATTTTCTCCCAGTATTAAAATATTGGCATCGGTAGGCGCTATTTTGTTGATGATGTAGAAAACCTCTTGCATCGCTTCTGACTCCCCTATCAATTCCGAACTTATTCCAGACTCCTTTATTTGTAAAGGATTTTTACCCTTCGATTTTAATGTTTCTTTGATTGTTTCAATCAATTTCTCATTGTGCCATGGCTTTACAACAAAATCTGCTGCTCCTTCTTTAAGCGCCCTTATTGCCAAATCAATATCGCCATAAGCGGTGATCATTATTACTGAAGCATCGGATTTTGCTTCTTTTATTTTGCTAAACCAGAAAAAGCCTTCATTGCCTGTATTAATGGCGCTTTTGAAATTCATATCAAGAAGGATCAGGTCAAAATGTTTTGAGGAAAGTAATGCGGGAATGTTTTCAGGTTTTTTTTCTGTAACCACTTCTTTTACCTGTGGCTTTAACAATAACCTGACCGCCAGCAAAACATCCGGATCATCATCGATTACAAGGATAGAAGCATTTTTTAATTGCATAGTTTAAAAAGGTATGAGGTTTCAGTAAAGCGTCTACGCCTATGTGATTAAATGTTATTGAATAATTCAATGAAGTTATTTATCTTGATCTATAAGCCTGTTCACCGTCCGAAATTAGCAATTGTTTTTGAAATACAACAACGCTTATCTGCTAGTCCTTTCTCGTTGATCTATCCTTTAGTTTTCAGGATTGTTTGCCAATACATCTTCTGAGTTTGTCTTTTTTGAGAATTTTTGGAGAAGCCTGAAATAGTTATTGGTTTCCACAGGTCTATAATTTAAACTTGTTTTAAGCCTTACTAAAGCAGGGTAAGAGATTTGCCAACCCAAAGGCAAAACAGGCTTAAAAGGTTTTTTATCTTCCAATTTTATTAAATTATCCAGCGGTTTAAAAGCAAAATACCTGTCTTTAAAAACAATTTTATTTATGGAATCTGCCCTGAATGTATTGCCTATCCAGCCATTCATGAGGCCTTGTGCAGGGGCAGTCAGCTCAAACAAGTTTTTATCCGGTAACTCTGGTTCATGAGGAGCCATATTATTTAATGAGACATTAAGTATTTCTATGTTTTCAAAAATCGAATCCTTTAAAATTAACCTTCCCAATACCCTGTCAAACACATTCTTAATCTCTAAGGCAGTCTGTGCACCCGAATTATCTTTTAACCCGCCATCCAGAAAATGATACCCATTCATAATTTTACCTGCCGGGGAAATAAAGGGAAACCTGGCGCTGAGAAAAGCGCCGGTACTAAACCGCACTGTTTTTTGCTCCTTTAAAAGACTATCATTTATAAAAACAACGGTAGGAAAATCCTCCGCGCGAAGACTAACCGGGGCAATTATACCTTTTCTTCCACTTTCAAGATGGTAAGTATTTGCAAACAACAACGGTATATCCAGCCTCATTCCTTTGTCGCTTTCCCATATTGCCGCATACTCCTTTTGGTAAAAATCAACCGAATAATTATCCAAATGCCTTTCCCAAAGTTGTGTTTGAAGTTTTCCTCTGTCATCCATGGATTTAATATTAAATGTGGAAAAGAAAACATCTCTACCGAGGAAACCAATGATGACCGGCGTTAAAAAATCCCTTTGGTAAAACGAGACCAGTGAATCGAGACTTAACATTTTGTTAAAATTATCCCTTCTCATGGCAATGGAAACAGAAGCGCCAATGGTTCCTCCCGAAGCTCCTGAGTAGGCAAGAACATAATCCTGAAAATTTTCATTAATTATGCCATCGGGATTATTGTCTATTAAACAATCCAGGTAGTTTACAACCATGCTCGTCCACGCGGCGGCACGAATTCCTCCACCATAAGCATTGACAATTATTACCGGATACAATTTCCCTTCCTTCTTATATCGGGCAATTTCCTCCTTTTTATAACTTAACCATTGTTCAATATATTGATCAAGGGTTATCTTCTGATCTGTAGTATTGTCTATTAGTTCTACATCATGAAAATTATTATCAAAAGAAAATGCAGAAAAAAGCATCAGGAGGATTAAGATTCCAGCAAAATTTATCCTGTATTTGTGCCCCATCAATATCAACAATGAAAAAAGAAAGACATAGAAAACTACACCGGTTAGCACAACGATGAGTGTGGTGGATCGGGAAATGGAATAACCCGTCAATAAAAACGGAAAAATATTAAAAACAAGAAAGATCAATGACACAACAATTCCTGCCGAAAGTATCCATGCGTTGATGTTTTTCTTTTTCATCCATATCCAGAATTTACGGAACCTGCTCTGGTCATAGCAGCCTAACCTTCTTCTGACGCTCACAAAAAAGGCAAACATAAAAGAGACCATGTAAAGACCCACAGAGAGATTGCCCAAATACGTAGGATGCCCGGTATTGTTAAATCCAAACAGAATAATGCAAAGCATAAAAAATCCCAATACCAGTCCGATTATCCTGTCTTCTCTATTTTTTATCAACCATTCAAAACACTCCTCGAATAAATTATTGCCCTCCCCTCTGACAGGGCTTTTGTGAAAAGTGCCGGCTTTTTCTGAATCAAAAAAAGGATATAAGGCAAGAATGTAAAAAATAACGGTAAGCAGAAATACGGCTTCTGCACCCATAACAGAAAGTGAATAACTTAATTCAAATGTATCCAAAGCTTTCAAAATTCCACAAGCAGGAATGATAAAGGTTAACACCCCAAATAACCGGGCTGTAAATATTTGATACCCAACTTTTTCTTTTTTTATAACTTCATCTTTACTGTAGTTCCAGTCTTCTTTCCAAATGCTTTTCCAGGTTATTTTTTTGGAGTCTTTGATAAAAAAATATTTAGGTAAGAACCAGTTTATGAAAGCTATAACGGTCAAAATGATATACAATAGAAAAGGTCCTGTATTCCTTAACAAAGGAATATCATTGGGCTCTTTTTGAAACTTTGAATTGAGATTTACCAATACATCCTGACCTTGATCCGATTTCCAAAGCAAAAAAAATACTACAAGAAGGACTACAGTAATCACCCTGTTGATCCAAAGAATGTATAAAAAGTTTTTTAAAAACAATGAAATTCTTCTAAGAGTATTGAACACATAACTCCATCCATATATTATAATAAAACCTAAAGGCAAAAGCAGCAAGCCCATTTTTAAGGAAGCAGGAAGGGCGAAAGAAATTGCACCGAACCGAACAGAACTTCCGGCAAGAAACTGGTAAAGAAAATAATTTTCTACCCAATCCAGAATCCCAACTCCAAGGATTGTTATACCAATTAATTTAAAAGATGGCTTTTTGAAAAGAAAAGCAAAACTGATAAAGAAAGAAGTGAAGAAAATAAGCTTAACTGGCAGATAATCAAGATCCATTAAACTGTATAAAATAACAAACAAACTCAGCCAGATTATTATTATATAAAAAAAACGAGGTCTAAAAGCTGATCTTGAAACCACAAAAGAAGTGACGAATAAAAATAATAAATAAGCGGGAATGAAAAACCACGAATCCAGAACAACATTTCTTAATCCCTCAGATAACGCCGTAGCATATTCTACTTGCGTAGGATCATAAACATACGATTTGATCAGTGCATCCTTTTCACTTTTACACACCAGTGAGTCGGAGTATTCCCGGTATGTTGAATCCTTATTTTCCGATTTAATTTGCTTTCCAAACCAAAGGTTTTTTATAGCATAAGCGGAAGAATCTGACCAAGCTAGTTGTAGATCTAAAATTGACTTAGGCGTAAATTCCGTATTTAGCGCCTTGGTTGATTTATTCAATGATAAAGCGGCCAGAAAAAATAACACAATGGAAAGCCAAAAAAGGAAATGAATGTTTTTAATTAAGAACTGAAATATTCTTTTCATATAATAGCTGTAATTGTTTACAAACTATTCAATTATAATTACTTGTGCAATAGTATTTTAAACTACTTTAAATTGTTTCCCAAGAAATGATAATTCACTCGAAAAGAAGGGTCTTTTGTGAGGACGGTGAGGTATTAAAAAAGGCCTTATTTTATGGTTTCCAAAAACTGCTTTGCTGTTATCACCGGTATCTTTGATTTGGCAAAATCCTTTAAATTTCTGGTAACGATGGCAAATTGATTATTTTCAATAGCTGAAAAATATTGAATTGCATCTTCATAATCATTAAACTCATTATCAATTAAGGCCAGATCGATAATTCTATCATTTAATGATAGCACGTTAACAATTAATTTAAATTTTCTTAGAATGGCTCTGGCTTCCTCTTGTTTTTTCTCTTTTAATAAAATGTAGTTTGTATTAGCAAAGGTTAGGGATCAATCGGAAAAGTTGGGGGGAAACCTATAAAATTATTTTCTTTGTCTGATGGCAAAAGAAGATTTTCAGATAGCACACCTTGTACTCCCTCAAGGTATTTTAGATTTTTTTATACTTATTAAGACTGTCCAGTCAGA
>DASPJL010000084.1:0-20687 GCA_035628645.1 Cytophagales bacterium | reverse complement strand
TCGAATTGGACGACAAAATTTTTAATCGCTGCAACGACCTCTTGATTAAAATTCTACAGGGCGGAAAGCAACTTAGCCGCGATGATATAAATCAGGAGTTTAAAAAGGTTAAAATCATTGCCAGTGGACACCGTCTGAGCTACATTATGATGAATGCTGAGTTGAACGGAATTATTTGCAGCGGTGCAAGACAAGGAAATAAATTCACTTATGCCCTGTTAGATGAAAGAATTAAGCATAAAAAATTGTTGGAAAAGGAAGAAGCATTAGCCGAACTGACTACACGCTACTTCAAAAGCCGAGGTCCCGCGACTATTAAAGATTTTGCGACCTGGTCAGGTTTGACAATGACCCACTGTAAAAAAGGCATTGAAATGATGAAGCCATTCCTCGAGAAAGCAGCGGTTGAGGGTCAGGAATATTTTTTTACTTCAAACATTTCGTTGGTTGACAAGCAATTTGAAACAATTCATCTTCTACCCATATATGACGAATTCGTAATGGGGTATAAAGACCGGCGAGCAATGATGCTATCTAAAAGCGACGCTACATTTCACTTTGACAATATGATCCTTTGTGAAGGACAGGCAATAGGGACATGGAAACGAACGATCAGAAATAAATCACTCCGTGTGGAATATAGCTTTTTCATGTTGCCCAACAAAAACCAAATCAACACATTTACCCAATCCGTTCACCGCTTAGGTGAATTTACAGGTATGCATATTAGCTTTAATTAAGCAAAATTTTGTTGTCAGAACTTTAAACACCCCGTCTTGCCGACATCCCTCTTAGAAAAGGAGGGAAAGGCGGCGTTCTCGGATAAAATAGCTTGGATAACTCCCTAGTTAATACTTAATCTCATAGTATAGTCTCCCGTTGGACCGCTGCTTCCCCACCAGTGGGACATTGCATTGCCATAAATACCTAACCGTTTTTTAATGCCGCTCTCACCTTTGGCGCAATTTTCGTCCCGAAGATTTCTATGGATTTCATCATTGACAGGTGCGAAGGACCGCCTACATCCATATGGGCAGAAAAGCGGGTAAGGTCAAAGAGCTCCTGCATCTGAAGTATTTTCTCGATCGCTTCGTTTGCATCTCCAATAATTAAATTGCCGTCTGCCGCACGTCCCATTTCAAATTGCTGCTTTTGGTAAGGCGGCCAGCCTCTTTGCCGGCCAATGCGGTTCATTTGCGCAGCATATACAGGATAATATTCATCGGCGGTCTGCCGACTATCTTCTCCGAAAAAAGCATGCATATGCACACCTACCTGCAAAGTATTGGTATCATGGTCAAAATGGTTGTAGACCTCGCGGTAGTAATCAAATAAAGGTTTGAAATGTGCAGGATTTCCGCCTATGATAGCGAAGATAACGGGTAGTCCTAATCTACCAGCCCGAAGCACCGATTCTGGTGTACCTCCTACTGCTACCCAGATAGGGAGGCTATCGTTTACCGCTCGCGGCAGGACTTCCTGGTTGTCCAATGAGGCCCGAAACTTTCCCTTCCAGCTCACTCGCCTGTTTTTATTGATTTGCAGGAGCAACTCCAGTTTCTCTTCAAACAGTTCGTTGTAATCAGAAAGGTTATAGCCGAATAGCGGAAATGATTCGGTAAAACTTCCCCGGCCCACATTCAGTTCCGCTCTGCCGCCTGAGATCAGATCTACAGTTGCAAAGTTTTGATACAAGCGCACGGGATCCGATGAACTGAGCACCGAAACGGCGCTTCCCAACTTGATTTTCTTTGTTATGGTAGCTGCTGCTGCTAGTATGGTTTCAGGACTGGAGACTACATAATCCGGACGGTGGTGCTCGCCTATACCAAAGAAATCCAAGCCCACTTCGTCCATTAACCGGATTTCTTCAATGATCTCCTGCAACCGCTGCTGTGCAGGCTGCGCTTCACCTTTGCTGTTTGTATGCAAATCGCCAAACATGCCTACGCCTAATTCCATGTTGAATAATGTTTATATGTGAAGATACTTAGAAAGTGAGAAAAAAGATTTGTGTGGGGGGAAGATGATCTTAAACGAGGATCCTTTAATAATTATTAATCCAGGTGAAGTATAATTATTTGACCTCCTTATTCTGTTTCTTTATGATTTTTTACGAGTCTTTCCTCGCTTATTAATTCTTTATTTAGAGCATTAATGCGTTCTCTACACTTAGAAATTTCAATATTTGAAGAGTCCAAATAAATTTGCATGGATCTAGGATAATAAGTGATAATTTCTTGTAATCTCATATTAACATTTCTGGTTTTTATAGAAAAGGTAGTTAGCAATACAATTAAGAGGAATACTATAAGATTGATAGATAGTAAAACTATTTTTTTTGTCATAATTTAATTTTCTTCTTTTTTAGGTATTTTTCTTCTTTCTTCAACTTCCCTTTCCAACTGCCTTGCAATGGCCGCACATTCTTTCAATTTTCTATTATTTGCCTCTGCAGGATTCTTATATTTCTTTCGGAAAATCTCAATTTTTTCCCCTAAAAAATCATTCTCTACCTTGAGTTGAGAATAAAACATTAGCAACAGAAGCAGAATTGCTATCTGAAAAAATAGAATAATTTTTAAAAATTTCATATAACTTTTAATGCCCTAAATTGTTTACGTTTCACCCATTGCCCCGGCTTATTTCCAACATCAAAAGCACTTTTCAATCATGAACCAGTGTTAATTAGTACCGTCTTTTTGATGAATCATTTTCCGGCACTATTGATTTTCCATCTTGTTTTCGTCCCGTGAGAACAAGAAACTATTACTTTACATAATAACCATGCTTAAAAGAATACCCAGTAATTGAAGTTGAATCAATACTATTTTCTTCATGAAAAAATATACCAGAAATTGCATTTTTCCCAGCACTAACCGGTTTCTCTGAGTAGTGAAAGATAACATTATCATCGCTTTCTACAATTTCAATTGTATCAATCAACTGTGCTTCAGCATCTAGTTCTCCCAAATAGATTTTAACATCTGCTTCTAATTTAATCCCTAAGCAAATATTTACCTCATAATTCTCCCCTAGACTTATTGTATCGGCTTTTGATTTGTAAAATGGTAATATTGACTCATCAACTTTTCTGTTATTTGCAAATTTTGAATAGTAGATCAAATAACCATCGTTATTATATAGCTGTCTTTCAATCAAATTACCATTCACATCGTAAAAGAAAACATCACCTACGAGTTTGTCGTCCTTATAAAATGATCTAGCTGTTAACCTTCCGATCTCGCTAAACTCTTTAGCTTCACCATCTTGTTGGCCATTCTTCCAATGGGAAATAATACTTACTTGGCCATTTTCAAAATAATTTATTCCCTTACCATTTAGAAATCCCTCTTTCCAAAAAGATTTCGATTTCAAATTACCATTTTCATAATACTCATAAAACCATCCTACTTTCTCCCCATTTATAAACTCCCCCTTGGATTTTATATTTCCTGAATCATAATAATTAGATATCTCCTTTTTCTCAGCGCAAGAGATTAAAGTGAGAATAAAAAAAACCATAAAAAATATTTTATCCATATCAACTTTTTATAACCGTCAGTTCCCAATGATTCCAAACCTAAAATCGTTTCCTAACATAAACCAGACGCCGGTGTTTAGATCAAAAATCAACTGCGGGTAATTCATAGTTATTGGATTTTTTTAAAAAATAGAGTTCTCTTTAAAAGAGTGTATCCTGAAAAGTAAAAGATCTGAGTAAAATAACAAAACCAAATACAGTGACAAAACTTTTGCATAGGTAGTTTAATCGAAAAAACACAGTGAAATTAGCAGTGATTACTAATTTCACTGAGACTAATCCTTTTTTACGAATCCTCAGACTTTTACTTTATGCTCCTGGCCTGCATGGAAATAGAAAAAACCATTGAACTTATTTTCCATCCCATATCTGGGGTGGCGACCATCGTAGCCAGCATATTTCCTTTTTCTACTTTTATCCCATCCTTGGTAATAGTATATTCTGAGGAAGCAACAGCGGTCAGTTGATCGTGGATATCAATATTTACATCCTCCAGTTTGATCTTCAGATTGCTAACGTTTTCTGGGATTGAGCCATAAAAAGCGGATGCTGAATGTAAATCGTCCGAATAAGCTTCTTTTAATTTCCCCCGGATACGGAAGCAAGGTACATTGGTACTGGTAAATGCACTTTCATAGGCATTGGAGTCCTTTTCGTTTATTCCTTTTTCAAAAGCTTTAAACGCAGATTCGGGTGAAGAATTAATGGAAAGGGAAGAATAATCTCTTTTGTCATCCGGGTTGACAACAGTGGCAGAAAGGCTTAAAATTTCCCAGCCCTCCTGAGTATCTACAAACATAAAAAGATCGGTTCCATAAATATCTTCCTGTTCGTTTTTATATCCCCTAAAATCATGTTGATTAATAGCGACACCTCTTTCTATATAATACTTATCGTTACCATAAACAGGATAGTAGTCATAATCCCAACTGGTAAAATAACCGATCCATTGGTCCCTACTAAAGGGTATCAGCATAGGTGAACCATAGTTTTTGAGGATGAAGTTTACCTTGGAGGAGGAGGATAAAAACAGATCTCTATGCGCCTCGCCGTCCTTCACTTCCTCTGTTCTTGTAAACTCTTTAAGAATGAGGTCTAATTTGTTTTTTGTAGCGGTATCTGGTGTTGAGCCATAACCTCCCCCTTCAAAATCTATTAGTTGACAGGAGGAAAAAAATGACAAAGCAAATAAGGCAATTAAAATTGCACTTACTCTTTTCTTGGTAAATTGACTTTTCATCGTTTTTTAAAATTTTAGTTAGTGAAAGATCAATAGTACCTTGTCAGTATTTAGAAAGCGACCGTCTGCATGCAGATGAGCAAACTCCTTAAATTAAATACTTGTGGATTCTGATTTACTGTTTTGGCTACGAACAGTATAGTGGTTGGCTTTATTTTCCAGTGACAGTGAAAAATGTTCTGTGGAATTCATTTTTTTCACATAAGCGCTGGGCGTAATCTTAAGGTAATTCTTAAAAGACTTATTGAATGTGGTTTTGGAATTAAAACCTGTCTCATAGGCCAAAGCAAGTAAAGTGTGGTGCTTGTGTTCTTTATTATTAATTTTCTGAATAAATGCATCAATTCTGTATTGATTAACAAAATCATAAAAGTTACAACCATACCCTTCGTTGATTAGCCACGAAAGCCTGGTGGTATCCAGTTGCAGTTTTTCAGCTACTTCATTTAGTTTCAGCAACGGGTTGAGGTACAGCTTTTCCTGTCGCATTAATGCTTCAAGCCTGATCTTATACTCGGCAAGCGCCTTATCCTGCATGCGGGAAACAGTCTTTTTCTTTTCATGGTAGCTCACCCGCATAGCATCCGGTTGAATAAGGGCAAACCAGGAAATTGAATACGTTAAAATGGGCAGGATGATCCACCCCAGGTTCATTCCGGTAAAGGAAAAAAGCTCAATGCCAAAAAAGTAATGAAGGCTAAAAAGAATGCCTACCAGATAACTGATAAAGGCCGCGCCTAAAAAGGTGGCCAGAAAGGTAACGTTTTGATGATACGAAAGAACTTTTTCTTTTTCTTTACTGAATTTTATCAGCAATTGAACAGAGGCAAGCCAATAAACAAAAAGCAAAAGAACAAGCACGCTGAAAACAAAAGCCCACTGCCCTATTAATTCACCTTCGCCAGCCAAACGGGTATATTCCTCTTCTGTATACATGAAAAGAGAAAGTGCATACAAAAAATGGCAGATGGCAGGCAGAAAGTGCAAAAAAACATATTTGGGTTTATAAGAATGAAATAGAAATTTAGCTATATAAAAATAAAGTGCGGGGGCAAATAAAAAGGGGATCGTATCGAGAAACGCGTGGCTGTGTATGGTCCATTGAGACAGATGAACGATATTTAAGAAAAGAAAAGTAGCTATAGCGGCAAGCGACAGCAGTAAGCAAGGATTTTGTTAGCTTCTCTGTTTGACTTTGTCAGCTTGGGCAGAAAGAAAGCCAAAAACAACCCTTGAACAATCCCGGAATACAGAGCGATTTCTATCGATTTAGAAAGATCCATAACTTCAGCTTTGATAATAAACCAAAGGTATTATTTAAAAGGAAAAGATTGTGAAAAGAATTTTAAAAGTTAAGACTAATGGGTGCGTCTGTATGCAAGCGAACGTTGAGAGACTAAAAAAAACAAAGGCGTATATCTCACACTTTTCTTTCAATCCCCTTCGCGCCGGCTTACCTACAAACTTCATTACCTTTTATAATCAAGGGTTCTAGTGGGAAGCATTCGAAAAAATGCCAAACCACACTTATATTGGCACAGAATCTAAAGGACAACTTGCACTTCTTTACTTATTCCAGGAAACAGGAATTTTAGTATAGTGCTTCATCTCATTAATGTTATTGTAAAATGGCCTTACAAGTCTCAAAAAATCGGAAAATTCGGCGCTCTTTCTGAAGCCATTGAGGTGGTCTTCCCTGGAGGTCCAGATTATGGTAACAATGTAATGGTTTGGCTCCTCATCACCGTGCAGGATTTCGTAGCCCTGGCAATAGGGTGATTTTTGCAGGTAAACACCTGCTTCCTGGTAGACTTTTTCAAAGCTCTCAAATTTATCCTGAGGGATGGTGTATCTAATAATTTCTACAGAGTAATCATTTTTAGTATTCATATTATTTGTTTGGTTGAGCAACATCAATTTCCCAAGGAATAAAAAATAGTCCAATAAAAAATTCTACACTTTTTATATTACTTTTTCGAGTAATTTTCGATTCAAAGATATTCTATGTGATTGCAGGAGTCAATAACTTACCAAATGGTAAGTACCACAAAATCTGTATTTATGATCAAACTAAACGACAAATTATATACTTGCCCAATAGACGTTAGCCTGAGCTTTGTAAGTGGCAAATGGAAGATCCTGATTCTTTCACATCTTTTTCAATTTGACAAAAAAGGTTTTAGCGAAATCAAAGAGAATCTTCCCGGAATATCAGAAAAGATGCTGAGCCAACAGTTAAAACAGTTGGAGAAAGATGATTTGATCAGCAAGGCGACACTATCATTAAAACCCCATAGGGTAGAGTATTCCTTAACCGAAAAAGGCCGGTCTTTGTCTCCGTTGTTTTCCTTTCTAAGCAATTGGGGAATTACGTTTCTAAAGAATAATGCCATTGATTATATGAAGGACCAATATTTATATAAATAACAGGCTTACGACATCTGCTTTCATCCTCTAAGTCTGAAGCCAAGGACTATTGCAAATAAAATCACAAAGTTTAATGCAGTTGCTTTCCATCCGTGGCTTGCCTCTGACAAGCTATGCTTTCAAACCCTATATTCATTTTTATTGCTGACACAAAATTAAAATCGTTCTGTCGGGGGGCAGACCGAGGAAGAGGAGGTCCGAGTTGCAACTGGAACCACCCGTTTTTATTTTAGTTCTTGAAAAATAGCCGAAAGTCCATCCTTAAGCCCTTCATAATATTTGTCGTCTTTAAACTTTGGAATCATGTATAGGTCGATTATTTTTTTAGTTTCCTCGTCCGTTAATCTTTTCTCAATTCCATAACCGTTCTGAATTCTTATTTTTCTAATTCCTTTTCCAAATGCAATTAAAATCCCATTGCTTTTACCTTTTTGGCCTGCACCCCAATAATTTGCCAGGTCAAGAGAATAATCGTCTATGCTTAGCACACGTATTACTTACCCATTCTATAATCAGTGTTTACAAAGTTCATAGCCGAAAAGTCATAAAAAATGAGAATCCTTTTTTCGTTCGTCCAAAAGTCCGGAATGACTTCAAACTTACCTTTCGGAAAACTTATTTGATCACCTATCTTTATGAGTCTTTGTCCACCATTTATGCATTTACAAAGTTGTCCACGAACAGCTGTCCCATAGACGGATAAAGTTTCTTTGTAATCATGCTTCCAAGTCTTTTTTATCTCTTGGATTTTAATTCTATTATTTTTTATCAGTTTACGAAGTTCGTCCAAATAATCACTGTAATTTTCAGGAAATTCAAAATTATCTCCTTGAAAAAAATCAAAGGGATATGACCTTTTGCCTAAGCAACATGAATCAAATTGATTGCGACTATAGAATTCATGCAAGAACACAGAATAGATTGTTGGTTCTTTGTATTCGTCAACCTTTTCATACTTCTCCAATTCAGCAATCCAATAGTATACGAAGGTCCTATGTGAGTCCTTATTTCTGTCCATCTCAAAGGTCAGTATAACGAATTCTTTTACATTGTCCTGTTGAGAAAATGCTTTGATTGATGAAAGAAATAGTAATATAATTGTAAATTGTTTGATCACCTTTTTTAGTAATATGTATGTTTCCGATTGCTAATCCCAGCAAATGTGGAAAAACAAAAAATACATTAAATTTTCTCCTGGCAGATTTTCCTCAATTCCATATTTCATTCATCTCTGTCAATACAATTGGTTTACCGTCAGTAACAATGATGGTGTGTTCGTGTTGCGCCATAAAACCGCCCTTGTTTCCTACCATTGTCCAGCCGTCTTCCAGAGTTTCCGCATAGGTGGAGGTCGTCGAAATGAATGTTTCGATAGCAACTACAGCGTTTTTCTTAAACCTTGTAACATTAAATTTATCCCTGAAATTGGCTATTTCACTCGGTTCCTCGTGAAGGCTTCTTCCTATTCCGTGGCCCGTCAGATTTTTAATGACCTTGTACCCCCTTTTCCTGGCTTCGGTCTCCATTAAAAATCCGATGTCAGAAATGCGAACCCCTCCTTTTATATTATGTATCGCTTTATGTAAAATTTGTTTTGATGCCTCAATAAGTTTTTGGTGTTGGTTTATGTCTGATCCCAGCACAAAGGACCCGCCGTTGTCCGACCAAAACCCATCTAATTCTGCTGAAACGTCAATATTAATCAAATCACCTTCATGAAGGATTTTATTGTCGGAGGGTATGCCATGGCAAAATTCATTATTTACACTTATGCAAGTCCAGCCAGGAAAACCGTAAGTCAAATACGGCGCTGATTTAGCGCCCATGTCGTTGAGGATCTGTCCGCCAAAGTTGTCTAATTCCTTCGTCGTCATACCCGGCCTGGCAAAGTTTCTCATTTCTTTTAAAGTAAGGGCAATGGCTTCACTTGCCTTTTTCATTCCCACTAATTCTGACTCTTTTGATATTGACATATTAATCGTTTTATTTAGTAAAATTATTTATTGTGTTTGTCACATCCCAATAGTGCTAGCCAAAACCAGCGGAGGTGCTAGCAGAAAGGTTATTTTCATGTTCGACAGTTTCACTTTTCAGAGTTTTGCTGTTATTGCATTACTTCTTTAAAATCTTTCTACTAATAAAAACCATAGAAAATCCAATAGTAATTAAAATCAAACTGAATATAAGTATTTCCCAAGTATTATCTACATATCCGGCATAACCATAAAATCCTTCAACTTTTCTGAAAAGATGTAGAACCCCTATTGCAATAATTACTTTCCCAATGAAATTAAATTTTCCCATCTTTTATGATTCTGCACAAGCTGTCCAATATTGTCTTTAATAATTGCTTCAATATCAAATGTCACAGGAATATTATGGGGTTTGCCCAACAGGTTTGTTCCTTTGTGAAATTTATTACCACTGACTCTTAATTCGTTTTCATACCAACAGTCAAAAAAGTTTACAAAGTCTTTAAAGTCGTTGTTGGTTATGATTATAAAATTTCCTGTCATGTTATGTCCACCTGCTTGAAAGTCCAGGTAGCCGTCAAAAGTGCAGTTGTCTATTGTCAGCCCGCCTAAAAAGTAAGTGAAAGAGAATTGGCATTTTTTGAAATGGCAGTTTATTAGTTTTACGGGTTTTTCAAACTGCGTAACACTACCGGAAAAATATTCTATGATACAATTTTCAAACACAACTTCTTTGTCCCAAGTGTCTGAGACTTCCGATTTTAGTTCACCCTCAACATAACTGTCTATCAATGGTTGTCCGTCTTTTAGTAAGTCAGCCGCCCTTTCTGCTGTTATGTTATGTTTCGGTTGTGTTGTCATATTAGTATGATATACAAACGGCTTTTATTTTTAGCGAGGTTGCCTATGTAGGTAATGTTTATCTTACTTAGCTGGAACATTATTATTTAATGTCTCTTTTATTTCACGGTGTAGCATCTTTAAGGAAAGATCAGGATTAAGAGTAAAAGATTGAGAGAAAAAACTTTTGACATTTATAGAAAAATAAATTTTTTCCCCCTTCTTTAAATAAATAACATAAACATTTGGTGAAAAAAGAATTCCTCTTTCTATATGATCGTATTGATCTTTAAATATTTCCTTCTTCCTAAAAAGGTTCCTTATTATAAGTTTACCAGGGCTAAGATAAACCTCGTAGAACTTTAAAACATGCCTATTGGTAAAAAAAACAACAATGGCAAAAAATAAAAGAAATATAAAGCTATCAAAGGTTTGATGCTTTAGTACAACAATAGAAACTATTAGAAACAAAAACAATGATAGAATTAAAACAACTATTTGAATTATTATTCCAAGGCCAACACTCAATAACTTCATCTGATTATCTTTTATTATCCTTTTTATATGTCATTTGAATCCCACCTTAAAATAGTCGCTAAATTCGGGGGCTTTGAGATTTTCTTCAATTACTTTTTTCGCAATCCCAAAGTTAACTACCAACTTCCATTGTCCCACTTCCAATACTTCCACCATCAAATTATAAACGGGCATATTTAGACTCACGTGACCTTATCTTAAGCGAGGACGCTTAAATAATTATAAATCTATTTACTCAATTATTAATTCGTCTATATTTATTTCTTGTGATTCAATTTCTTCTTGTTTTTTTTCTTTCAATTCGGCAAGAATGTCCACTAACATGATGATTATGAATACAGCAAGTAAATTAATTTTAATAAAAAATCCATTATCATTGTTAATTGACATATTGAAATTTGACATTACTGCGGCGAAATTAAAATTGAATGATACTCCTTCTATGCCTAATACTAGCTCTGCCCCGGAACTATAGGAAAGGCCAAAACCGAACATACTCCATTGAAAGAGCTGAAATATTTGATTAATAATTGAAAGAATTATTCCGGTAGATTTATCGCTATCTTTCAGAAGTCTTCCACCCGAATATATTGAATAGGTAAATAGCCCCAACCCTATTAAGAAGATCAGTAACAAAGGTCCGGTTATTGTTTCTGTTTGTAGCATTAAATATGCCATAAGCCAAATCCCAGTAACTCCTCCGATGATCTGTAACCAGCTAATAATCTTTAGAGTTAATGAAGTGTTTTTAATCCTGATTCTCATTGTATCAATTATTTTAAGGCATTCTGCCAATAATGTTAAAATAATAATCCTCGTTTTAAGCATTTATTCTCAGCCTGAACTCAATTTAATTCCGCGGCCGCTGTTATACAAGCAAAATTAGTTCTAATACTCCTTTACCCGTTCCATAATAATCTTTGGCGCTCGAATATTTCCAATGTTCTGCACATTCTACAAATCCTGATACCATAGGGGCAGGACAATTGTAGAGACAAGGCATGCCTTGTCTCTACAATCCGCTAGAATTATGGTTATTTTTATTATTAAATCCTAAATATGATTTGCCAGTTACAGAATCATCGAAAGAGATGGAGGTCCGAGTTGCAAACTCGAACCTCCTTTTTTTGTTTGTCGATCTTTTAAACCTTTTATAATAAAATTGTGTTGGCGCCAACAGGGGAGTTTACCTCATCCTTAACTTTACTAATTTTTATTCCTTTACTGATATAAAGGTTTCAACTTCTGCATTGTCTCCATCGTAATATTTTTTACCGTGGACAGTAAAATCGGCTTTGTAGGCACGCTTTAAGTTCAGTTCTTTGTTTTGCCATATTTCTAACCAGGTATTGAAAATGGCTTCCGGCATTACATAATAATATCGCAGAAAACCTTTGCATACAAAAGCATGAAAGCGGGAAACATCTCCCGCCTGCAGAAGATATTGCCGTTTTCGCAATTTTTTAAATAATGAAACCGATTCAATTAACTCATATCCTCGTTGGTTAAAGTAATTTTATCTTCTAAATATTTTCTGAAAATGCCAAACATACTACATTGGAAAAATTAAGTGTTCTTGCCGGTAAAGTTATGAATGTTTTATGTGCAGGATGTCATTTAGGGTGACGTACAACGGTTAGATATAAACTGTACAGATTAAACTGCAGTTTCTTATCCTTTTAAGCTAAAGTAATAGATTGAAGTGAACTTTCAAATTGAGGGGGAAAAGGTATAGTTTATATCTTCTGTTAGGTGCCGTTTTTTTTAAGCTTGTTACTCTTTTCTTACTAATTCATATTCGCCATTCCAGCTTAAAGGAGTTTTCGTTTTGTCATCAGTATTATTGTAGTGAAGATCAATTGTCAAATTTCTATTGGTAATAGAAATGTTCCCTAATAAATTATAGTAACCTTTTTTTGTAGGTATTTCTTTTCCTTGTATTATTCCTGTTGCTCTTGGAATAAGGAAGCTTTCAGTTTCAATATAAGTGTCTCTTTTTAAAGCCGAAATAGGATCATGGACCATATACAATCTTTTGCCTTTTACGGTCAAAGAAAATTTCCCATTTATTTTTTCTAGGGACGCTTCCTTAAAATTATATGCGAGGTTATAAAAAAAGAAATACCAAATCAGGCTTACGAGAAAAATTCCCGATAGAGCAATGAACCAAATTTTAATTTCTCTACTCCTTCCCAAAGTCTCTCGTTCTTTCTTTTTTAAAAATGGCACCTAACTTGTCTATATCCACACATATATTTCATATAACTGCTCCCAATATACATTTTTTTTAATACTTTTCCCATGGTCTGTGGCACACAGAACATCATCCTTTTCGTCCTGTGAGCCACAGGCCGAGGAATAAGAGCCAGTTTTTTTTATTTGTCAATCTTTTAAGCCTTTTAAGATTAAAATTGTGCTCTTGCCAACAGGCGATAATAATTATATGGTATAGGCAAATTGTGAAATAGGAGTTGAAAGTATTAAATTCCTCATCGTTGTTAAAGGCTTTACGTTATGAAAAATATTCAAATATTCTTGATTCTACTGTTTTTAGACTTCACTCTTTACATTATAATAAATTTAGGTTCTTGGAGAGAACCAATTTTTAAATTCGCTCTACTAATTAGAATTATTACAACCACTATAGTTTTTGCTATCGGAATTTTGTACCTAAAGTCCTATTTATCATCTTTTCTTTCTAGATATAAGGCTCTAGGTATATCACTTACATTGATTTATTGTTTCTGCTTTGCTATAATTTTACTTCTCGCTCAGAAAAAAATAGAATTGGATAATATTTCATTGTGGGAATATACCCTTGAATTTCATACTAGCTTTAATGGTTTTGTTAGAATTAGCCTTCCTTACATCCTTTCTGCTAGTACCACTTATCTGTTGTTTAAAAAAAATGATACTGATTCCAAGCCTAGAGTTAAAGACTCATGTGGCTAATACAGGGGTATCTTTTTTTCATTACTTTTTTTACAAGAACAGCTATATAATATCAGCCAGCGTGAGAACTTCACTGAGTCAAAGGCTCTGTTTTTCATTAAGAAGCACAAGTCTGAAGAAAGACTTGCGCTAGCAGAAGCATTCAATGACAAATCATTTTCAGGTTGTTATTTATTTTAAAAATGGCAGTGAAACCTGGATTTCCAATGTATGTTTGTTTGGTTATGCAAAGTTTTAATTTGATTGAATATAACCAAAACCAGTAATTCGCCCCTTTATATTTCCCTTTGAAGACTTGTATGTGATTGGAAATACATCTGCTCGCTTTTTTCCCAATCCCTCATAAAATTTAGCTATATACTGTACCTCTGGTCTTACTATCCCAAACCAAAACCTATAAGAGTCCTCGTTGATGAAAACGTGTGGTTGTGCATAGGAAATGCCATCTTCATTATCATTGGTATCTTGAGGGGTGAAGAAACCTTTCAATACTGTACCATCATTCAATTTGAAATCAGCCTTTATTAAATAATCTTCATCTGCAGAATTAATTTTAGCTGTGTCTGTATAAGGTCTATACGTTTCCTCATCTGTATCATCATACCATGGCTTTTCATAATCTACTGAACGACAACTTATCCATATCGTATATCTCTCAAAGTCCTCTGTCGCTAAGTCAGAAAACTGCTTTAATATTGGCATTTAGTTTTTTCCATGAGGCTAATTAATTTTGGATAACTTGTTTATTGTAGCAATTACTGCTACAAATTTTTTCCATGGTCTGTGGCACACAGAACATCTTCCTTTTCGTCCTGTGAGCCACAGGCCGAGGAATAAGCGGTAAATTTTTACTTCAAAACTTTGTATCTAATGTGTGTCACCACGCTGGTTCCTGTTACCTCAAGTGCTTCGAGCTTGAGATTTGTCACCCCTTCAAAAAGTCGCGACCCCGCCCCAATTGTAACAGGGACTACATGCAGCCACAGTTCATCGATGAGTCCAGCAATTAAATACTGATTGACAGTATTGGCTCCTCCCATGATCTTTACATTTCGATCTCCTGCCGCTTCCGTCGCCTTTCTTAATGCCGACTCAATCCCATCCGTAACAAAATGGAATGTCGTTCCGCCTTCCATTTCTATTGGTGCGCGTTCATTATGGGAGAGCACAAAAACTGGAGCATGATACGGTGGATTGCCGCCCCACCATCCTTTCCATTCTGTTTTGCCTCTTCTGTCTTTAGGCCCAAACATATTACTGCCCATAATAAATGCGCCCGCATCCAGAATACCCGCTATTTCGTTTTTATGTTTATGCTTTTCTGGCTCAGAAAACATCCAACGATCCAGCAAGTCCGAATCAAAATTATCTCCAAATGGTTTTTCAAAGCTTTGATTAAGGCCGGCGGCAAACCCGTCAAGAGACATTGTTAACCCCGATGTTACTTTAGTTTTTTTCATAGTTTGTAATTTTTTAAGTCATACGCAAATGTGTTTAATTTCAACGGAGTGTATGGAACCCTTCGACATTTCTTTCTTTTTTGTGTTAGTTTGTTCCATGAGGGTTTCATGTATTTCATTTGTTTCCTATGATCTATTCCTCTGCCTCAAAGGACGAAGAGCATGATGTTTGGTGTTCTAATAAACATTTTTTTATTTTCGACTAGTGTAGCTGATGGAAAGCTTACTTCTGGCCGTCTTTAACTTTAAAGTCGGTAATGGTATTTCCATTATAACAATACACTCCATTGGAGCCATACCAAATATTTCCAGCATTATCTTCAAAAATCCCAAAAATCATTTGTGAGGGTAAATTTGTTTGGAAAACGGTGGTTTTTTTATTGAACAATGACTTTTCATCATAACGGGAAAGTGCCCAACCTCGGCCGTTATCACTTTCTGAACTAGTCCAAATATTGCCTTTTTTATCTTCGATTATACAAGCAACAAACTTTTTTGAGAAATTAATAAATGTACGGCCGTCATAGCGCCAAAGACCATCATTGCCACCCAGCTAAATATTGCCTTTTTTATCTTCAATTATAGAACGAACATTTGTGAAAGGCTTACCGTCCTTCTTCATAAGAATGATAGATGTTCCATTATAAACGCAGGCATCGCCTCTCGTACCAAACCAGAACTTCCCTGCTTTGTCTTCAATAATGGAATTAATATCATTATTAGTAAAATTTCGAAAGGATTTCCCATCATAGCAGCTTGCTCCGCTTCGAGTGCCAAACCAAATGTTACCGGTTTTGTCTTCATAGATATCATGAACCGCATCATGGGCAAGCCCATCCTTGGTTGTAAAGTTTTGAAAGGAACTCCCATCGTAGTAATAAACACCTGAACCCAAAGAAGCGAACCAAAAATTTCCTTTTCTATCTTCTAAAACAGAAAAAAAGCGCGCCGCACTCACTTTACTTGTGATATGGGTAAAGGTTTTTCCATCGTATCGAAAAATACCATCAAATGCAGCAATCCATATGTTGCCCTTTTTATCTTGCATGATTGTACGAGTGATCCTGTTAGGGCCGTGGAAGGTAATTACGTCTTTGGTTTCGGAGCCAGCATTATCTTTTGGTGGTTCTGTTTTATTTTGTCCTTTACAATAAGTGGGGAAAATAAACATTAATAATACTGAAAACATAGGAATACATAATCCGCTTCTTACGTGCATTGTTGTGTGTAGTGCCATTTCACTCCGCACTAGTTTGCAAAAAATGGTCCAATGTCCGGGATTTCATGAGTTAACACAAATGTCCACTTCATATTATGGTGACTTACATAAATATCGTCTGTAAAATCATCCATTGTTATTTCTGGAATTCTGTCCGCCTTTATGCATTTCAATCCGTACTCAAGTCGTTCGTTGAAAATATATAAGTCAGTAGGAAATTGATTTTTATACTCCTCAACTGCGTTTTCTCCTTCAATTCCTTTGTCCTTATGGTAGCTGAAAATATGCCACTTGTAATACTCCAAAGCCGGAGCAGTGCAAGAGCCGATGAATCTTGCCTTCCATCTATTTTCAACTTCTTCTAATTGCTTGTCCGTTAGAAATTCAAAGACGAATCCTTGATTGAAAAGTTGTTTAGTTACGTCTTCGGCTAATTTTTTTCTTGTCCTCATTTTTCTAAATGGCATTACGCACAACGAGCAAGGCTTTGCGACGATGGCGAACAGAAAGCACTTCATTGTCGCCAGGCACAAAATTAGTTAAATGTAGAAAATTCCGAGAACAACGTTGACCGCCATTTTTCAAAGGTGGTGCTGTGTGCCGTACATCCTCAGAACATTCTTAAAGCTTTTTCTGAGCCTGCTTTTATGCCTTTATTTTCCATTTCCCTTAGAAGTTCTTTTATTTCCTCTCGCTCCATTTCAACGTTAAGAGGTTGCATGTCTCTATCCAAAATTTGTCCACCTAAACGCTTCTGACAATATTTAATAGCGATTATCATGATTTCATGCACGTTTTCTGGATCAGCACTTCTCGGAATAGAGAAGCCAAAAACCAGATTATTGGGATTCATGTTTCCATCCTTTACTTCTTCAGGCAAAAAGTATCCCGGTTCTGTTGTTGTCCATACGCTGAAATGTTGGTCGTGTCCATAATCTTTGTCATTTCTCCAATGAAACAAGTCACCATCGCCCCACTTAAGCCCAACACTTTGAAGCGCGTCCCACATCTCCATACCGTTGAATCGCTTGTCGCTTTGTAGCACAATTAGGGCATCCCTATTGAATTCTTGATAAATATTGACAAGTCCTTTTGCTTTTTGAATGGCGCTTTCAATAGATTCCTTATGTTCGAGTCTTAACTTAATTGGATATTTTTTGATTCTCTTTTCCAGTTCAACAATATATCGTTCGAGCTTGTTCTGGTCGTAGTTTGGATTTTCGTCATTGAAAATATCTTGAACATCAATTGCGACTTGAACCTTAGTGTAGATATCCGGAGAATCTCCCGCGTCAGCAAACGTCCACCCATTCTCTTCAGAGGAAAACCCATAGATGGTCGACTGAAACTTGCTTCTCCAATCGTAATCAAACATTTTCGAAAGCTCTTGCTTTTTGAAACTCTCTCCATTTACAGGTAGTAGATCAATGACCCAATCTTTGTCAGGATTTGCTTTATATTCTGCATTTTGCCTTTTTATAGCTGGAAATGACAGCTTAGTTGTGTCCAATATATATGAAGCGTCTTCAGAGGGCGTGTCAAGGTTCAAATTTTTAACCCTTTCGTTACTTTGGGATTGTGTCGAGATGAAATAGTCAGCAGTGCTTGACTTTTGTTTTGATTTCAGAAAAAAATAGGCAACAAGCCCCACTAGTAATAATCCCGCAGTAATGTAAATCGTCATTCTGTTCATTGTTTGTTGGCTGTGTTCCTGTATAGCACCTAACGTTCATGAGTTTATATTGTGCCCGATTAATAGCACTTCCGTGTCGGGCCGCACTAATGTATCTAAAAAACAGAAAGCTTCGAGAATCAACTCATACCGGCATAATTTAAACATGGTGTTGTACGCCGCTTATTGTCTTAGGAAATTTAATACAATCGGTCGGTATTCCTCGTCTTTTTCACGTAATTCAAGCCAATTCTCATCTGCATTTATGTTCAAATAAAGTTCTGCATATTCTTGGTCTCCAATACCTTCAAAAAACAGCTTGTACTCATTCGCTCCTGTCCATTGTCCTTCTTGTCCTGTGAGGCTTTTGGCAAATTCCTTTAAATTTACATAATTTACACTACGGCTTTTTATAAACCTATTGGCGGAGTCTGCCTTTTGTTTGTAAAGTTGAGAAAGTACTCTAAGCAAATTGTCGCTTTGAGAACCGATGCTTTTTAATGTAATTCCTTGTCCGAAACCTTTATCTCCTTCTTTTGCTTTCGGCACAAAAATCATAAGTCCTAATTCTTTGCCTTCAAAAGATGAAATAGCTTTATAAATTTTTACTGTGTCATTTTCAGATTTCTCGACTATAGAAAGTTGGATGTCAGCACCCCAACCTTCCTCTTCGCCATTATCAATTTGTAAAGGCTGAACTGGATAGTTCGTTGTCTTATTTTGATTAGTTGAGCAACTAAAAACTGTCGCAATGAAAAAGATGATTGTGATTCTTTGCATAATTGTTTAAACGGCGTACAACGGTTTGTGCAGAAGAGGGCGGCATTAAATTGGAGTCGCCCTTCCTGCTTGGCTAAATTAATAAATATCAGTTTTGTTTCAAGTTGAAATTAGCGATGCTCTCTACCTCAATTTGTTGGGTGGCTTTCTTTATTCGGTATTTTATAACCTTTAATATCAAGATTCCAACGGTCAAAGGAGTAATGATAATTGAAATTCCGGCTAAGACTGAAGGAACTATTAAACCAAAAAAGGTATCAATCTCTTTATTAACGATTATATGAACTAAAATAAAAACAGACCAGATTACAGCATTAACGACCACAGAATACTTAAATGAAACTAAAAACTCATTTTTACTTAAAGAGATATCTTTTGCCATCCATTTTCCACTAAACCAAAGAATTGCGGAAAAGGATATTAACAGAAATAATGTGGAATATCCATTTAAAACCAAGAATCCTATAAGAAATAAAGTTTCTCCGGTTATTGCGACTGGTATTATTGTAAAAATTATTATTGCAATTAATCCTAATGGCAATCCGATCCCTAAAGATGTTCTTGCACCTATAGATTCAATTGTTTTTTGCTCTATCATTTTTTCTTTTGCTTGCGCCTAACTTATTTATTGTGGACTTATTGCCTTTCCCATGGTTTGAGGCATACAGAACATCTTTCCCCATTGGCCCCAGCCTATTCCAAACCTCCAATTGTTTTCCAATTATGAACCTGCGTTAGTTCAAGGTCCGCTTGGACTCAATATAATGCAGCGTTCACTGTTATACAAGCAAAATTAATTCTAATATTCCTTTACCCGTTCCCCGGCAATCTTTGGGCACTTGAGTATTTCCAATGCTCTGAACATTTTACAAATCCTGATACCACACGGGCAGGACAATTGTAGAGACAAGGCATGCCTTGTCTCTACTACTCGCCCGAATGACGGCTATGTTTTATTAGTAAATCCTAAACATAAATTGCCAGTTACAGAATCATCGAAAGAGATGGAGATCCGAGTTGCAAACTCGAACCAGCTTTTTTGTTTGTCGATCTTTTGAGCCTTTTATAATTGATATTGTGCTCGCGCCAACAGGGTATATTTTAAATTCACAAATAGGCTGCTTTAGGATTTCTTATTTTGTATTTAACACTCATAAACTACCAAAACACAAAATATTTCTTTCCTCAAATCATTAGATGAGAACTTCACCGAGTCGAAGACTCTGCTTTTCACTTAAAAGCACAAGTCTGAAGGAAGACTTGTAGCAGGGGCAGAGATAAACTATTTATGCTGTTCTGGCGCTCGCATAAATATGTGGAAAGAACCGGAATAGGTTTGTACATTTTCCGAATTAATCTTCATTTTGTATTTTTGTTGCCTTATTGAATTTCCTATTTTTTTAATTACTTATTACATATATATGAAGAGCAAAATATTGCCAATTATTTCTATTTTAATTATTCTAAGTAGTTGTGTTTCCCGAAAAATTATTAATTACGAAAGGTTTACAGAAAAGCCTTTAGCGATTGATTATAAGGTCGGATTTATCAATATACAAGATCTGAGAAAAAACATAAGCTCCCAACCCCTTCATCTGCCATTCATTTCCAGCCCCGGGTTACGTTGGAAAAACGTCCCACCAGTTGAGGGGTATAGAGAAATGATTAATGAAACTATTAAAAGAAATTTTACCGGAACGGATACCCCAATCAATCTTACAATTTATTTAGAGGATGGATTCAAGGAGTTTTCAGCTTCATTCTGGAATGAAACTGAGTTTACTTTTGTAAAAATTCAGATAGAAGCAAAGGATGGGAATAACAACGTTTTGGCTTGTTCTTCACAGGAAGGATTCACCGTTAAGTCTCCTGATGCGAAATACAAAAGGTTTGAAAAGCAATATCAGGCGACCTTGAAAAACGCCATTTATAACTGTCTGAAACGACTAAAATAAGCATCGTTATTTTAGTGGGTTAATTCCAGGTTTTTAACTCCGCCCCTGCTAGCCCCTGTTAGTCCGAGCATATAAAAATGCTGGTGCG
>DASPJL010000083.1:0-9936 GCA_035628645.1 Cytophagales bacterium | reverse complement strand
AAATCTGTGAGATGAGTATTCAAAAAAAATATAACGCTAATATCTAAAACTCTACCCAATCAATTATTTAACAAAGAGTGAGGAAGTAAAAGTGTTTCTCACAGATTACCCGGATTTTCACGGATTATTTCCTTTTCTGTGTAAATCTGTGAAATCTGTGAGATGAGTATTCAAAAAAAAATATAACGCTAATATCTAAAACTCTACCCAATCAATTATTTAACAAAGAGTGAGTAAGTAAAAGTATTTCTCATAGATTACCTGATTTTCACGGATTATTCCCTTTTCTGTGTAAATCTGTGAAATCTGTGAGATGAGTTCAAAAAGAATATCACTGCTAATGTTTAAAACTCAACCCAAGCTTATATACAAAATTATCTATAACCTTATCCCTTGAATAAGGTCCGTAACGGACGAATACTCCGGTTCCCAAGCCTGTCCGCATTCCTAAAGCCCTTATAATTAATATATCATAAACATACACGCCCGATTCCAGATATCCTTTTTCCATAGTCTTAAATGGAATATGGCTATGATCTGCTTTTTGCATTAAATCACCGACTCCAAAACTGTGCAGCACTTCCAACCCCGGTGAAAGTTTCGGTTTCCTGATGTGTATTTTACCCAAGTCATGTGCATAATGAACGGTAAAGTATCTGTCTGACAAAAATTCGTTATACCTCATCGTTTCAAAGCTATTGTGAATTACAATCGAGAACGTCCGCCAGCTTCCATGCATATTGTAAAGTTTAAAATAAGGCAACTCACCTTTTGCAATGCCTCCATTAAACTGGAAAGTTTGTTTTCCTATACCTGGTTTTTTAAAAGAATACTGAAGCTTAAAATCCCATTTGTTATAATCATATTCTCCTAAAAACAAATCCTTGTAGCCCTTTCGAAACTCTAGCCAGAAAATGGGATATTTTGAGGACAAAAGAAATTTATTTTGGGGAGATTTGATAAATTGTTCTCCAAAAGCAAGCTTAAGCCCCAGCTTATATTCCGAAACAAAATAATTCCTGTCAAAGTCTTCCCGATAATTATAGGCATAGGTGGGCACAAGATTTTCAAAACTTAAACCTGCCGTAAAATAAAGATACCTCACAGGTTTAATTGACGCTTCCAGGTTTCGGCTGATAATATTGTCGAGGTAAGTAAGCCGGTAGAGACGTAGGTTTTCGGTTGAAAACTGTTTGCGGTCAAAAGAAAAGTTTAGTCCGGCAGCTTCTCTCAAATCCTTATAAAAGCTTGTTGTCAAAGTAAATTCTGTTCTTTTATCGACAATCAATTTACCCATTACCCCATATTTCATTTTGCCATCCCTGGTGCCATAGCCAAGATAACCGCCAAAAGAATATTTATCGGAAAACAAACTGTTGGTGTGTCCTCCTAGTCCTATCCTGAGCCCCTCATATTCGTTTGCTGACAAAACCCTGTTTACTTCCAGATTATATTTGTGTATAGGAATTATTCCATTATATACGCCCTCCCCTAGCCTGGTATACCTTTCAAATCTTTGAATGCTTCCTATGGTATCATAAAACGCATAGGTGTTTGAATCTTTTAAGGCTAATGGCTCTTTTCTTACGGTTTTCCAGAAGTTTTCGCTTTCATTGTTCGCTGACTTCTTATATTCTAAAACAACGTCGTTGAAATCCCAGATCCGTAAGTCTTTCCGCCACTTCAGGTCACTTCTGAAAGTCTTTGCCACCACCTCTATTTTAATATTATCTCTTCCGTATTCTTTAAGCACATAATTTGTTCTCGTTACCTCTGGAAACCACTTGCCTTCGTGTTTCCTATAAGACTGTGAGATTTCAAAGGGTGGGGAATTGTAGGCGGGGCTAATAATAAAATGGGTTACTGCATAATCTTCCGAGTTAATATATAAAAGTCCTTTAAGCGCATCTGCATGTTTTTTTGCAGGTGAAAACTTTAAAATATAAGTGGTTTGACCATTTATTCGAACAGTATCCAATACTTTAAAAAAATAATTCGACCATGTTCTTTTATTGAAAGGTCCCAAAAAGGAGCGTGTGGCTACATTAATATAATCGTTATAGATACTGCTGGGGAGGAGAATAGAACTGATGGTATAAATAGAGGTTTCATCAATACCTGAAATTTTTGAGGAAAGAATATTTTCCTTTTGATTAAGATCGTTAAGGTAACTTTTCTCTGTCACCGATTCTACTAAAAACAAATTATGATCTTTATGAAAAGGCTTCAGCTTAATTCCTAAAAACTTCAAGTTCTTTTCTAAAAGTTTCTTTGTTGCATCCAGCCGGTTTGTTTGCACTATCAGCTTATTATAAGTTGTATAGGAATGAGGTATATTCTTTTCCGTATTATTCTGCTGCTTTCTCTTAAGGACGTTGTAGATTATCCGGTCCGCCTTCACATCACTTTTTCCCTCAAATTCAAATAAGGAATAAAAATTAAGATCCACAATCACGGAATCCTCAGTATCGGAAATCTCATAAAGAAACGGCCTGAATTGATAATGCTTAAAAAGCAAGGTTTTTATAGGACTATTATGTACTATCCTGAATTCGCCATCAACATTAGTCAGTGCCTCCGCTTCGTTATTATTGATATAAATATGGGTAAAAGGAAGCGCTGCGTTCGAGTTTTTTTCTCTTACCTTTCCCGAGATCATATATTCCTGGCCATAAGAATCGGCCAGAGAAATGAAAAAAACAAAAAAAATTATCAGACCAAAATATTTACTTTCCAATCCTACTATTCAATAAAAATTTAAGTTTATTAAGCGCTTCTTTATTATGGTGCGAATTTATACTACTTTTTATACTTTCCTTTTCTCTGGTTGTTAATCGCCAGCTTAAGGAAGCCTTGCTTTCCGATCCATTGGTCTTAAGCGTATCGGATTGAGGATCACCGGGAATTTTAAGTCTTTCGGTTTCCACGGTATATTCAAAATCAACTTGCTTTACGTTTCCCAGCCAGGCATGGGCATAGCCTATCAAGTTGTCGTTGTTTATATCTTGTATATTGTCCCAGTTTTTATAAAGCCCTCCAATAGGAGAAATGAACTCTTGAACAAAAGAGCGCTTTTCATTTCTGGATATTTCCTTGTTTATTTCTGTATCCCTGATCATTACCAGTATTACTCCGCTTGTATTTCTTTTGATCCACTCCTGAAACACATACATAAATTTAACTGCATCGATTACACCAAAATTATCGGCCAGGCCCGCATCCATTATTTCCATTTCCGGGGAGCTTGGAAGAAGAATATTGGGGGTAACGTATGGAAAGGTAGCGCTCATTCTAAGCGCGCTGGTAAACCTGATGTTTTCTCCATTCTGATCTTTAAAAAACCTGCTGAATTCTATTCCCTTAATTTTTTGCTCAACCAATAATTCATTTTTGTGAGGAGCGGTATTCATGTAAGAGACCTTTTGCGGCGAAATATACAGTCTTCTGCCATCATTGATAATGGTTGGAGAGAGCATCATCATCGGAATAAGGGCTTTCTGTTCAGGTTCCTTATAAGCTGAGAGGGGTTTCTCCAGGAAATGATTGGTATTCTTATTCAATTGAAGTTCAAAAGCATATCCCCGATCCTTTTGGTATTCAAAACCCTGGTATTCAAACTTTTGAAAACTCATAACCGGATTGCTTATCGCCATACTGAGTACCACCGGATTAAGAATATCCTTGGAAATGTCGTCAAGATATTTTTCATCATAAATATCTATGGAATCTGAGTTTAGGCTTCTCAAGTATAACTCCCGAAAATAGCTCGCACCAACCAAACCACCTGAAGCACCTGTGATCAATACTGTATTTTTAAACAATTGACCATCCAATTTCTTATCTACTTTTTGCATGGTGTTCATCGTCCATAAAGCCGCCCGCTGCCCTCCTCCGCTAACACACAAAAGGATCATTTTTGGTTTTTTGCCTTCCGGAAATTTTCTCCTCCAGTTTTCTAAAATTTTCAGGGTAGATTTTTTATCGGCCTCGTAAAACTTCTGGTTAGAGAGCTCATTAATTTTCTTCAAGGAAAACTCCGTCTTTATGGTATCATAATTAACCCCATAGGCTTCATTTCTTGAGCTTATCCATTCATATTTTACCAGATTATTAAAGATAAAAAAGACCAGTATCACTATGGTAATGGACCATTTCCTAAACCAATGGGTAAGGGCACCTGTTACCATAATGAAAATATTCATAACCAGAATTGCACTTGCTGCGGCCGGAATCTGGAAAATCTGCACTTCCCTGAAGAAGCCGAATATTAAAATCGAAACCAGGATCAATACTTCAATAATTACTGCATTCAACTGGTAATAGTCAAACACTCTGGTAATTTTCTCTTTATCGTAGCTAAGAAAATTGTCAATGCGTTTTATTTTGAGGTCGGAGTTAATGTAGCTATCAATCCTTATTGCTGAGCTTCTGACAGTATTTAACTTAATCATTACATTTACCCTGTTCATTTGGGTAGTCCTTAACTTTTTGTCTACATCACGCGCCCATACATAAAAAACATCTTTATTGGTAATCCTGAAGTACAGGTAAAATAAAAAGATTACGCCGCTTACCCCAGCCAGAAATCCAACCATTTTTAGAAAAACAAAAGGTACTGTATTGTACTCATAGGTTAGTTGAAATCTGACAAAATAGATGATGTAAAATATTATAAATGTAAGTGGAATAATGGCATTATTAATACTGAATTTTGTAAGCGGACGATTTACCCTGCTCAAAAAGCTGAACCTATAGCTATCAAGAATAAATCCTGTAATGTTATAAGCCATTGTAAACCCGCCAACTGCTGCACCAATGATAAAAAAACTCCAGAAGGATACTTTGTGCAAATACTCCGGATCAAGGAATAAGTAATGAATGCCCAGCGATCTTCCAATAAATCCTGAAACAAAGCAAAAAAGAATAACCCAATACAATAAAAGAAAGTGGTTTTTCTTAATGTTAAGGATCAGTAATTGAATTGGAAAAGAATAATATATTTGCGACAGCATATCTTAATTTAGAAGAATCAAATCATATAGCTTTAAAGTTTTTTGACAGGTTTTGATTTTTTAGAAAAATAGCAATTGTTTCAGTCAATGGGAATGCTAAAGAATCAATATTTAATACATGTTGTTTTAAAATAAGAATAAGACTTTTACTCCCTTCTTTATATAAAAATTAGAATAAACACTATGACCTCGGATTATCTTTTAATTGCCATCTTAATAATTGTAGCGGTAGAATTTATTTTGGAAAGAACGCTTGATTATTTGAATATAAAAAATCAATCCCGCATTCTTCCCTCAGAACTCAAGGATATCTATGATGAGGATAAGTACTTAAAATCATTATCATACCAAGCTGCCCAAACCAGTTTCTCTTTCATCACTTCAGGCTTTTCCTTTTTCCTGACAATAGCCATGTTAAGTTTTGGAGGTTTTGGTTATCTGGATATTTGGTTAAGAACATTTATTGATAATGAAATCTTGCTGGCGCTGGCTTTTTTCGGATTAATATTTATTGCTTCTGACTTACTCACGCTTCCTTTTCAGCTTTATGATACCTTTGTTATTGAGGAAAAATTCGGGTTTAATAAAACTACAATCACAACCTTTTTTGCTGACAAAATCAAGGGATATCTATTAGCTGCTTTGTTTGGCGCTCCTATTTTGTGGTTACTGATCTTCTTGATTCAAACTTTGGGTGAAAACTTCTGGATTTACTTCTGGATTGTTATCTCGATTGTAATCTTAGGCATTAATATGTTTTACACTTCCTTAATACTCCCGCTTTTCAATAAGCTTGTACCGCTGGAAGACGGAAGTTTAAAGCAGGCTATACAAAAATATGCCGCCACAGTTTCCTTCCCGCTCGATAATATTTATGTTATTGATGGATCAAAACGATCAAATAAAGCAAATGCATTTTTTTCCGGAATTGGTAAAAAGAAAAAAATTGTATTGTACGACACCCTCATTCAAAATCATACTGAAGATGAACTGGTAGCCGTACTTGCACACGAAGTTGGTCATTTCAAGAAAAAACACATCATCACAAGTCTTGTGCTTTCAGTATTACAAATCGGGCTGATGCTGTTTATCATGTCTTTTATAATCTTGAATGAAAACCTATCCATTGCCTTAGGCGCAAATGAAACAGGTATTCATTTAAATCTGATCGCTTTCACAATTCTTTATGCCCCGATTTCTAAAATTTCCGGCCTGGTAATGAATACAATTTCCAGGAAAAATGAATTTGAAGCGGATGAATATGCAACCACCACTTTTGGTGGTTCTCCATTAATAGAGGCGTTAAAAAAATTGTCCGTCAATAATCTGAGCAATCTCACTCCTCATAAAGCTTACGTTTTCTTCCACTATTCACATCCGCCATTGTTGCAGAGATTAAGAGCGATTGAGAAAATTAATTAATGTGATGATTTGATGATGTGATAATGTAATTCATTAAAAAACATACCTTACAGTAATTGCACTTCCCAGATCAAAATAAGGTCCGTAGTTAATTTCAACGGCAGGTTTAATGTCAATTCCTATGGTAAAAGGTATGTCGGAAATAAAATATTCCAAACCGAGAATTCCGTCGATACCGTAGGAAAACCCATCCTTTTTATATAAATCCCGATGACGTCCCCTGTAATATTGACCACTATAAAAGGCGCCATGAAGCCCCCCACCATAAAACCATATAAACCTTTCTGTTGAGAATGCAATTTTATGTTTCTCCAATAGCAAAGCAGCGCCTATTCCCCGATGTCTTCCGGTAACTAATCCTTCCAAAGCCCATGAACCTCCACCTATAAATTGCTTGACGGAAAGCGCTGTGGGCCAACCTGCCCGCAAGCCTATGCCGGTTTTATAGTCGGCCTGAGCGGAGGAGGTAAAACAAATTGAAAGAATAACTAAAAAAGTTATAGCAAAGAACCTTATCATAATTTCTTAAAAAAAGCAGTACTACTTTGTAAAAATGAGTTAAAGTAGTTCAACGATTTAATTAATCCTGGAGATAGTTATTTAAAAAAGTATTTTTTGAAATAAACCATAACATAAAGAAGAGAAGGCTCCATTTCAAATAAATATCATAGAAGTCCTTGATGTTTTTATACCTGTTAATTTTAATCTCTGATTTCTCCAGCTTATCGATGGTAGAAAATATCTCTTTCAAAGCCCTATTGTTTCCTGCCTTGTAAAATCTTCCGTTGCCTATTTCAGAAATTTGCCTCAATGTTTTTGGATCAACATCTATATCGAGATATTGAACATTCCCAAAAATATCTGTACCTATGGGAATAGAACCGTTCTCAAGTCCGACAAGTATGGTATAAATCTTTATTCCATAAGCGCTGGCAAGATTTGCAGCAGTTATCGGATCAATATTTCCCGCGTTGTTGTCTCCGTCACTAAGCAATATAATCACTTTGGAATCAGCCCTCGACTCTTTTAATCTGTTAATTCCTACAGCAAGTGCACTTCCTATGGCTGTGCCGCCTTGTTCTATCAGATTAAACTTTATTTCATTTACATAGGTAGTAAGCAAATCATAGTCTGTTGTCAAAGGTGACAGGGAAAAAGCCTCGCCGCTAAAAACAACAATGCCAATCCTATCCTGATGCCTGCCCAAAATGAATTCCTTTGCTGTTTTCTTTGCCGCTTCCAATCTGTTGGGTTTCAAATCCTGCATTTCCATAGATTTAGAAATATCAAGAACAATCATTATGTCAATGCCCTTGGTGATCTGCTCCACCCTTTCCGTTGTTTTTTGTGGCCTGGCCAAAGCAACCACCAAAAGGCACAATGAAATAAAAAACAATAAAGGAGGAATTAATCTTAAAATGGTGGTAAAATCTTTTCTTAATACCTCTTCAGGAACCGATAGGCCAATCCGTGTTTTGGATCTGTACAGCAACAGCCACCTTATCAAAAAGATTACCGGGATCAGCAACAATACATATAGGAATTGAGGGTTTCCCCAATTGAAATTTCTTAGAACGGATGGAGTAAACCATTCAAAAGAAAACCATGAAAACAAATCCTCACTTTTTTGATCCATTCTTTACCTCCAGGAGTTTGTTGTTATAAAAATTTTGTGCGGTATCAAGAAGAGCTTTTGAATTCTTGCTCATATTATCAGGAAAACGATGCGCGTAGATCCCTCGGTCTATTTCTGTCAAACTTTCTTTCAAATTATTATTTTGCAAAACCCTGATTACCTCTTTGGAAGAGTAGGTTGTAAAAGGTTTATCAGTAATTTGCTGAAGATACTTTTTCCAAAGAGAATACAGTTCCAACAGGGGTTCTTCGAAATCTTCGGGTTTTACTCTATTGCTAATCTCCTTAAAAGAAACGAGAAATTTGAAATATTTCTTCCTTAACCTCCTGATTTTTAAACTTTTTAATATCCTTTTCCCAAAAATTAAAATGAATAAAATTACTAACAGCAGGAACAAAGAAATAGCAAGAAAAAAATAGCTGTAATTAAAGGCTTTATCCACTTTTACATAACTGGAGGTTTCCATTAATTTAATCGAATCCGGAAGAACGGTAAGTGAAGGAATTAAAATAATGGAATCGGGAAGCGCAAAAAGTTTAGTGGTATCTTCATTTTCAATCAAAAGCACAGGAATAGCAAGGTGCTGAATACTGTCAAGTTCAAATGTTGAAAGGGTATACACGGCACTATCATAACTGTTTACACTATCAGAGACAGTTTTAAAATATTGCTTTTCTATAAATTCAAAAGGTGTGTAATGATAGGTGGAATCAGGAAAAATAATATCTTCTCCAATAGGGTGCTTATAACTTAAGGTATATTGCACAGGCTCGCCAACCTTGATTTTATCTTTAAGAAATTTCCCAGCGGGCTTTTCTTGCGAAAACACAACAACAACCGGTAAAAAGAATAAGGCTAATAAAATTAATTTTTTAAGCACTTGTCTACTTTTTGTTTCTTACTTTAAAAAGTTTAATTAAGTCTCCAACGTACTCCGTTCCTGTAGTTATCGAAAGATAGTTTGTTTTATACCTTTTGCATATTGACTCGAGTTCGGATTTATTGGACTGAAAGAAATTTTTTATTGAATCTACCTTATCTCCAAAAGAAGTATTGATCCACGTGGTCCTGTTTTTTTCTTTGTCAAAAATTGGAATAATACCTAAAGAAGGCAATGTTCTTTCTCTTTTATCATTGATGTGAATGACTACCAAATCATGCTTTTTGGCGACGGCTTTCAAATAATATTGATAGTCTTTATCTATAAAGTCAGAGATGACTATAATGACGCTTCTCTTTTTTATCACCCCCAATACAAACTTCAAAGCATTTTTCAAGCTTGTCTTCCTGGACTTTGGAACAAGGTTATAGATCTTATAAATTATGTTGTAAGCGTACTTTAATCCTTTATCGGGTTTGATATAACTTTCCTTTTGGTCACTAAAACAAACCACTCCAACTTTACTTTGCTCTTTTATTGCACTGAGCGTAAGCACCCCGCATAATTCCTTTGTCAAGTCAAGCTTCTTGAGATTCTCACCGCCTATATCCTGGGAGGCGCTCACATCCAACACAAAAAAAACGATCTGCTCTTTTTCTTCCCGGAAGGTCTTTACAAATGTGCCATGTCCCTTCGCGGATACATTCCAATGAATTGTCCTTACGTCATCACCATATTGATAAGGTCTCACGTCATTAAACTCAAGACCTGATCCTTTAAAGACAGAGTGAAAATCTCCCTGCATCTGGGCAGTGACCATTTTCCTGATTTTTATTTCATAGCGATGAAGTTTTTTGAGCAATTCCTTCATAGAGGGCTTATAAAATCTTTTAAAAATATTCTTTAACGACCTTTCTCTAACGCAGATAACAATTATTTATCTTACCTGATGTAAAACTATCACAAGGTTCTTTTAGAACAAAGCC
>DASPJL010000082.1:0-50322 GCA_035628645.1 Cytophagales bacterium | reverse complement strand
CTACATTGAAAATCAAAGCCAACGTCAGCGAATAATTGAGATTCAAAATAACTTTAAAAAAGAGCAGGGAAACTTGCTCTTTTTTTGTGTGGTCATTAAAAAAATAGTACACTATTCAATACTTTGGTTTCTTAGGCGTTTACTGTAATTAGTCTTATATTAGGCCCCAAAAACTCAAAAAATGCATAGGATCAGGATAAGCTTATTTTTTTTATTTACACTTTCATTATTTTCCCTTAAAGCTCAACCCATACAAACCTTAACTTCAAGTGAAATTGAGCTTGCTTTAAAAAAGTTAAACACTGTAGGTTCTGTGCTCTACATAGCAGCCCATCCTGATGACGAAAACACAAGCTTACTGGCCTATTTTGCAAACGAAAAATTATTAAAAACTTCCTACCTATCATTAACTCGAGGAGATGGAGGACAAAATCTAATCGGCAAGGAAATAAGAGAGCAGCTGGGAGTAATCAGAACACAGGAATTGCTTGCTGCCAGAAGAATAGATGGCGCCGATCAATATTTCTCCAGAGCCAATGATTTTGGCTATTCAAAAAATCCTGAAGAAGCATTAAAAATTTGGGGTAAAGATCAAATACTGAGTGATGTAGTATGGACCATACGAAAAACACGTCCGGATATAATAGTCACGCGGTTTCCCAGCACAGGAGAAGGAGGGCATGGACACCATACCGCTTCAGCCATTCTTGCTGAAGAAGCATTTAATGCCGCCGCTGATCCAAAAAAATTTCCTGAACAGTTGAAATGGGTATCAACCTGGCAGCCTAAAACCCTTTACTGGAATGCCTGGCGACAAGAAAAAGGACTACCCGTAGACATCGGCACCTATAATCCACTATTAGGGAAATCTTATACGGAAATAGCAGCAGAAAGCCGGACAATGCATAAAAGCCAGGGATTTGGGGTACCGAAAACAAGGGCAAGCAAAAATGATTACCTTGCTTATATAATCGGCGAAAAGCCGGACAATGCACTTTTTGAAAACATTGACTTATCCTGGAAAAGAGTAAAAGGTGCTGAAGAATTCTCCAGGCTCATAACCCAGGCAATACAAAATTTTAAAAGCACAGATCCCTCCGCCTCTCTTCCGCTTTTGATAAAAGCGAATAAGGCTCTACAAAATATAGAGGATGAGTTTTGGAAGAAAGAAAAATCTAAGGAGCTGTTGAAGGTTATATTGTCTTGTGCGGGTTTTTATTACGAAACAACAGCCAGTTCCTTTCAAACTTTTCCCGGTGGAACCCTTGATCTTACAATGCTTATTTTGAATCGTTCGTCTTATCCGATCACTTTAAAAAAAATACTATATCAGCAAGGAAAAGAGGATACGTTGGTTTCTAAATCTTTATTGAACGGACAGGAATTGACCATCAAATCAAGATTTGATGTATCGCAAAGTAAAGAATATTCTGAAAAATACTGGCTAAAAAATCCTTATTCCGAAGGATTGTACACTGTGCAAAATCAGGAATTAATAGGCACCCCGGACAATAAGGCTCCTTTTGCCACTCAATTTGAAATAGAAATTGACGGGCAGGTTTTCAAACTGGAAAGCCCTATTATGTATAAATGGACAGATCCGGTAGAAGGAGAAAAGTACAGAACGGTGGAAGTATTGCCTTTGGTAACAGCTAAAATGGATGACAAAGTGTATATTTTTCCTAATGCCCAGGGAAAAACCATTCAGGTGGCTTTAAACGCACAAACCGATACTAAAGGAGAACTGTCGCTGGAGGTCCCTCAGGGATGGAATGTAACACCGAAAACTGTTCCTTTTGAATTCAGGGGAAACAACAATATAAATTTTACCTTCCAACTTATTCCAGATGAAAAAGCTGCTTCTGGTGAAGTAAAGGCCTTGGTGAAAATTGGTAATAAAACGACATCAAAAAGCAGGGTAGTTATAGATTATGAACATATTCCGGTTCAGGTCCTGCTTCCCGACGCTTCAGCCAGGCTAGTCAAAGTGGATTTGGCAATTGCGGGAAAAAACATTGGGTATATTGAAGGAGCAGGAGATGACATTCCTTCCATTCTAAAACAATCTGGTTATACTATCACAACGCTTACCGATGAGCAATTAAGCTCGATCGCTGAACTGGCGAAATTTGATGCCATCATTGTAGGTATCAGAGGGTATAATACCAATGAAAGCTTAAAGACCAATCATCATAACTTAATGGCTTACGTACATCAGGGAGGAAAGCTTGTAGTTCAATACAATACCAGCCACCGTTTATTGGTTGACAATCCAGCTCCTTATCCATTAGAGCTTTCCCGTGATAGAATTACCAATGAAAACAGCCCGGTAAAAATTTTGAATGCAGACCATCAATTGTTGAATTTCCCCAATAAAATAACTTTAAAAGATTTTGAAGGTTGGGTTCAGGAAAGAGGGCTGTACTTTCCAGGTAAATGGGACAAAAATTACGTACCATTAATATCTTCACATGACCCGGACGAAAAAGCCCTTGAAGGAGGTATTCTTGTTGCTGAATATGGAAAAGGCTCCTATATCTATACCTCCTATTCATGGTTCAGGCAGTTGCCTCAAGGCGTTCCCGGAGCAATAAGGATTTTCGGCAATTTAATTTCTCACAACAAAGAGATCAAATCGGCAGCAACAGAGAAGTTTTAATCTTAAGTTAAATCTCAAATATGACAAGACTAAAGACTAACTACTCATAACATCTTGTGTCTTCTATCTTATGTCTACATCTTTTATTTAAAATCTAATGGATAATAATAAAATCGAAGAAAAGCCTCCTTTTTTTAAATCCTGGAAAGGTATGTACTGGCTGGTTATAGGTTCCTTAATTTTTTATATCTTATTTCTTTACTTCTTTACCATTTCCTATTCATGAGTCAGCCAGATTGGATTGTATTGATTTTCACGCTTTTTGCCATTGTTCTTTTTGGAATCTGGAAAGGCAGGGGTAAAAAGGATTTACACGGTTATTTTGTAGGTAACACAACGATCCCATGGTTCACCATTGGATTGTCCGTAATGGCAACACAAGCCAGCGCCATCACTTTTCTATCCACACCGGGGCAAGGTTTTTCTGATGGAATGCGGTTCGTTCAATTTTACCTGGGATTGCCGCTTGCTATGGTGGTTCTGTGTATTACAGCCGTTCCTTTCTACCAAAAATTAAAGGTCTATACGGCTTATGAGTTCCTTGAAAAACGATTTGACCTGAAAACAAGAAGCCTTGCTTCCTTTTTATTTCTTCTACAGAGAAGCGTTTCCACAGGGTTGTCTTTACTTGCTCCTTCTATTATTTTTTCCACCATTTTAGGATGGAACCTGACCCTTACCAATATCCTTATCGGTGGGATAGTGATTGTTTATACCGTTTCAGGAGGCACTATGGCCGTGAGTCAAACCCATAAGTTACAGATGAGTATTGTCTTCCTGGGTTTATTTGTGGCTTCTTGTATGGTCATTTATAAACTTCCTGATAATGTTTCCTTTGCCAATGCAGTAGATGTGGCAGGAACGATGGGAAAACTTAATGCCATTACTTTCGATTTTGACCTTGAGAACAGGTATAACATCTGGGCCGGATTGATCGGAGGATTTTTTCTTCAGTTGTCTTACTTTGGCACGGACCAGTCGCAAGTGGGAAGATATCTTGCTGGTCAATCGATATATCAAAGCCGTTTAGGGCTTTTATTCAATGGATTACTTAAAATCCCAATGCAGTTTTTGATACTTTTTATCGGGGTAATGGTATTTATATTTTATCAGTTTTCACAGCCTCCGATTTATTTTAATAAAGTAGAAAAAGAAAAAATATATGCCTCTCCGTATGCTGATGAATTCAAAGAACTGGAAAAGGAATACAACACTACTTTCCGGGAAAAGAAGGAGCTGTTGGATTTATATGTAGCAGGAAAGAATAACGGAAGCGAGACCAAAGAAATCGAACAAAACCTGAGAGCAATACAAGATGATTCAGAGCACATCCGAAGCCAGGCTATTGAAATAGTAAAGAAGAACAACCCCTCTGTACCCAAGGACACGGATTATATGTTTATCAATTTCATCATTGATTATCTACCTATAGGCACCGTCGGCGTTTTGCTGGCTATGATCTTTGCAGCGTCTATGTCATCTGCTGCTTCCGCTTACAATTCTTTGTCTTCTACCACTGTGGTAGATATATATAAAAGAATTCTTAAAAAGGATGGTACGGACGCCCATTATGTATCTGTTTCAAAATGGTCTACTTTATTCTGGGGAGTTTTCGCTATATTATTTGCAGAATTCGCTTCCCGTTTAGGAAACCTCATTGAAGCAGTAAACATCTTGGGGTCATTGTTTTATGGAACCATATTGGGCATTTTCCTTATAGCATTCTACTTTAAGACAATAAAAGGATCAGCTGTATTTTATGCCGCACTGATTGCTCAGATCATTGTGACAACCATACATTTTTTAATAGAATATGAGGTATTTAAGCTAAGTTATCTTTGGTATAATGTAATCGGATGTTTGTCAGTATTAGGGATTGCTTTTTTGATCAATGGTTTCTATAAAAATGAAGAGCTTAGGTCTGTAGAAGAGGCAATGAAATGATTTTAGCTGTTATTTAACCACAGGGTTCATAGAGATTTGCACAGAGATCATAGAGTTTTTTCTCTATATTCTCCGTGTGGACCTCCTATTCTCCGTGGTTAATTTCCTTCCCTCACTTTCCTTCAAACCCAAAAGATCATGTTTCCGTTTTTTAGGAGAGTATCAAAAAGCTATGAAAATCTCCTGTTATCTCTTCTGCATTTTATTTTTATCCATTTACACCGATTCTAATGCCCAATCCCCTTCTGAAAGAAATAATCCTAAACCTCTAGGAACTACTTCTGCGCCGCTTGGCTTTTTTGAATATTTACCTGCCGATTACGCAACAAAAACTTCAGGCAATTTCCCTCTGGTTATCTTTCTTCATGGATTGGGAGAACTTGGCAACGGAACTTCGGAATTAGGTAAAGTACTTGCCCAGGGAGCGCCAAGAATGGTAGAATATGAGGATAAGGACTTTCCCTTTGTTTTATTAACTCCGCAGGCGCCGAGAGAATGGTACTATATTACCCCAACCATCAACGATTTTATTGAATTTGCCAAAACATCCTATAAAGTAGATCCGGACAGGATTTATGTAACAGGCTTAAGCATGGGTGGGTCAGGAACCTGGTTCTATGGCGGTGATTTTAGTAAACAGGTGGCAGCTATTGTTCCAATTTGTGGACAAGGAGAATTTTGGAATCCTTGTAATTATACCAACGTTCCCATATGGGTTTTTCATAATGCTGAGGATGATAGGGTTCCCGTGGAAAGAAGTATCCAAATGGTAGATACCATAAGGTCGTGCGGAGGTAGTCCGTATATTACTATTTACAAGGCTAAGGGCCATGATGCCTGGACCAGAACCTATAAAGATCAAAGAATGTGGGATTGGCTGCTGAGTCAGAAGAAAGGCGCTCCCGTTCCTCTTGCCAACAAATTTCCCACTGTTGATGGCGGAAAGGATCAAACCATCCAGCTTCCTCTCGATTCTATTACTTTTACTGCAACGGCCACTGACGTTGATGGAAAAATAAGCGCTTACATATGGAAAAAATTAAGCGGGCCGGGATTAACCATGAACAATGTTTATTCCTCCTCCGTGAAGCTCTCTAATTTGGTGGCAGGAAATTATAAATTTCTTGTGATTGCAAAAGACGATAAACTGGGAAGTAATTTTGATGAAGTTCTTTTAACTGTAAAACCTAAAGATTGCGGTCAATCAAAGCCAGAAACGCCGCTTATCCTTTTTGACGGAACCGACATTTTGGAGAGTTCGGTGGAAGCAGAAAATTACCACTGGTTCTCAAACAATAAAGAGATCAATGCAAATAGCAAGCAGATCAAGATTACGGATCTTAATGCGGGTTATAGTTTATCGGTTGAAATCAATGGATGTATTTCAAACCTAAGTTCGACTTTTATTCCCTCGGGAACTGAAGACGAATTGGCGGATGAAATCCAAATTTATCCAAACCCCTCCTCGCAATCATTTTTCTTAAAACTCAGCGCTTTGAACTTAGGAGGAATGGTGGTAACCGCTATGGATTTAACGGGAAAGATTTTAAAAACAAAAAGATTTAGTCCCAGTCAAATCAGCAAGAAGATGGAAATTGATTTCCATGATACTCCAAAAGGCATATACATAATAAAAATTTGGATAGGAAATAGGGTGGTAGTAAAAAGAATCGAGAAGATTTAAAGACGAGTGTGTTCTCAGAAGATATCTAAAAAAAACTATTTACCTTCATTACTTTCAAGAATAGCCTTTATGTGTTTTAGATCCTTTTGATTTGCTTTTTTCATCATAATAGACATAAACGGTGCAAACAGTTTCGAGAATCCCGATGGTTGTCCACTGTTTCGTAAAGTCATCATGGTGGTATTATCGTTAATTTTCTCCCAGAAATAAGAAGTCTCCATTGGAAAAGGTCCCTGGGCTGTCCGCATCGTCATCTTCTTTTCCGATAGCTCAATAACTTCATAGGTGTAAGAAAGTTGTTTTCCCAGAAAATGGGCAATAAAAGCTATTCGAGAACCAACTTTCAAGGGTTTGGAAGTTTCCCAACTTACTGATTTAATATTGACGTACCACTCCGGAGCATTATCCGGATCAGCAGCATAAGCTGCAACTTTTTCTATTGGAGCTAAGATGAGGATCTCTGTAGTAATATCAACCATTATTAAGTTTTTATTTCTTTACTTGCACGAATATCATCCTCAAAAGTAACGTTACTTCACTACTTTCATAGTCCCCTGCATAGAATAAAAATGTCCCGGAACAGAACATTCATAAACATAATCCCCTGGTTTTTCAGGAGCCGTAAAATAAATGGTTTCCGAGCTATTTGGTTGAAGCAAATTGGTGTAGTATAAGACCTTGTCCGTTTCGGGAATATAATTTTTTTCCTGACCTTCAAGTCCTAGTTTCATTGCCATTTCTCCCACTTCAATTGCAGTACCTGGCAGTACTATCACAAAGTTGTGAAGCATGTCATCATTGTTATTAAAAACAACCTTCACTTTGCTTCCTACCCTCACCTGGAATTGTTCAGGATTGAATTTGAGACCTGGTTTTGTTCCCATATTTATGGTATAATCCACATCGCCCCATCCTGCAGGCTTTACTACGATTCTTTTTCCTGTTGTCTTTGATGTAGAAGTTTTTTTCTCTTTATTATTTTTAAGAGCTGGCTTGGACCCGGCCATAATGGTGTGATTATGGACAGAAGATTTTGCAATTTTCAACTTCTCCCCTTCAGGCAAATTATTCAATGTGTAATATCCTACGTTGTGCAATAATTTTTTACCCTCTGTTGAAACTACCCCTTCTGCGGTTATCTCATGAATATATCCTAACCTCAATCCGTCCACCGCTAATCTTGCTTTTAAGCCATCTTCGGAAACAACTATGCCCAAGACAGGACAATCCTTATTGTTTATTACCGGACTGCCATAATCAGAATGGTATTTATAATTAAAGCCTTTGATCTTATATGAAGCAGGATCAGAAGCCGAACTTTTATTCACAGGTTCAGTAAACTCTATTTCAAAACCATCGGGAGTGGCGTTTATGGTTTTCATTTCAAACGGCATTTTTCCTGTCCATACTACCCTTTGCAGACTAAACAATTCCTTTCCTATGGATGACCATCCTCTGCTCGTCATACCGACAAACATCGAAGCATCATTTCCCCAAACCATTCTTAAAATCCCAGAGGAAAAGCCTTGCCTGAATGGAAAAACCACCCCCTGATATTCTCCTTTTACTTTTTCCAGATCTACTCTTGCCATATTGCTATGTCCCTGATCGCCCACAAACATCTGACCTTCAAAAGGGCCGAATTTTCCGTTGGTATTGTCAGTTAAAATTCCGGAGGTAGAAATTCCCAGGATTCCATGCGGAAGCCAGACCGCAGGCGCTTTTAAAGCAGTAAATTTTTGAGCTACGTCATATAACGGCTCGCCTGTATTTGGCACATCAGATTGCTTAATCTTAAGCGGAGAATCAGGCAATCCACTCCAGTTAAGGCTTTCCGCATTTCCTAAAAAGTCTCCTTTTTCCACGTGTGAGATCCTTCCCGAACCTACCCAATCACCCTGGTTTTCTGTATAAAAAACATCACCTTCGCTGTTCATTCCATAACCCGCCGGTGAACGCATTCCTGCTGCAATAGGCGCCATTTTTCCGTCAGGAGTTATTTCCAGCATCCATCCCCGCCAGGGCACAAGACTGGTTCCGTGTCCCAAACTATTGCTCCAACCCACATTTAAAGTCACTAACATGTTTCCATTGGGAAGAAACAATGGACCATAAGAATATTCGTGATAATTTCCTGACAATGGCCAGGAATAAACTTTATCGTAAGAATCTGCTACACCATCTCCGTCTTTATCTCTTAATCTTGTCAGTTCACTTCGTTGGGTAACGTAAATATCTCCATCCTTAAAAGCAATCCCCAAAGGTTCATGCAATCCGGAAGCAAAACGTTTAAAAACAGGATTATTTGTCCCGTTAGCACTGGGATTTGAAATGATCCAAACTTCCCCTCTCCTAGTGCAAATACCAAGACCTCCTCCCGGCAAATTGGTAATTCCCCCGACTTCTAAAATAACATCTTCAGGAACCGGAATTGAAACAATTTTATAAAAATCATCTTCTTTTTCGGGTTCTGCATCCACCTTTTTTAATCCTTTAGGTGCAGGGGCGGGTTGCTTGCTACTTGAAGTTGCGGGCTTATTACTCTTAGTCCGAATTTGCGCTTCGCCTGAAAAATTTATCAACAGGAGAAGAATAGAAGTTAAAAGTACTGATGTTAGTGTTCTTGAATTTAATATTTTCATGATGCTTTTTCAGAAGGGATAATTACCAGATAATGGAATATTTTATGGAAGCAGTATTGCCTTTAGAATCAACCGGTAGAAGCAGTTCCTGGGAATTGTTATTGGTAGCCCGGACAACAGGCGTTTGTTTTCCTGCCAGTTCGATATAATAAGATTTATCATCGATTGCATAAGCGCCATTCGGAAGTTTCTGTATTTTCTTTCCCTCTGCGATCTTACACCAAATATCTTTTTTAGCATTTCCTTTTTCTACAACTATAGCATGTGTGATCCTTTTTCCTTCCTCCGCTGTCTCAAAATATTCTTTTACACTTATCTCTTCAATAGAATATTTAAAAACCGGGCGGGAGTTTTCGTCAATATCATAGCCTAAATAGTTATAAGTAGCATTAGAATCGGGCCAAACAGAATTTTTATTTTCCAAAATCGCAACTGTAGGTTTTCCAGAAAATTCTATTACGCTTCCCAAAGGAATGGCCAGCTGAGTTTCTCCTCTTCCATGCCACATTGGAGTGGTTTGTAAAAAGTCGCCCCTCCAAATCTGAAGTAAAGCGCCATGCTGAAGATCATAGGAATAATTTACAAATCCAGGCTCCCCTACCGAAATTACTTTGGTTTTCTTTTTACCCTTATGATTTATAAAACTTCTTTGCATCACTGGTTTGCCTTCTGCCAGAAGATTTATGTTTCCTACGGGATCAACTTCCGGAATTATTGCATTTAAATAGGCATAAGGAACTCCGGGACCTTCGACTGCTAAACTTATGTCGTTGGTTCTGGCATACCATAAAGGGAAATTTTTATAATAAGATAGCTCAAACGGGTAGGTACCTGCCCTAAGTTCAACAGTAGCGGAAGCCTCTCCTCCCTCTTTTCCATCGATGGTAAATATCTCCTTACCGCCTATCTCAAGTTTTCCTGCTCCATTCAAGACATTAAGGTTTACTTCCGAAGGAATCCAACCCAAGCTTAATTTGAAAAAATAGGTTCCGGTGGCTGGAAGAATTATCTGACCTTTAATTTTTCCACCAAAATTTTCTTTACTGCCCGGAGCTGAATGAGCAAGTAAATCTATTGTGTATTGATTTTTTGGTGTACTGGAATCCAAATCTGTAAAAGATTCAAATTTACCCTCATAAGCACTAAGGTTAAGATTGGAAAGTTTAACAGGCTCATTCCCGTATGCCTTATACCTAATATTTCTGATGGCTACAGGACCATGATCGCCTTGTATCATCAAAGGACCCAATGGTTTTTCATCCTCAAATGCAGCCGCCCGGGTTGGACCGTATAATTCTGTATTTTCGTGGATGGTTACGCCATTATGAATGACCTTTACAAAACGGGCGTTTTCTGTTTTTTCACCTTTTTCATTAAACCGTGGCGCTCTGAAAATGATCTTATAATGTTGCCATAACCCAGGAGCTTTACTTAAATTCTGAGTTGGTGGATGACCCTCATATCCTTTCTTTTCTTCCGGTCTGCTTTCGTCCCATCTTTGATAGATCGCTCCGTTGTCAGTCACTTTCGGTCTCTTTTCACCCCAACTGTCAAACATCTGGATTTCATAACGTCCCTGAAGATAAATACCAGCATTAGAGCCTTTTTCCATCATAAAATCAAGCTCAATTTCAATATCGCCATGCTCCATTTTAGTAAACAAATGATCGTTGCTCTTTCCTGAAAGATCATTTACCAGAATACCTGTGCCAGGCTCTATTTTTCCTTTTCCAGATTGCTTATAATCATAAAAAACATCGTTGGCTATTTTCCAGTTATCACCTGTTTTTCTGAACAAATCAAGGTTATTTAATGGAATGGTAGAATAAGGCAAATAAGGCTGAGCCTGAAGATTTGCGATTACAATGAAAATGCAGGCAACAAAACAAAAAAGACGAGAAAGCATTTTATAAGAATTCATTTACAGTGAGTTTATGCCAACGTTGGCATAAAAATAGTAAAGATAATTTTTTTTTAAATAATTATCAGAAAATAAATCTAAAATTCAAGGCATCGACTTTCCTCTGTTTTACTTTTCGTCTGTATTGAAAGAATTTTAGCCTCCCTTGAACCATATTAAGAAACTTCTTTGGAAAATTGACATTTAAAAGGTGAATTCCGTAGGTAATCAATACTTAATAAAATTCTGATGAGTTCGGTTATAAATTGTGCAGCTTATTCAAAAGGACGTCGTTTACCCGAAGTAAAACTCGACGAAATACAGCAAATGCTTCGTGAGGAAGACAAGTTTGTATGGATCGGACTTCATGAGCCTGATGAAGAGCTGCTTGCAAAGGCACAGCTTGAATTTGGATTACATGATCTGGCAATTGAAGATGCACACCGGGCACATCAACGGCCTAAAATTGAAACGTATGGTGACACGCTTTTTATCGTTCTTCGTACCGCTCAAATAGTGAATGGTAAAATCCTATTTGGGGAAACACATTTCTTCGTAGGTAGAAACTTCCTTATTACGATACGCCATGGTTCTACATTGTCATATGCAACAGTTAGGTCCAGATGTGAAGCCGCACCCGAGCTAATGCATAAGGGGCCAAGCTTCCCTCTTTATGCCGTGATGGATTCAATAGTGGATCAATACTTTCCAGCAGTAAGTAAACTTGACGAAGAACTGGAAAGGCTTGAAGGTCATGTATTTGAAGGCAAAGCAAATCGCGAAACCATAACGCAGATCTACCAGCTGAAAAGGGAATTATTACAAGTAAAGCGTGCCATTTCTCCGTTAATAGATATTTGCAATCGTCTTTTCAGAATGGATGTATATTTGATTCCCGAAGAAACCAGGCCTTATTTCCGGGACATTTATGATCATACCATTCGGATCAATGAGATGGTAGATAATATCCGCGAATTGTTAACCAGTGTGCTGGAAGTCAATTTTTCTCTTATTTCAATTTCCCAAAATGATGTATCCAAACGTTTTGCCGGCTGGGCGGCCCTCCTCGGGATTCCTACTATGATTGCGGGAATCTATGGAATGAACTTCCAGTTTATTCCTGAGTTGGAATGGTATTACGGCTACCCATTCGTGCTTGTATTCACCTTCTTAATATGTTCCTTTCTATATTGGCGCTTTAAACGTGCCGGTTGGTTATAGATTATAAGAGCACTTGAAAAGATATTGTGGGCTGTTGGAAAAACAAAAAATACAATCTTTTCGACCTTAATAATCCATTTTCATCATAAACATGTTTGATATAAGTAAAATTAAATCAAGCAAGGTAAATTCCTTCCGCTTACAGATGACTGATGCTAATATCGGGTGAAACCCTTGGCCCGTAACTCTATTTCAAAATAAAGTATGAGTGCGTCTACCTCCTTTGACCTGTTTAATCCTTACATTTTCAAAAGTTTAAGGAAAGAAAATTTATTAAGTAAATGAATCATTACTTTGGTGCTTACTATAATTATTTAAAGGTTAATTAGTATTAATACTTTATTATCTTTAAATAAAATTAAAAGCAATGGAAAAACTTATACAACCTATAGAAGGCAACAACATCTTCAAAACAGGCGACGCTGTTCATTATAGAGATGGAATGGACTTTAAAAATTTTAATGGAATAGTTGAACATCCCATTTATTATAAAGGAGGCTGGCAGTATTTAGTAAAAGATATAAAGGACAATTCTGTGAAAAGAGTTGGCGAAAAGTATTTGGGACTGAATATAGAGGTTCTTCCCACTACAAAAGGGAAAAACAGATTTAAGGCTGGAGATTCAGTAAAATATAGTAATGAAAAAGACTTTCAGGTATTTACTGGAATTATTGAAAGATCTATCAATAATTATAAAGGAGCCTGGGAATATTTCATTAAGGATACAAAGGAGAATACGATCAAAAGAGTAGAAGAAAAGCATTTGCAGTTGGCTATTTGAACTTCTTAATAAAGTTGTTTTTATAAAAATGATAAATGAAAAGAAGAACTATTCAGTTCTTCTTTTCATTTATATATTTCTTCGAACACAATACCACTTAAAACCGATTTACGGAGGACTACCTTTAGAATCAGGTGTGGACCTTTGTTTTGTACTGGTCATAAGTCCATCTTTTTTCTGATTTTGATTTGATGTTTTGGCCTCAGGAGGTGCTTTGCTTTCCGGAGTTGAATCGGAAGTTCTTGGTGGCGCTGCACTTTTAGAATTATAAATGTATTGATAAGGCGGCAGGGAAGACTTTACTTTCATTCGCCTTTTAGAATAGGGCTTATGTGATTCCTGATAAGTGGCTTTGGGTTTACAAAGCTCACCTCTCTTCCCACCAAATAAGCCTACGCTTTTAAACACATCAACCATACTCTGAGAATTACAGCTAAAGTGCAGCATACCAATTAAAAAGGCTGTTATGAAAATTCTTACCATATCTTTTTAATAGTATTTTTAAAAGATTTTGAGTTAAAGAAAATATTTCTGCTCTTTGAATCCACAAGTTACTTGGTATGTCATTAATATTATTAAACTTTTTATTAATAAAATACCAATGCAAGTTTTAGAAAAGAAAAGCCGTCTGAAGTAATACACTTTAATCAATTTTATATAAGTTGCTGTTTTTTGTAATATGAAATGAGCATAAAACAGAAGCATACCCAAACGAGGATGAATATCATGCGAATTCCATATGTCCATTAAAAAAACAGATTATAACATATGAAAGGGTTGTACACTATTCTCCTCCTGATTTTATCAAATGTATTCATGACTTTCGCCTGGTACGGGCATTTGCAATTCAAAAAAATAACCTTTTTACAGGGTCTGGGAATTGTAAGTGTAATTCTTATAAGTTGGGGGTTGGCGCTTTTTGAATATATTTTCCAGGTTCCAGCCAATAAAATAGGCTATAAAGAAAATGGCGGGCCTTTCTCTTTATTTGAACTTAAAACAATCCAGGAAGTCATTTCCCTGGTTGTCTTTACGCTGGTCACTCTATATGTTTTTAAAACAGAAAAACTGGCGTGGAACCATATTATTGGCTTTGTATTTATTGTACTTGCAGTGTTCTTTATATTTAAGAAATGGTAAGAAAAGAGCTAACCGGTTCCTATTTCGATTAGCTCAAATTTTTTACTTTTCATTTTTATGTCCAGTTTCTTTCTGCTTGTCTCCTTCCACATAATTTCCGTCCGAACTTATGGCTTTATCGGTTCCGTCATCGCCCCCTACCTGGAGATCAGATTTGCCCGGAGGCATCATAGGGTCGCCGGTTTTATTGGAATCCGTTGCTGCATTATCTGCCATATCTGTTGAGGCCCCTACAGAATCTACCGGAAGCTCTGCTGGATTCAGCCGGCTATCTACAGTAGGTTCCTGGGTTCCTTGCTTTGTATTGCATCCTGCAATTACAAGGACAATAAAAAATAATATTAACAGCTGTTTCATTTTTTCCCTCCTTTCTTTTCAGGTACTTTGGCGCCTTTTTCACGGGCTTCCGACAAGCCTATTGCAATTGCCTGTTTTCGGCTTGTTACTTTCTTTCCGGTTCCTGTTTTAAGCTTACCCTCCTTCATTTCATGAACCGCTTCACCGACTTCCTCCTGGGCTTTCTTTCCATACTTTGCCATAGTTTCCAATTTTATTTATGTAATATGCACTGAAAGTTATTTGCTTTAATCCCTCCTATTAATCGTGTCAGTATCTTGTAATTGCAGCGAGGTGTTGATGCGTTTCCAGTTTACCGTTTTCCACAAATACTATATCTCCGCCCTTACTTAGTACGAGTTCGATCAGGTCATCCACTGCATCTTCCTTTAACTTGTCTGGGGTAACTTCTGCGCCGTCAACCCTTAGATCTATCCGAAAACCGTCGTCTGATAAAATTGCCGGACATTGATATTCTTTTTCCACAATCAGGGTTTTTACCCTTCCTTCGGCAGCAGCTTGCCATGCTTGAGAAATGCCGCTTATTGATTGCTTTCTTCCAACAGCTTCATCAAGTTGTCTGAGATATCCTTCCTTTTCTTCGGCTATTTTTTTGTGAACTTCAGGCCATACCAGTTCTGCAATTGCCCGGTGAGAGTAATGGTCATAATTGCCATAAATACCAGTTAACTGTTTATCCAGGTTTTTTGACAACTTTTTAAAGTATCCATGATTTCTTTCTACCCCCAACAACACAAACCTGATGTTTTCCTGCCCCAGGTATTTGGCTAAAGCATTGTCAATCTTATTGATGTAGTTAGTTAATTTAGAAAGAGTATCATCCTGTTCACCTTGAGCAACGAAATTTGAATTACCACTCACAGAAACATGCTGGTCTGTATATCGCACATCATCTGAGTAGGTTCCCATTTCAAAAATGGACTCTGGCATGTCAGGTATTTTAATCTCAGACAATTGTTCGCCGGAGCCTCTGAGTGTAAGCACTCTTTTTTCACTGATGTGAAGAACCATATATTCTTCAAGGCTATTCATAGCAAAAACCAGATCCCTTACATGAAAACCATAGCCCACTAAAGCCCTGGATTCAATTGTAAAAGGTAGTGGAACAATTTCATAATGATCGGAAGAAATAAAAACTGCTACCCCCTTTGTATCCGCTTCAAATCTTATATTGTCAGCTATTGTATCTAATTTTTGCTTTACTGCCTCCACTTCTTGCCGGTAAGATGATTCCGAAAGCTTTTGATTAACTTCCCTTAATAGATCTTTGATAAGCTTTTGACTGCTGTTGCCGTTCCCGAATTCTCCCTGGTTTACAGGAAAAAGAATGGTAACTGACGGATAATTGGTTTGGCTGTTAAGTTTTATCAATTTCTGTTTTAATTCTTCATTTCCCTTTGTCTTTATCATAGCCTAAATATTTACAATTCTTAATAAAAGATAATTTCTTATACGAGAGGAAATATATATGGCTTCAATTAAAAAGCATTATTAGAAAAAATCTTATTATGGGCGGGCAATACCAAATAAAAGTGGGTTACTTCAAACAATAAAAATCATAAAAGAATAAAATCCACGTTTACATTCAAAAGAACTGGTTTCCCAATCAGTTCTTTATTAAGGGTTAATACAACGACACAAAATAATAAGGAGCGACAAGATCGCTCCCTATTACATTTTTTCTAATTCTAAGGTCTTCAGAAAAGCTATTCCGTTTAAAAAATTTAAAGGTTTTATATACTTTTACACAAATCGATCATTCGAAATCTAACATTTCCACCTTTCCTGCCTCAGTCTTTTTCTCCTTTCCTTTATTTTCCTCATCGTTAATAACCCTGACTGCAAAAAATGCGGCAAGTAATACAACAAGAATTATAATATAAATGATGAGCCAATTAATCTTTAAAGCACTATGTTTCTCTCTTTTATATTTCTTTAAAACAATATTAAAGTCCATATTCTGACCGATCTCATCGGCGCTTACTTTGGGTCTGTTAATATTTACTTTATATTTTGTCATTTCCTTTTTCCTGTGGTTATTCTTTTCCTTAGCTTATCTAAAAGCCTGTATACTTTTACTTTGGCATTGTTTTCAGTAATTTCAAGAATTTCGGCTATTTCCTTAAAAGGCCTTTTTTCGAAAAACCTCATCTCTATAATTTCAAGCTCTGCAGCAGGAAGATCCGCAATAACTTCAATTAAAATGCCTTGATATTTTTCCAGGCCATTTTCGTCCTCTTCTATTTCTTCGATTATTGAATTTAAATGTTCTGTTTCAATATTTACGGTCCTTGCCACTATCTTTTTCCTGAAAACCAGGTTAATTTCATTGTGGGCTATCCTATACAACCACGATGAAAACGGCACACCTCTATATTTATATTTAGGCAGATTTACCATAGCTTTCAAAAACACCTGGGAAGTAAAATCAAAAGCGGTTTCTTTATCATTCACCCGTTGGTAAAGAAAACGAAAAATCTGAGCATAGTATTTATTGTAAAGTATAGAGAACTTGGAAGGATCGATCTTTGCCTGCTCCACAATATCATGTTCTTTATCCATTTCTTCCTTGGTAACATGATATTTTGATTGCTGAATCATACCTTTTATCATCTATAATACGACGCCATTATTCCACATTTCCCTTTATTACTACAATATAAACATCCTCTTTTGATTGATTCCCTGTTATTTTGATTTATATAATACAACACAAATTAAAAGATACAGAAAAATTTGAAGCGGGAAGATTGAGATGGGAAACAGGATGTTAATAAAGCGACGGGCATTGGAAATCAAGAGAAGTTAACACTATTCGGACTACTTCCAGCTTCGACTTCTGGCTTCCAACTTAAGCACAGTTATTTCCCAAGTAATATTTTAAGGTTTTTTGAAAAATATGCTACAAATCTTATTTCTACTTTTGACTAGCTCTATGGAAAAAATCTAAAAAGATTCTAATTACATTAACACCTAATAATATAATTATGAACACCACATCAATTCCAAAGGAGTCCCTTAAAAACTTCTCTTTCTTAAAAGAAGACGTTTTAAACACAGACGAATTAAAAAAAATCAGGGCATTTAATTTAGCTCGGGCCGCACGCCTGGGAAATGCTTACAAAGGGAAAGTCAAAATATTTTTCAAAGCGATAGATTCAATAACGAGGTCGGTAGAAACCACAGTTTGGGCGTCTGCAGATGACCACGTTACTTTAAAAGGAGGCGTATTTTTACCGATACGGGCCATAGAAAATGTTGCCTTTGACTAGTTTATACTTTTCTATTAAAATCAAAATGCGGGTACACCTTGAATGTACCCGCATCTCTTTTAATTATTGAAAAAACTTCCTACTTCATTTTAACAATGCTTACCCCTGCCCCTCCCCTGTCTGCATGATCATCAGAAATCTGGTCCACCTCTTTGTACTTTCTTAAATGTTCCCTTACCGCTTTTCTAAGGATTCCATCGCCTTTACCATGAATAATCCTTAATTCAGGTGAACCTACAAGAATGGCCTGATCGATGAATTCATCCAGCATCGGAATTACTTCATGGTGTCTTTTACCTCTTAAATCAAGGTTAAATGTAAAATCAGCCATTCTCTGATTTATATTTATTCCGCCCGTCGGCGACTTTCGGTCCTCCTCATTCATTTGCTCTTTGTAAGCTTTCTTTGAAATCTTTTCCAGTCTTGAAAGCTTAACATTAGATTTGAGTTCCCCAATGGCTACTTCTACATCTTTGCCTTTCATGGAAAGTACCTTAGCTACAGCGCCCGAGTTTTTTACTCTTACCAGATCTCCAACTCCAATCTCCCCACCCACTACCAGAATCTCATCTGATTTTTCTTCTTTTTTAACCTCAGGCTTTAATGACTCACTAAGTATGGCTATTTCCTTGCGGATCTCTTTTGTCCTTTCTTTGTCTGCCTTATTTTCCTTTATCTCCCTTACTGCATTTTCAATTTTTTGATTGGCCTCGCGAACGATGTCCTTGGCTTTAAGCTTTGCATCATTTAAGATCTCTTTCTTTTTTCCTTCTATAATTTCTCGCTGTTCATTGTATTCAGAAATAAGGCTTTTAAGTTGAAGATCTTTCTTTTTAAGTTCCAGATTTTGTTCGGTAAACTTTATCTTCTCCTGCTCCGCCGACTTTAACAACTCATCCAGGTTGACCTGCTTTTCGCCTACTTTCTGTTTTGCCTTTTCGATCAAAGGCCTAGGAAGACCAATCTTTGAAGCAATTTCCAGGGCAAAGGAACTACCTGGTTTTCCAATTGCCAATTTATAGGTAGGTTCCAGCCGTTCTCCGTCAAAAAGCATGGCCGCATTGATGACGCCTCTGTTTCTGTCGGCAAAAAGTTTAATATTAGAATAATGGGTGGTAATAATGCCAAAACTTTCTTTTATGTTAAGTTCTTCAAGTATGGCTTCTGCCACTGCTGCCCCGTATTGAGGTTCGGTACCCGTTCCAAATTCATCGATCAAAAGCAGCGTGTTTCTATCAGCAAACTTCAAAAAATGATGCATATTGGTAAGGTGCGAGCTATAGGTACTCAAGTCATTTTCCAATGATTGCTCATCGCCAATGTCGATAAAAATGTTTTTAAAAACGCCTGTTTTAGATCCTTCCTGAACGGGTATCAACAGTCCGCATTGAAGCATGTATTGCAAAAGCCCTACAGTTTTAAGCGTAGCGGACTTCCCTCCCGCATTCGGTCCTGAAATAATAAGGATGCGTTGCTCATGGTTCATTTTAATATCGAGGGGAATCACCGTTTTTCCGCTTTTCTGAAAAGAAAAAACCAGTAATGGATGCCGCGCTTTATTCCATTCTAATAAATGTCCCTTTTCCAAAACCGGCAAAACAGCACTCAACTTTATGGCTAACCTTGCTTTTGCCCTTACAAAATCTATTATACTTAAAAAATTAAGTCCTTTTTTTACCTCTGGAATTTCCGGTCTCAGTTGGTCAGTGAGGTGGGTCAATATTCGGATCACCTCCCTTCTTTCCTGATATTCAAGTTCTTTTACTTCATTATTTATTTCCAACAAATCAGCAGGCTCTATAAATACTGTTTGACCTGTAGCCGATTCATCGTGGATAAATCCTTTTACCCTTCTCTTATATTCAGCACTCACCGGAATTACCATCCTGCCGTTTCGTATTGTAGGTGAAGCATCGCTCTCTGAAAACCCTGACGACTTATATTCTCTTAAAAAATGATCTAGTTTCTTTCTTATCAGTTGATTTTGAGAAATTATTTGTCTGCGAATCCTTAAAAGCTCTGGAGAAGCATGATCTTTCACTTTGCCTCTTTCATCAATTATTTCATCGATGGATTTATTAAGCCGTTCATTTACTGTAATCCCTGAAGCCAATTCCAACAAGTTAGGAAACTGACCAGGATACTTGACCTGAAAAAATTTGGTAGTATTCAGGAGGGTCGTTAAGACAATTTTAACATTAAAAAACTCTTCCTCAGAAAGAAAGGTACCTTGAACGGATGCTTTGGCTATCTCTTCTGTAAGATCAATAAAGCCGGAGGAAGGAAATAAATAATTGGATTGAATAATTTGCCTGAATTCATCAGTTTGCGCCAACCACTTTCCTACTTGTTCATGATTTGATGAAAACCTCACCTTATTTACATAAAGGACACCTAATATTCCGCTACACTCCTTTATTAGCAGCTCTTTAATTTTATCAAAACCAATCTTTTCTTCAAAATTATTTGGATATAACATTATTCGGAGGAGAATAAATCTTTACGATGTAACCATTGATTAATAGCACAATCCTGATTAAGTCTGGCAAAGTAGTGACGATAATTAGAGACAATGAATAGTATATTTTGCCATCAGATAACAACTATGTTTGCTGCCTCAATTAATCCAGTTTCAGGATTTTATGCCTTAAACTTAAACTATCTACTACTATAGCATATATCTCATCCAGCAAGGCAGGATTTGCCCTGTAATAGCGAAAGCTTTCGATGTAGGTCTCTTGGGAGATTTTATTCTCTTTAAACACTGAATCTTGCAAAGCTAAGTAAACAGCGGCTCCTGAATCAACTTTGTCCATCTTCAGGTGATTAACTTTTGCTTCTGCAATATGAATGTCAATCAGGACTTTGGCCATTTTAACCTTTGGCAACACTTCTTTGGGCAATTCCTTGGTTTTGCAACCAAATACAAAAGTCAGAAACAAAACAAAATAAACTTTTTTCACTTTATATATTTTGATTAAGCTACGCCATTCACAATAAATTTTATCCCTTATCAAACAACTTAACAAATACAAAATTGTGGAATATTCCCAACAATTAGGGAAAAGAATGTCATTCTGGGAATTTATGGGAAATTATTTTAACGGAAAAGGGCAAATATAACTTATTAAAAATAATTCTTGCAACTGATATAATTCTGCAGTTACTTTGCAGTTTTAAAAAAAACATATAAAATTTTCATTGGTTTCGAACTTTTCTTTCAATTTAATTGTACTTCCTAAAACCTTTCATAAAAAGGGTTTTAGATATGCCCCTGAAAGAAAAAATGCTCCATCCTCTAATTCAATTTTCAACAATCTACTTGAAATATTCTTAAAGTAGTCAAGAATAATTTTGTTCTTTTTAAGTTGAAAGAAAGGAAGTAGGAACGACATTTGTTAATTATAGTGGTTTTAGAAATAAAAGGTTTAAAAAAATAAGGTGAAGTGAAAATATGAGACAGCTAAAAATTACAAACTCAATTACCAATCGTGACAGTACAACTATCGAAAAATACTTCAATGAAGTATCCAAGGTAGAAATGATCACACCTGAAGAAGAAGTTGAACTAGCCAAAAGGATAAAGCAAGGAGATGAATTGGCTTTAGAGAAATTAGTTAAAGCAAATTTAAGGTTTGTAGTTTCGGTAGCTAAGCAATACCAACACACGAAAGTTCCTCTTAATGATCTTATCAATGAGGGAAATCTGGGTCTCATAAAAGCAGCAAAAATGTTTGACCATACAAAGGGATTTAAATTTATCTCTTATGCCGTATGGTGGATCAGGCAATCCATTATGGAAGCTTTGGCAAAACATTCAAGATTGGTAAGGGTTCCTGCCAACAAAATCGGAGATTTGTCAAAAATCCACCAGGCGGCCGCTAATATGGAGCAACGTTTTGAAAGGGAACCTACTCATGATGAACTTGCCGAGTATTTGGGCGTAAATGTTGATGATATTAAAAGTGCAAATGAAGCTTCTATCAAACAATCGTCTTTAGACGCTCCGTTTGAAGAAAATGAGGACAATTCATTATTAGATATAATGAAAAACCCTGATGCTTCCCAAGCTGACGAAAAACTGACCAGTTCTTCCTTAAAAGTTGAATTGGAAAGGTTGTTATCTACTTTATCCGAAAGAGAAAATCAGGTAATCCGCCAGGTATTCGGAATTGGATATGAGTATAGCCAGTCCCTTGAAGATATCGGGGAAAACCTTGGATTGACAAGAGAAAGAGTAAGACAAATTAAAGATGGTGCAATAAAGAAACTTAGATCCAAAGCCGGATTAGGTTTATTGCAACCTTATTTAGCATAAAATTTAATATGATGAATTGAACCCAGGCAATAAATGTCTGGGTTTTTTATTTTAGATAAGATCTATTTGGAACCAATAGATAAATTTGAAAGCACGGTTAACTTTATATAAATAATATCTTAAATGAAACCATCACGCGAAGCAACATCTCAGAAAAATAATGAGGATATTATTGCGGTTCTCATGAAAATATTCGGGATAACAGAGTGCCTTAAAATTAAATATTCTCTAATGAAACTGTTTTGACATTAAATGTATTATTACAAATAACAATTAAAAAATTTAAGCATGAGATTTAAACTATTTTTTATACCCCTCTTTTTTTTATTAAGTATAAATACCTCCTTTTCTTTTACTGATCCAGATCCTGAAAGCGAAGAAAAGAAGTTCCTAAATTGGTTTAACCGTGATCCCAAAAAAGATAAAGTTTATGGAATCAGCACGGAAAAAGCTTATGATAAAATCCTGAAAGGCAAGTCTTCAAAACCGGTTATCGTCGCCATAATCGATAGCGGAGTAGATATTGAGCATGAAGACATAAAAGATAAAATCTGGATTAACGAGAAAGAAATAGCAGGCAATGGAATAGATGATGATAAAAACGGATATGTAGACGACATTCATGGATGGAATTTTTTGGGCAACAGTAAAGGTGAAAATATAAAAGAGGAGACGTTGGAATTAACCCGTCTTTACAAAAAGTATGATAGTCTTTTTAAAGACCTTACTGAAGAAGAAATCAAGCCAGAAGAAACTGAACTGTATAACAAATATTTAAAAATAAAACAGGAATTTGAGCAGGAAACCCAGGAAGCTGAGCAAGAACTTCAGGCAATCACGAATTTTGAAAGAAATTTTAAAGTTGTAGACGATATTATAAAGGAGCTTCTTCAGAAAGAGACCTATACCTTGGAGGATGTTACCGCTATAAAACCCGAAACCAAGGAAATGGAGCAGGTAAAGAACTATGTGATGTCTTTGATGGAGAAAGGGTTCTCACATGAAACTTTAACAAAATACAAAGAACATTATGAGAATAAATTGATGTATCATTTAAACCCGGAATTTAATCCCCGGACCCTGATCGGTGATAACCCTGAAAATGTATTGGATTCATTATACGGAAACAACGACGTCAAAGGAGCTGCATCAGACCATGGCACGCACGTGGCAGGAATTATAGGCGCGGTAAGGGACAACAATTTGGGAATTAAAGGAGTGGCTGATAACGTTCAACTAATGGTGCTAAGGGCTGTACCTGATGGAGATGAAAGAGACAAAGACATAGCAAATGCGATTAAATATGCAGTCAATAATGGCGCTCAGATCATCAACATGAGTTTTGGGAAAAGTTATTCTCCTCAAAAACAAGCGGTGGATGAAGCATTAAAAAAAGCTGAAGCCAGAGGAGTACTTCTTGTGCATGCTGCAGGAAATGATGCCGTAAACATAGACACAGCTCAAAACTTTCCCAATAAGGAATACCTGGCTACAGGAAATGAAGCTAAAAACTGGCTTACGATAGGAGCTTCCTCAAATAAGGCAGATGAAGAATTGGTAGGTTCATTTTCAAATTTTGGAAGAGAATCTGTCGATGTATTTGCTCCCGGAGTAGATGTTTATTCCTTGAAACCGGAAAACGAATATGGCACCAATAGTGGAACAAGTATGGCTTGTCCTGTAGTATCGGGGGTAGCTGCTTTAATAATGTCTTATTACCCTACTTTGACCGCCCCTCAGGTGAAAGAAATAATTTTGCTATCATCTGTAAAACCGAAAAAACTAAAAGTTAATATTCCTTCCGAAGGTCAGGAAGAAGAAAAACAAAAAACAACACTTGATGCAATTTCAGTAACTGGTGGAGTAGTAAATGCCTATGAAGCTGTAAAACTTGCCGAAAAATATGCCAGAGGAAAGCAAAAGATCGTAAAATATTAATTAATTTATAATTATTCATCTAGAAGGAATTCTCTGTTAGGGAATTCCTTTTTTTATTATAATTTTAATGTTAATGATTTAAAATATTAAGTTCCTCCTATAAAACGTATTCTATGAATTCACCTTGGTTTAAACATTACCCGAAAGGAATACCATACGAAATTAATCCTGACCAATACATTTCCCTTTTAGAAGTATTTGAGGAGTGCTTTTCAAAATTTGCTGATCTTCCTGCCTTTGTGAATATGGATAAGACAATAACTTTTAAAGAGTTAGATGAATTGTCTAAGCGTTTTGCAAGTTATCTTCAAAATGTAGCTCAACTGAAGCAAGGAGAGAAAATAGCCATTCAGATGCCCAACCTTCTTCAATACCCGGTGGCATTGTTTGGTGCATTAAGGGCAGGATTGGTGGTTGTAAATACTAATCCGCTTTATACGCCTCGGGAAATGGAATACCAGTATAAAGATTCGGAAGCTACCGCTATTGTAATAGTAGCCAACTTTGCGAATAATCTGGAAACGATAATTGGCCAAACCAGGATTAAGACTATAATTGTTACAGAAATAGGGGATTTGTTAGGATTTAAGGGAATTATTGTAAATGCTGCGGTAAAATATTTAAAAAAGATGGTTCCTTCTTATATACTTCCCGCCCATTTAAAATTTAAAGATGTTTTAAAAGAAGGCGATCCTTCCAAATATAAAAAACCTTATTTGACAGGCACTGACCTTGCATTTCTTCAATATACAGGCGGAACCACTGGGGTGTCCAAAGGCGCGATGCTTACCCACAGAAATATGGTTGCCAATATGCTCCAAATGTCCGCATGGATGATTCCGAAATTAAAAGATAAAGAAGAAATTGTAATCACCCCCCTTCCTATGTATCATATTTTCTCTTTGACAGTAAATTGCCTGGGAATGTTGAAAATAGGGGCAAAAAATATATTAATTACCAATCCCAGGGATATGAAAGCTTTTATTAAAGAATTGAAAAAATATCCTTTTACTGTAATTACGGGGGTAAATACACTTTATAATGGTTTGATAAATCAGGAAGATTTCAAGAACCTCGATTTTAGTAAACTTAAAGTAGCAGTAGGCGGAGGAATGGCGGTTCAAAGAGTAGTTGCTGAAAAATGGGCCAAAATTACGGGCACTCCAATTGTGGAAGGTTATGGACTTACGGAAACCGCACCTGTGGTAAACTGCAATCCTATAGATGGCACGGAAAGATTGGGTTACATAGGAATTCCCGTACCAAGCACAGATGTCAAGATCATGGATGAAGGAGGCAATGAAGTGCCTGTGGGAACGCCCGGAGAAATATGTGTGAAGGGCCCACAGGTAATGCTGGGCTATTTTCAAAAAGAAGCAGAAACTAAAAATGTTTTTAAAGATGGATGGTTTAAGACCGGTGACATTGGAGAAATAAATGAAGATGGCTATTTCAGAATTGTGGACAGAATTAAGGATATGATCGTCGTTTCGGGTTTTAAAGTTTTTCCAAATGAAGTAGAGGATGTAATGGCAGCTCATCCGGGTGTATTAGAAGTAGCTGCAATTGGGATACCTGACGAAAAATCCACAGAAACGGTAAAACTTTTTGTGGTAAAAAAAGACCCCTCTTTAACGGAGGAGGACCTGAAAGAGTATGCTAAAAAGAACTTAACTTCTTATAAAAGACCAAAATATTATGAATTCAGAAAAGACTTACCCAAGTCCAACGTTGGAAAAATTATCCGACGGCAACTGAGAACACCGTAAGCTTTAAAATAAAAATGGGCTGTAAGAATGCCCTACAGCCCATTTTTGTCAAAAATTTTCTTCTTTATCGATAAATTTTCTTTCTGCTTGCTTTAATGGCTTTTGAAATATCATCTACCCTTTGCCCATCTATTTTCCCAACAATAAAAGCCCCTTTGATTCCCATTTTTTCAATATCTCTCTTAAAAGCATTGGCGGTATAATAATTCCTAAACTTACCCAAACTGTATTTATCCATCTTATCTACATTTTCCGATCTTAATTTGGCAAGCTGCGCCTTGTATTTTTCCAGGTTAAACTTTTCAAAAGCGCCAATCTGAACTTCAAAAAATACCCCATCTTGTTTTTCGGAATTTTCAGCTAAAATCATGTTGGAAGATGCCAGGCTATCGATAGTATATTTCATGTAAACCAAACTGTCTACCCTTATTTGCATGGCTTCATATTCATTGGCCATCTTTGGCCATTTACCAAACAAAGGCTTGTCAAACTCTGATAAGGCTATATATCCTATAGACAGCACGGTAGTAATAATAAATATAATTAGTAAAGTAGTGACCGTTCTTTTGCCTTCTCTTAGTCTATCGTTTTCTCTTTCAAATTCGATATAATGTTCTTCTGATTCCATTTCTATAAAAATAATTATAATTTTAATAATTTAAATACAAATAATAATTTTAAATTTTATTTTAAAAAATTAGAATTATTATTTTTCTTACATACTTATTTAAAAGAGGGTGGGAAACTGAAGAAATTAATAAGCCTTTATTCTAACGATTTTAAATAGTCTTCAGGGGTAAAGACTGCTATTTCTGAATGTTTATAATCTTGAATATTCCTGGTTATTATAGCTTTAACGGTACCTTCATTTTCTGCTGAAAAATATTGAACCCCATCTTCAAAATCATTGAAATTACTCATCAGGGCATTCTTTATAATCTTAGCGTTTACTTCCGAAATTTCTGTCAATTCGCTTAAACTCCTTAATACATTTATGGCTTCTTTATGCCCGATAAACTTCCTTGTGATATAATAAATATTATTATAACTTAAAGATGAAACTACGATTTTTATTTTTTCCTGTTCCGATAAGTTGAATAAAAGCGTTGAATCTTTTGAGTGAGGATCTCTATCTAACAAAAAATCAAGAATAACATCAGTGTCTAAGAAAATTTTATCCATTATATTTCTTCTTCAATTCTTCCTGAAGTACTTCCTTGTAGTCAAATGGCTCTTGAACACCCAAAATTCCTTTAAGTTTCTTTGTCTTGGGGGACAGCTTTGTTAATACAACTTCATGCGCTGTAATTAATTTAAAATAATTTTCAACAAGATCAGAAAGACTTCTTCCCTTTTCTGAAGCATACTTCTTGGCTTTCTCTATGATTTCCTTATCAAGTGTTAAAGTTAATTTAGTGCTCATACGGGTAAATTACAAATATTAAACACGTGTAAATTAATAAAAGTTTTGAAGATTAGAAATTGATTTCGGCAAACAATAATAACAACCCTATAAGTAAGTATAAGGATATTTTTACCTGTCAATTTCTCCCATTACTATATCAATAGACCCGAGAATAGCTATCAAATCCGAAAGCATACTTCCCCTGGATATCTCTGATATGACGGAAAGGTTTACATAAGTACCGGATCGGCACCGGCAACGATAAGGAATATCACTTCTACCATCTGCTTTAAAATAAAACCCAAGTTCTCCTTTGGGTGTTTCTCCTCTAAAATACAGCTCCTGAGCCTTCGGCCTTATTTTTTTAGGCACATGAGATTGTGGATCAAAATCCCTAGTCCTCTTCAAATCGGATTGGAGCCTTTTCAAGCATTGGTTTATGATTTTTATGGACTCATAACATTCCCTGACCCTGACATAGGTTCTGTCCCAGCAATCGCCTTTAGCACCCATTTCTCCTTTTCCTATGGGCACCTCAAACTCAAGCTCCGGATAGACGGAGTACCCATCTACTTTTCTTAAATCATATTTTAACCCTGATGCTCTTAAAAGCGGGCCTGTTACCCCATAGTTTATTGCCAAGTCCAAAGGCAGAGTTCCTACATTGGCAGTTCGTTGTATAAATATTTTATTTTCAAGGAGCAAACCCTCAATTTCACCGATTTTTGGTTCAAGGTAATCAATAAATTCTTGGCATTTTTCTTCAAATCCGACCGGTAAATCGTAAAAAAGTCCGCCTACCCAAATGTAGTTGTACAACATCCTGGCGCCGGATACCCACTCCAACATTCTCATGATATGCTCCCTATCCCTCATCAACCAAAGGAAGGGCGTAAAAGCGCCAATGTCTACTCCATAAGTACCAATGGCGACAAAATGAGAAGCAATTCTATTTAACTCACAAACCAACACCCTTATATATTCCACCCTTTTAGGAATCTCCTTGTCAATCCCCAACATCTTCTCTACGCCCATCACATAAACATGCTCACAGTTCATTGCAGCCAAATAATCTAGTCGGTCTACGTAAGGAATAATCTGATTGTAAGGAAGGTTTTCCGCATGTTTTTCAAAACAACGGTGGAGGTAACCAAGATGAGGGACTACATCGACCACAATTTCACCATCCGTTACCACCTCCAACCGCAAAACTCCATGAGTAGACGGGTGTTGCGGACCAAGATTGATCACCATCTCCTCTCTCTTCAAATTTGAACGCTTGTATTTATTAGGTTCAGATTTTTCATGGTTATCTGGTTGGTACTGGTATTGAATTTCTTTACCTCTTTTTTTCAGGTTTATTGAATTCTCTATATTGTGAGCCTCGATGGACATAGTTTTTAATGTGTGAATGTGAGAATGAGTGAATGAGAGAATAATAGCGCGTCTTCCTACTTTCAGCTTCCAGCTTCCAGCTTCCAACTTAGTATTCCACCTTAATCCCATGGTAATAATCAGGATTTTTATAGTCTTTTCTCAGAGGATGTCCCTCCCAGTCGGCAGGTAATAATATTCTCCTCATATCCGGGTGATTGGTAAAATTAATCCCTACCAAATCATATGTTTCCCTTTCCAGCCAATCGGCAGTTCGCCAAATCGAAGAAACAGAGGGTATTTCAGGAATAGATTCTCCTTCTACATTTCTTCGTAATTCTACTTTTATCATTAAATGATGATCGTAGGGAATAGAATATAAATTATAAATCACATCGATTGTGGCTCCGGTCGGTTCGTTATCCACTCCTGTAATTGAAGATAAAAAGTCAAAATAGGTCTTATCTGAAGAATATAAAAACTGTAAAACTTCAACAAGCCTTTCTTTAAAAATGATTAAAAAATTTTGGCCGGAAGGCGAGGCAGAAGGCATAACAGTAGCAATCCCAAACCTTTCTTCGATTAATTCTTTTAATTCGTTTAAAGTCATTTATAATTCAAAATAATTTTGGACCATTGTAAAGGTAATGCCTCCACAAGACATTTTCGAATATAAATTCTTATAGTTAACCAAATCTTCATTTTCAAACAGAAAGTTCGTTTCTTTGAACTTTTAATACTACAATGTTCAACCTGAATGATTTATTAAGACCTCATATCCGAAGCATGCAACCTTATGCTTCTGCCCGTGACGAGTACGAAGGAAACGAAGGGATTTTTCTGGATGCCAATGAAAATGCCTATGGATCTGTTACTTCCGAAGCTTACAATCGGTATCCTGATCCTCATCAAAAAGAACTAAAAAAGAGAATCTCAGAAATAAAAGGAGTACCTGCTGATCAAATATTTCTTGGCAATGGAAGTGATGAGCCGATTGATTTAATTTACAGGCTCTTTTGCAATCCTGGCAAGGACAACGCGATCATCATGCCGCCGACTTATGGTATGTATGAGGTAAGTGGCACGCTAAACGAAGTTGCACTCAAAAAGATATCCCTTACCCCTGATTTTCAAATCGAAACTAAAGCTGTAGTACAGGCAATCGATAAAAACACAAAAATAATTTGGTGCTGTACGCCTAACAATCCTACAGGGAACGATGTATCATCCGATTCGATCAAAGAAATTATTGAATCGTTTTCAGGAATAGTGGTGGTGGATGAGGCATATATTGATTTTACCGAACAAAAGAGCTTTACCGGATTATTAGAAAAATATCCAAACCTTATCGTGTTACAAACCTTTAGCAAAGCATGGGGATTGGCAGGATTAAGACTGGGGATGGCATTCGCTTCTAAAGAAATTATTAGGTTATTAAATAAGATCAAGGCGCCTTACAATATAAACGTTGTTACGCAGCAGCTTGTCCTGGAGGGATTGAAAAATATTTCTTGGAAAGAGGAAACTGTGAGAAAAGTATTGGATGACAAAAACGACCTTACAAAAAAGCTGACGAATTTATCCTCTGTAAAAAAGGTCTATCCTTCAAATTCAAACTTCATACTGGTTAAAATCGACAATGCCCGAAGTGTTTATAATAATTTAATTGAGAAAAAAATTATTGTAAGGGACAGATCCGGTGTAAAACTTTGCGAGGATTGCTTACGAATTTCAGTCGGAACGCCGGAAGAAAACACGAAACTGGTAAATGCCATCAGCAATATAAAAGCTTAACAAGAAGAAATTATTGATACTAATGAAGAAAGTACTTTTTATAGATCGTGACGGAACCATCATTATCGAACCTTTACCAGACAGGCAGATTGACTCTTTGGAAAAATTGGAATTTATTCCAAAGGCCATATCCAATCTTAGAAGAATTGCTGAAGAAACTGATTTTGAGCTCGTAATGGTTACTAACCAGGATGGATTGGGAACAAGCTCATTTCCTGAAGACACTTTCTGGCCGGCACATAATAAAATGCTTAAAACATTAAAAGGTGAAGGAGTAGAGTTTTCCGAAATTCATATTGACCCAAGTTTTGAACATGAAAACTCTCCAAACAGAAAGCCGGGAATAGGTATGCTTGGAAAGTATTTAAAGGGAACTTATGATTTAGCCAATTCTTATGTAATTGGGGATAGGGTTACGGACATTACCCTGGCAAAAAACTTAAATTGTAAAAGCATTTATATTTCTTCAGCGCATAATGAAGAAGCGGATCTTTGCACTGATGACTGGGATAGGGTTTATGAATTTCTGAGACTTCCTCAGAGAATCGCAGAAGTAACCAGAAAAACGAATGAAACAGACATCCACATAAAATTAAACCTTGATGGTACAGGAAAAACAGAGATTAAAACTGGATTAGGTTTTTTTGATCATATGTTGGATCAATTGGGAAAACATTCGGGGTCCGATTTAACGATAAAAGTAAAAGGAGATCTTGAAATTGACGAACATCATACCATTGAAGATACGGCGCTGGCTTTGGGTGAGGCTTTTACTAAAGCTCTGGGAGATAAAAGAGGGACCAACCGTTATGGATTTTTATTGCCAATGGATGATGCTTTGGCCCAATCGGCCATAGATTTTTCAGGAAGACCCTGGTTAGTATGGGAGGCTGAATTTAAAAGAGAAAAAATTGGAGATATGCCAACCGAAATGTTCTATCACTTCTTTAAGTCATTTTCCGATGCGGCAAAATGTAACCTGAATGTAAAAGTGGAGGGCGAGAATGAACATCATAAGATTGAAGCAATTTTTAAAGCCGTAGCTAAATCAATCAAAATGGCTGTAAAAAGAAACTTATCCATGCTCAACGATCTTCCCAGCACAAAGGGGGTATTATAAACCCATATTAAAAACTATTTAAAGGAAAGAAAAAAGAGTCAACTGCAAAACAGCTGACTCTTTTCTCATTTTTTACCATTCATCATCAAAGTCATCATCTTCCTCGATGTCATCGTCATCAAAGTCGTCTTCATCAAAATCTTCCAGGTTCTCATCAATGTCTGCGTCTTCAAACTTTTCTTCAGGATCATACACCTGTTTATCAAAGTCATCGTCATAGAAATCATCTGTTTCCTCAGCGTCTAAATCATCATCTTCATCATCAAATCCTTCAGGATCGATATTGGACATGTACTTGTTCATTAAATAAATGTTTTTAATTGTTTTTGTAAAATTATATCAAATTTTTCTATGGTTAAAAGTCGCGATAAAAATAGATTTTTAAGATTTTATTAAAAAACAAAAAATAATAAATTTTATCCTAAATCTTAAAATTTATCGCTTATTTTTCCAAAACCAACTCAATTAAGGTTTTGGTATAATTATTATCCAGTAGGCCAGCTAAGATTTTATATTAAGAATTACGGCCTTACTGTTTATTATGTTTAAGGATATATTTTTAACTGGAATATTTATTAAGAATTACTCGTTAATGAATTTGCAGTTACCTAATCTATCACCAGGAGATTTTATAAAAATTATTAAAACTTATATTTGTTTTTATGCAAATGAATTTTCTATTACGGGAATTTCTGACCAAAATAAAAAAACAGCTTCTTTTGATTTCGCTATTAACATTTGTTTTTTCAAACGTTTATGGCCAGAATTCGAGGGAGGATGCATCGGAACGATATTTAAATATCGGCAAATACCTGATCAAATCAGGAAATTATGACTCCGCCGCTACCGTACTAAAATCAGCCTTTATAAAAGGCGCTGTATTACAGGATGAGCTTTTGTATTATTATAGCTTTGTCTTATATAAAAATGGGGACCTCGATCAAAGCCTAAAATTCATAGATAAATTCATCAGTATTTCTTCTCCAAAAGCAGAGCTTTTTGATGAATCGCTGGATCTGAAACAGTCAATAGACGATTCCATAGATGCAAATTCAATTTCCTGTACCCACTGCGGAGGAATTGGCAGTCATAGCCATACTTGCGACAAGTGCGCCGGATCGGGAGAACAAATCTGCGATACTTGTGACGGAAAGGGAAAAGTATTGATAGGCGGCGCTAATGGAATGCGCTTCGGCGTATGTATAACGTGCATGGGAGATGGAAAACGCAACTGTGTAAAATGCGCCGGAGAAAAAAAACTATCGGAGGCCTGTTCGGTATGTAAAGGAAAAGGCAAGGTCCGAAAGCCTTTTCAGGCAATAAAATAAAGAACATAAGGTTTCAACAATGAGCTTTGAGTCTTTGGCCAATGTCAAGCTTCCTCACCTGATATCCTCCTTATATATTTGCTCCTTTAATTTCAATATCTAATTGCTCAAAGTCAATATATCCTCAATTAAAACACATATCTAACTATTCAACATCTAAAAATATTCAATCAAAACACATAATTGATTGCTAAAAGTATCAATTTGATGAATAAAAGCCTATATCTGACGGCTTAAAGTCCATTTCTACTTCATTAACATTCATAATTGAGTATTTAAAGTTTGTATCTATAAAGTTTAAGTACATTTCTGACTTTTCAGTATTCCAGGATGTCTTGTAAAAATATATAGGAAACCGCTCAAATAACCTGGATAAATCTTCCACTTGGGTTACCTATTCTCTTTCTCACCACTAAGATTATTTACAATAAAATTTATCATATGAATAAGAATCAAATAAACTTGCTTACCATGTACAACACGGTGATTGCTCAAATGGACCGGACACCTGCCATGTGGCAGGAAAACACCCTTATTACCTATGAGATTTCCGCTTTTAAAAATCTTGTGCAGACAATTGCTAATGAAGGTTTCAAACAGACGGAGAAAAACCCGAAAGGTTTTACTCAGGACAAAGATGCACAGCTTGAAATAATGTGTGGCCTTACCTACCAGATGCTTATAAAGATCAGGCCTTATGCAAGGAAGACAAAAAACAATGTCTTACTCCAGGCGGTCGATCACAGCATGAGCGACCTCAAGAGCGGAACAACAGAAGCTACAATTAACCGCTGTCAGCTTGTGCATGACAAAGGGATAGAGTTTTTGGCTGCTCTCTCCCCTTATCAGGTAACTACCGAAGGCCTGACTGAGCTAAAGGCTGCAATAGAAAAGTTTAAGCCAATGATTGCCCAACGAAATAACATAGGCGATGAACGTGCAGCCGCTACTCAAAATCTGCCCAATTTGTTTGCTCAAGCCAGGGAACATTTGCAATCCCTTGATGACCTGGTAGAATCCATGATCGCTGACCAGGATTTCATAAATACCTACTTCCAGGCGCGCAGAATCACCAACCCTGGAAGCAAAAAGGGGAGCGATGTAAACGAAGGCGGCGCTTTGCCCGCATGAAAGTGAGTCTTGCTCTATTGAAAAGACTTTTATATATGAATAAGAGTATAAAAAGGCTGTCTGAAAAGGCAGCCTTTGGTTTGTTAAATTAAAAACAGGAACTACGAAGAAAAGGAGGGGATAAAGAGGTATGTAAACTCGAAAATAAAAAATAGTATTATCGGGAAAAATATAGATTTTGGAAAAAGATAAATATGTATATTGGGTGCAGATATAAGAAATATAGACGCACCTGGTGCTTATATAAATAAGTTGGTGGCAATTTAAGAGACAACTTAACGAATAAAATGAACGCAAGCGAATTCAAAAAGCTATCAAAAAAATTTTTAGCTCCACGACTTAGGGAAAAAGGGTGGAAAGGAAGTGGTTTTAATTTTTATAGAACTACCGATAATAACATTATACAAATTTTGGGTATTCAAGGTTCGTGGTATGGAGGTTCAGTTTGCTGTGAGACTGCCATTCACTTTGACTTTATTCCAGATTTAGCAGGTAAAACTGCCCCAAGTAAAGTTTCTTATGCAAGTTGCTTGGTTAGACAAAGACTTAGCCCAAAGGTAGAAGGAGATTATCACTGGACGTTTCGAGACAATGAAGATAACAATATCAAGTCTTTAAATCAAATATTTGAAGCATTAGAAAAATTTGGAGAAAAATTCTATCAAGACTTCAATAATTTTCCTAGCCCATTTGACAGAATAAAACCTAATGATTTTTTGACTAGCAAGAGAGTTGTTCTTCTAAACAAATACTATGTTTATAGTGAGTTCAATTTTATTTGGTTACTAAAAGAGATAAACTTAAAAATTAATAGACCAGAAATTGCGAAAGAATTTTCTGAAATAGGAATTGACAAGGCTTCAAAGTACTACAATAAGCTAATTGACGAAACCAAAAGTAAAAAGCAAAAAGAATTGACGAAAGTATTTTTAGACAACCTAACTAATCAATTAAAAATGGAATAAACTGCCACTAACACGGGTTTTGCGTCAGGCGGGCTCACGTGGAAACTTGGAGCTTAGTGCTTCCAATGAACTTTAGTAATAATTTGCAAATTTGTGCTCTGAAACCCGCCCGAACGCAAAGCCCCAAAACGTTGTCGGTAATTAAAAATGGAAACACCTAGCTACTAGTGCTGGACGAAATGAAAAATAAACTCCTTGACAAAATTTCATTATCACTTTTTGTAATACTCCTTACAACAATTGGATATATTATATATGAATTTACCTGTAATGCGTTTCAAACTCACAAACACTGGGTTTATTCTGTCGATGTGAATGAAAAGGGACTAATTGCTAGCGCAAGCGAAAATCAAATTTTGTTATGGGATAACAAATATTGCATTGATAGTTTAATTGGACACAACAATGCAATAAAATCAATTTCCTTTTCTAAGGACGGACAGTTCCTTGCAAGCGCAAGCATAGATAATACAGTCAAAATTTGGTCTATTACTGATAAGAAAAACATTAAAACATTTGATGGACATCATGAAGGAGTGAACAAAGTAGATTTTAGTAATTCAGATAATTATCTCATAAGCGCAGGTTATGACAATAAGTTATTTATTTGGGATTGGAAAAATGAAACTGATTTAAAAGAGTTTGAAATAAAACACACGGTATTTTCAATTAACAATTCTGACATTTTAGCTTTCGTAGACACAAGTTGCAAACTGAATTTATTTGATCTCAATACTCTATCAATAATCAAGGTGATGGATAATTTTTGCGGATTACCGGTTTTTCATCCAAATGGTAAAACCTTAGCAATCAGAACAGATAATGGAAGCTTACAATTTATAGACAGTTATTCAGGAAAATTAATATCGGTACTTGATATTAAGCACGAAACGTCCTACGGTCCTTTCATATTTACACCTGACGGAAATTATATTGTAGCAGGAATCTGGGGCGGTAGCATTGAACTGTGGGATTGGAAGGGAAAAATGTTAGTCAAAACTTTACATGGAACGTTTGCAACATCAACAAATGAGCTTTCTTTCAATAATAGAAATCAACTCCTAAGTGCTTCAGGAGACCAGTCAGTAAAAATTTGGGATTTAGATACCGGAAGTTTGAAAACAAACTTAGGTGACGGATTATATCAAAAGCAATTATTGGGAGTTCTCTCTATTATTTTTGTTGCAACTTTGGTAGTAGGATTTTTTGGAGTAAATCAAAGTAACGATAACAAATATTCTTCATTGGTGATTATATCAATATTATCAGCTTGGAGTTTAGGGATTCTGACTTTAGGACTTTTTGCTAAAAAGCATCTTGTTAAATATTCAACAGTAATTATATGGATATTAACGGTGATTTCTGGCCTCGCTATTTTATCTTTATATGGAGCTTGGTTATCGTTATTTTTTATTCCTGTTTCACTTTTCTTCGGATTTATCAAGTTGCAGTTGGATAGAGAAAAAAAAGAAATTATGATTCCTATTATTATAAATCTGTTCTTATGCGGAGTTTTTGCCTCATTCATTGTTTCCGCTGGGCTTTGGAGATGAAAAATAACTACCGACAACACTGTGTTGTGGCCAGTGCGGGTTGATGTGTGAAAGTTGAGTGCAGAACATTAAAGTCCCACACATTTTGTTTATTTTTATATGGCGTGTGGGTGGCGGTAAAGGCGGATACGTTGGAGCTCTAAATCCCGCACCGACAACAACACTCAACGTTATAGGGCATTTTAAAAGACGACCAAGACAATACTGATGAACGAAAAAGAATTGACAGATAGAATCAAAAATGCGATCATTTTACTTCAAGATGGACATCCATTTAAAGTAGGCGACTTGACATTTGGAAGCGACAATAAAAATATTTTTTTTGTTTCAGGTTGGGTAGAGAGTTATGACCTTAAAAACATATCAAAAACCAGAGCTTTAAATGAATTGAATGAAACAAAGGAACTGTTTTCGAAAATGCTTTCAGCTTCACCTGACTTGAGAAAGTTTATTAAAGACAGGGATTTAGAATATTCAGTTTCTTACAACTATGGAATGGGAAGTCTTGAGTTATGCAGAGAAAAAAACGGAAATATTGAATGGACAACTGAATTAAATGACAATTAAGGAATTACATAAACGATTGGAAGAAAGTGAAATTTTGGAAGACCAATATTTCCTTCACGGACTTTTCGGCTCTACTGACGACAATGACAAAATAGGCTTAACAATAAGACAAGGACAAAACGGACTTGAATATGAAACTTTTTATAAAGAGCGTGGCGAGAAACACTCAATAAGAACTTTTATGACTGAAAAAGAAGCTTGTGAACACATTTTTAAAAAACTCATTGACGAACAAACACTTTACAGAATCCAAAAAATTGTTGGTCTATCAGGAATGACAGTCAATGAAAGGCTTTGGGAAAGCGGACTAATGGACGAGTTTGATAGAGCCAAAAAGAAAGACAAAACAAGAGCGAAGGAAATTTTAAGGTGGTTAAGAGTTGACGAACCTTCAATTCAAAAGATAGTAAAATGACGACCGAAAGAAGAAAAACCCCCGCTAGTCCGAGCTAAAACATCGAAAAAACAAAAGCTTTAAAGACATTGAAAAAAAGCTGGTGCGAGGCTGTGCCTCGTACCTCCATTTCTTTCGATAAAGTGTCAAGGCAGCTCTTCCATTTCTTCTAATGATATTGGGGCCTCACACCAGCCATTTATTAGGCACGTACTTCAGGGGTAAAATTATATCAGAACCGTGTTCGATATGTAAAGGAAAATCCCGAAAACCCGTTCAGGGTAAATAAATAAAGGCCAAAATCCATTCTTTCCGGCCTTTATCATTAATCGAAATCAATTTGCAGCATTAATTATTCCAGGGAAGTAGCACCTTCCATGGTATGTTCAAGATCTAAAGTACTTTCCGGCTCTTTTGCTAATTTACCCGGAACTTCCAACCCTACAGGTCCTTTGCTCAACGTAATTCCACCATCCACTTCATAAAGTCCTCCCGTTACATAAGAAGCTTCATCTGAGGCAAGAAATAAATACACATTCGCCACTTCTTCCGGTGTTCCCCGTCTTCCCAATGGCGTAGCTGAAATAAACATCTTCTCCTGTTTGACAGACATGGGCCCTGTTTCATCGTGGGTCCAGGCGGTGTCAATAGGACCGGGAGCGACAATATTTGCTCTTACGCCATATTTCGCTTGTTCCACAGCCACTCCCTTTATAAATGCATGAATAAATCCTTTGGTACCTCCATAAGTTGTATTAAAAGGCAAGCCTAATGTGCCTGATTCGGAACCGGCGGCAACAATGCATCCCCTCGTTTTTTGTAATTCAGGCAAAGCATACTTTGTCATCATATACATGCTGACCACATTGTTCCTTAGCATGTAATAAAAAGCTTCATCAGCAAAATCATGGGTTTGCTTCATTATCGGAAACACCCCGGCATTATTGATCAGGATATCAAGTTTTCCACATTTTTTTATGGTTAGTTTTACGCATTCTTTAGCATATTTTGCCTCCGAAATATCTTCAGAATATCCATAAGCCTGTCCGCCCATTTGAAGAATGTTTTCTACCACCTCTTTCACGGGATCACCAGGCATTCCATTAACGATCACGGTAGCGCCTTCACGGGCAAATTTTTTACAAATGGCTTCGCCAATACCGGTTGCCCCACCGGTAACAATGGCTACCTTTCCTTTTAATCTTAACATAGTTTGGGTTTTAGATTGTTATAGACTACTTAGTTAATTCCTACGACGTCAAAATAAAACGGTTTATGATTTACAAGCTCAGTTGAGGCGATCCTTTTTACATTCAAAACGTACTTGGGGATATGCATGATGTGATTATAATTGGAGGAGGACCCGCAGGAATGAGCGCTGCACTGGTTCTTGCCAGATGCTTCAGGAATATATTGATATGCGATACCGGCAAACCAAGAAACAGATGGGCGAGAGAAATGCACGGTTTCCTTTCCAGGGATGGTATTCCTCCCCTTGAATTCCTTGAGCTGGCTAAAAAAGATTTATCAAAATATAACGTTCCGTGGAAAAATGCAGAGGTCGTAAGCGCTGAATGCAACGGTAACTTGTTCACAATAAAGTTACAGGATAATAGTGTCCTTCAATCTAAGAAATTATTAGTAGCCACAGGAATGAAGGACAGCTTACCCGCGCTACCCGGAATAGAAGAATTCTATGGAACCAGTGTACACCATTGCCCTTACTGTGACGGATTTGAATGTGGAGAAAAAGCAGTAATTGCTTACGGCGAAGGAAGTGAAGCCAAAGGCCTGGCCATTTCATTAAAAACATGGTGCAAAAATGTAACGCTTTGTACCGATGGTTTCCCTATAAATAAGGCTACAAGAGACTTGCTCACAAGAAATGAGGTAAAAATTGAGACGAGAAAAATTGAAAAGCTAAATGGCGAAAGTGGTAGAATGGAAAGCATCACCCTTATTGACGGGACTGATATTTCAGCCAATTCGATGTTTTTTGTAGAAAAAACGCGGCAGCAATCGGATATAACCAGGCAATTAAATTGCGTCTTCACTCAAAAAGGAGTGGTAAGGACAGACAGGTATCACAAAACCAACATTAAAGGACTTTATGTAGCAGGAGATGCAGACAAAGATATGCAGCAAGTGGTCGTAGCTGCTGCAGAAGGAGCGAAAGCAGGAATCAGCATTAATAAGGAACTTCAAAAAGAGGAAATGAAATAACGTATTTACCGGTACTCAAAAAATTGTCTAGATAATATCCAGCATCCTTAATAAATCCACACTACCCCGGGTCATTGGTTTTTTAAGGTATCCTTTGATATTGTAAAATTTCATCATGCTTGCTGTATTTACTCTTTGAAGGAAGGATGTCAGAATAACTATCTGAATTTCCTTGTCCAGCTTCATTTTTTTGAATGCATCCAAAAATTCAAATCCATCCATTACCGGCATGTTAAGGTCGAGTAAAATAAATTTAGGTGAGTTGTTATGATCAATCAAATCTTGTAAAACCCGAATCCCTTGCTTACCATTTATTGCTAAATCAACATCCTTTGTTATATATTCTCTTATAATGGACTGATTAATAAAATTTGCTATAGGATCATCATCCACCAATAGTACTTTGATTTCCTCTTTCATATTTAGCTGGCTTAAGCTTTTTCTCATTTTTTGAGATATTGCTTTTCAGATTTTATGCTTCATTAAAGCACTTCAACTTTTAAATAACAATCTCACTTTTGATTTTTGAGTCTTGCAACTTATTAAAATCTTTTCAAAACCAAGCAAAGAGAACCAATATATTCAACCAATTATTTTGTCACTTTTTAAGATGACCTATTCGTAACAGGCCGTTCATTAATACTATTAAAAGAATTAAAAAAAGCCGGTTTTAAACCGGCTTTAAAAGCTTCTAATTTTTGATAAACCTACTGGTAATCCTTTTACCTGCTTTAATAATAGTAATGGTGTACAATCCTGGTTTTAAAACAGACACGTCCAGTCCATTTGCATTGAAAGAAGTACTTATAGCCTCAACTCCCATTCGGTCAAATATTTTCACCTGAGCTCCTGACAGGTCATGAGCCGACGAGAAATTTAATTTTCCGAACGAGGGATTTGGATACAAATCAATGGTTGTTAACGAAGGTTCAGTATTATCTTCTGAAGAAGCAATTCTGGCGCCTGTATTTAAGCTTGTAATTCTCCACCAGTTAAGATTCCATCCTCCTGCCTGAGCAAAAATCCCAAAGTTGTAAGTGCCAGCATTAATGTTTACGGTATGCGAAATAGTAGTCCAGTTTTGCCACCCGCCTGTTCCTGGAACTCCTAATGTACCTAAAACAGTAGCTCCTGCATTTACATCCAATGACAAAGTACCACCTGACGTTCCACTTGCTACACGATATTCCACTTTATAAGCTCCCGAGGATGGGATGGTGATGTTGTTGTAAGCCATCCAGTCGCCATTGTCTATCCAGCCGACATTTGTTCCTCCGCCCGCATCTGTTGTGTTTTCAGTTTGAACGCCAGCCATTGCGCTATAGCTTTCTGCCTGAATAGTGGTAGAAAAACTAGTAGCCCTGGCACGAACTCTTAAAGACGAAATATAATCGTTAATTCCATTGTCTACTAAGCAAGCATCATCAGCGGTAAAAGTAAAGGAAGCGCCTCCAAAGTTGTCATGCTGATAAGCTATAACTTCATACCCTGAGGTTACCCTCAACGAAGAAATATCATCATTTGAAATTCCCCTGGAAATCAATTGACTTAAATTATAGTCCCCTACCTGAAGCCCTACTGCATTTGCTGAGAAATTACAGTCTTTATACATTATTGCAACACCAGCGACAGAAGGAACGGGTGCTGTTCCTGAAATGGTAAAAGTCCCTAAAGAAGCATAATCTGAATAACCATTAGTAGCTGGATTTCCTGCACCCGTTCCGTCTACCGATACGTAATAAGTTCCGGCAGAAACATTTGCGCTGAAGGAAGCATTCAATCCGGCAGGATTATAAGTACCGATCACGCCGCCAGAACTATTATGCAATCTTACCAATATATCCAGGTCACCGTGTCTTGATACAGTATTTACATTTAAATTAACCGTTCCGGATCCTGAGGCAAAAGAGAAGAAATCCTGGTCAGAAGTTCTTTCAATTATTCCTCTACCCGAAACACTCGTATTATTTCTGGCCAATGCGGTAGCGCCTGAAACAGAGTTTGAGTGGTCGTCGTTGCGGTAGCCTACATTAAATTTAGTGCCGGCAATAATGGCCAGATCGTCTTGAAATTGGTTAGCATAATTGTATTCTCCCTTGCTCCATTGTGAAATTGGCTCATAATAACCCACGCCCATTATAGGAGCCCAGTCTCCATGCCCGGCAAAATATCCTTCATTAGGATTGGTTCTTCCATCATGATGTAAATCGAAGGTATGACCTATCTCATGAGACGCTGCTTCGGCAGAAGATTTTGCACCAAGCATAAAAACCCAGCAAGGGGTATCGTCATTCCAGTTGAAAGATCCGATATAAGCAACGCCACCTGCTCCGGGAGCAGCTGTATTTGTTGGCGTAATGATACATCTCATCCTCATATTTTTTGGATAGGAGTTAAAGACGGCTTCATTTGTTGTGACATTCACATTAAATGGACGAAAATCTTCGCTTACTATTTCCCAGCTTTCAATTATTGCCGCATCAGACATGCCTGATGGTGCAGCATTAATGGGATTTCCATTGTTCCAATAGGTACCAGAAACATAGTGGCCGTCATAGTCCAGCATTACACAACCTCTTGCTCCGGGAAAGCTTTGTAAATCCGGCATAGCGGCGCTTGAAACAGGCGCTTCACTTGTACTTGCAGAAGGTCCGGCGGCTTTTGTATAATCAATACACAAAATAGAATTGATGTCGGCAGGCTCAACAAAAGCATTTCCTTTCGCATCGGAATAATATTTAAATGCTTTTTTCTCCTTTTTTAAAACAATACTGCCTTCCAACTTATTTCCATTTATCTTAATGATGAAACTACCGGATTCTTTATTTTCTACCTTACCTACCAGGTACTGATGACTGGAATTCTCAGATTTGTTTACATTCACTTTCAAAGAAAAACTTTCTTTGTCAGACACACTGACTTTTACGCTCTTACTTAATGTCCTTTGATTCGAAGAAGGAGATGAATTGAGCTGGTCTCTGAGGTTTTTAGCAAAACTTTTTGTTGTTCCCAAACCTCTTTTACCTGGTTTTTGGGCAAAAGAGAGAGAAATGGAAAAGAGTAAAATAAAAGCCATTAGGCTTAATCGAATAAGTTTGTTCATAAATTTTGATTAGGGTTAATAATTCTTCTGATTTTTCAACTGACACTCCTGGCAGATAATAAAAAAATTTAAAACCTTAATATGGTTTAGTATTATAAAAAAAGGACTCCATTTAAGTAGAGCCCTTTTTTAATGGTTTATTCTTTAATGAATCTCTTGTTAATTTGTTTGCCGTTATGGTCAATGATGATGGTATAAATCCCAGCTTTTAAGCCTGATACATTCACTGTTCCTAACGCTTCTCCTTTTAACACTTCAGCGCCTTCTGCACTGATTATCTTAATCTTGGATCCTGAGTTTGAGAAAGGCAATTTTAAATTCAAATGACTGCTTACAGGGTTAGGATAAATTCCTATTTCTTCAGAAGAGGCAATGACCTCTGGCTCCCCAAGCCTTGCACCTGCACCAGACCTTGTAATTCTCCACCAGTTAATATTCCATCCACCTGCCTGAGCATAAATTCCGAAATTATATGTTCCTGCGTTGATATTAACAGTGTGTGATACTGTTGTCCAATTTTGCCATCCGCCGGTACCCGGTACATTTACAGATCCTAACACTGTTGCTCCTCCATTAACATCCAGGGACAAACTTCCACCCCCGCCGCCGCTGGCTACTCTGTATTCTACTGTGTAGCTGCCTGAAGAAGGTATATTAATTCCATTATAGGCCATCCAGTCGCCTGTATCAATCCAGCCTACATTTTGTCCTCCGCCTGCATCGTTTGTTCCTTCTAATTGAACCCCAGACATTGAACTGTAGCTTTCAGCCTGAATAGTCGTTGAGAATGAACTGCTTCTTGTGCGCACCTTTACGGAAGAGACCCAATCATTAATTCCATTATCCACCAGACACGCATCATCGCCGGTAAAGGTAACAGAAGATCCTCCAAAATTATCATGTTGGAAAACCTGGATCTCATATCCTGAATTAACTCTTAAAGAAGAAATGTCGTCATTAGCAATACCTCTGGCATTTAACTGGCTCAGGTTATAATCTCCAACGGGTAATCCAACTGCGCTGCCACCGAAATTACAATCTTTATAAGTAGTAACTACGCCTGTAGGAGAAGATCCTAACTGATAAACCCTGACATATTCTACCACCATATTTGCAGGGAATGCATTGTTATCTACAGCAAATCCAGGCCAGTTCCCTCCTATCGCCATATTTAACAAAATGAAGAAGTTATTATGGAACTCGCCTGTGCCATTGATTCCATTTTGAATATTTACTTCATTAAATTGAGCGCCGTCTACAAACCATCTTATGTAGCTGGCATTCCATTCGATGGCATAGGTATGCATAGCGGTGATGGAAGTATTTGTAGCACTTCCATAAGATGCATAATTGTTATTATTATCTGACCAGTGAACTGTTCCATGAACCGCTCCTCCTGTGTTTACGTGTTCCATAATGTCAATTTCACCACAAGCAGGCCAGCCTACTGAAGTTATATTTTCACCCAACATCCAGAACGCAGGCCACACGCCTTGAAAGGATGGCATTGACATTCTTGCTTCCACCCGCCCGTATTTCCAGGATTTTCTTCCCTGTGTTTTCATCCTGGCAGAGGTGTATTGCATACCACCAAAATTTTCACGCCTTGCCTGAATAATCAAATTTCCGTTTTGTGTATAGGCGTTTTCCCGTCGATAATACTGCATTTCATTGTTTCCCCATCCTCCGGAGCCTGTTCCGGTTTCAAATACCCAATCAGGACCGATGGAATTGAACTCGTCCTGCCATACCAACTGCCAGCTCTGAGCTGATGCTCTTTCCCCAATAAGGAAAAACACTGTTAAAAGAATAGAAAGTAAATTTGTTTTCATAATTTTTGTTTTTAAAGGGTTAATGGTAAAATCGGTTTGAAGAAGGCATAAGCGCTCTTTCAAAAATCTCTTGTCAAGCACATATTTGTACCTTAATAGTATTTGATTCCTAATGAAAAATGCAAAGTGTAGAAGTATCTGGTTCCCGTTGAGATTTAAACTCCTGACTATAGTTGCGAAAGAACCGTCAATTTAACGTAGTCAAATTTTGGGGAAGGAGGTGGGATAAAGAATTTGGTAGACATATTTTTCATAGAGTTAATAATTTAAATAAGGGTATTTTTCAGATATTCAGCTTTACGTAAAGTTGAGAAAGAAGGTAGTTGAGATAGGTGTAAAAGCGTCCAAAAAAGGGTGTAATGGTTTCCAAAATGTTGGTGCAAACGCTTGCAATAAAGTTTTTATTACAAAAATTGAATTCAGTAAAAAAAGGAGTTTTTTATTTTTATTTAGGAAAAATTCTGCTTTTATTGGCTATTGTTTACTACTTCAATAAATTCCGTAGGTGTTTTTCCATAGAGTTTTTTGAAGCTAATGGTAAAATAATGAGGATCAGTAAAGCCAATCATATAACAAACATCTGAAATCCTGTATTTCTTTTCCTTTAATAACTGGCATGCTCTTTTCAATCGGGTGATTTTTATAAATTCAGCGGGTGATAAGTTGATCAGTTCTTTGAGTTTCATGTAGACAAGGCTTCTGCTCATTCCCATTCCCTTCACAAATTCCGTAGCATCAAATTCAGAATTGTGGATATTGCTTTCGACTATTTCCATAGCTTTTACCAAAAACTTCTCATCAGGCGAGCTAACAGTTACTTTCTTAGGTTCAAGGATAACTTTTTCTTTGAAGGATTCCCGAAGTTTATTCCTGGATCGAATGAGGTTATCAATACGTGCCATTAAAAGATCTTTACTGAAAGGTTTTGTGATATAATCATCCGCTCCCTTTTCATATCCTTCAATCTTTGATTCTTCATCGGTTTTAGCGGTAAGTAATATTACCGGGATATGACTTATTTCAAAGTCTTCCTTTATTCTAAGGCAAAATTCCATTCCATCCATTTCAGGCATCATCAAATCACTGATGATCAAATTAGGAAAATGTTGCTTTGCTGAAATCAGCCCTTCTGTTCCATTTTTTGCTTCATAGATCATAAATCCTTCTCCCAGACAACTTCGAATATATTTTCTTAAATCTTCATTATCATCTACTACTAATATCTTTAACCCTTCCGCGATCAATTCATGGTTATAATTAATTTCTTCAATATGCTCACTAAAACCATTTACGGTTTTATTTCTGACCATTATTTTTTCTTCAGGCAGTTGTATGTATTTATCATTGCCCTCAATAATCTCTGGCGTCAGAAGGGGCAACGAAATATTAAAAATCGTTTGATGTCCGGGACAGCTTTTTGCTTCAATTTTACCGCCCATCAACTCTACAAGTTCCCGAGTATAGGCAAGTCCCAAACCTGTCCCTTTATGCAAAGAGACACTAGACTCAATCTGATAATACCTGTCAAAAATCTTATTGATTTTTTCCTTTTCAATTCCAATTCCGTTGTCGGTGACAAAAATTGCTATTTGATTTTCTGGCTTTCCTATGGTCAGGTCAACTTTTATTTCGCCATGTTCAGGCGTAAACTTGAAGGCATTGGAAATAAGGTTAAACAAGACAACTTCCATTTTACTGGCATCGAACCAGGTGATAAAACGGTCGATATTCGGGAGAAATGAAAGGCGTATCTTTTTCCGTTCTGATAATTCTTCAAAAGCGTATACAATTTCAGAACAAAAAGCGACAATATCTCCCTCCCCCACCAACATTTTCATTTCCCCATTGTCCATTTTATTAAAATCCATCAACTCATTAATAAGGTTAAGGAGTCTGTTGGCATTTTTGTATACAATACCCAGTTCTTCCTTGAGATTAGGCGCTGATTCGGCCTTTTCTATAAGTCTTTCCGCCGGTCCGAGAATTAAAGTCAAAGGTGTTCTTATCTCATGCGAGATATTGGTAAAAAATTTGAGCTTCTTTTCATCTGCCTCCTTTACTTTCTGGCTCATTGCCAGAATCTCATTTTTCTGATCCAGGATCTCTTCCTTTTGTTTGCTTAATTCGATATTCGCTCTTTCCAATCCCTCGCTCTTGGCAATAATCTCCTTTGTTTTTTTCTGCACCAGCCTTTTCAGAATCTCCTTTTGTCTTCTGTAACTATTGACCCTAAGTCTAATGAATACATTTAACAATATTAAAAAAACAAAAAACATGACTACCCTAAACCACCAGGTTTGCCAAAAAGGAGGGGTAATAATGATTTTAATAGATTTTCCTTTTTCATTCCAGATTCCGTCATTATTGCTGGCTTTTACTCTGAAAGTATATTCACCTGCCTCAAGACTCGTATAAGTGGCTTCCCTTTTATTGCCGACAAAATTCCATTCATCCTCAAACCCTTCCAATTTATATGCATATTGATTCCTTTCTGGCGAAAAATAGCTTAATGCGGCAAATTCAAAAGATATCACCGAATTTTTATAAGACAATGTCAATTCTTCTGTCTGAGAAATGTGTTTCTTTAAAGGAGAATCGCTTCCTATAGGCACAGATTTATTAAAGATTTTGAAGTCGGTAAACAGGACCGGTGGAACTACCTTGTTGTCCTTTATTTTATCAGGGTAGAAAAGGTTGAATCCATTGTCCCCGCCAAACAACATTGCTCCATTTCTTAACTTATAAAATGCGTTGAGTTTAAACTCATTTCCCTGCAATCCATCATCCACATTATAATTTTTAAATGACTTTGTTTTGGGATTAAACTGGCTGATTCCATTCGAAGTGCTAATCCATAAATTTCCTTTTTTATCTTCTAATATTCCATAAATAGCGTCGCTGGGAAGTCCGTCTTTTGCATGGAAAGCTCTGAAACTTCTGGTTTTTCTGTCATAAAGGTTTAAACCTCCGACTGTACCGATCCATAAATTGCCTCTACTGTCTTCAAACAATGTATAAACTACATTGCTGCTGATGGAGCTTTTATCTTTATCATTATGAAAAAACTCTTCTACTTTATTTTTGTCCCGGTCCAAAATACATAGTCCTTCAAAAGTCCCGATCCAGAGGTTGCCTTCCTTATCTTCCAAAATATCACCCGGGTAGCTTCCTAAAAGTGTATTTGAAAAAATGTAGTTATAGTGAGTAAAAGTAAAAGTCTTTCTATCCAGCAATTCAATCCCGCTTCCTATGCCTATCCACAAATTCCCTCGCTTATCCTCGTAAATATGGGCAATATTGTCATTCTGGATACTCTTATCATTTTTTAAATCTTTTTGAAAACGGATAAACTCCTTTTGCTTTCGGTTAAACAAATTGAGTCCGCCGCCCCAGGTACCTACCCATAAATTACCCTGTTTATCTTCCTTTAGACAGGTAATGGCATTAGAACTTAAGCTTCTTGGATTTTTCGGATCGTGTTTAAAATGGGTGTAAATCCCTGTTTTCGGATCATATTAATCCAGACCTTCACCATCCGTTCCAATCCAAAGATTGCCGTACCGGTCTTCACAAAAGGACAATATATTGTTACTGGAAAGACTATTCTTGGCTAAAAAATCGGGACGGACATGTAAAAACTTATTCTTTTTTACCAACTCTACGCCAGTATATGTTCCAAGCCAAATATTCTTTGCTTTATCAAAAGTAATAGAATACACGGTGTTAAAGCACAGACTTTCAGGATTTGAAGGATTATTAAGGTATTGATAAAACCTGTTCTTGGTCGGATTATAAATGGACAACCCTCCATTTTCCGTTCCTATCCAGATTTTCCCTGATTGATCACCATTTATTGCCAGGACCACATTATTAGGAATCTTAAGCTCATTCTGATAAAGGGTGGATTGAGTAGTGTTAAGATTATAAACGACAACTCCCATAACCCGGGAGCCTATCCATAAATTTTTCCTTGTATCCTCATAAATACAACTGATGTCTCTTACATTGATCTGGAATTGTTCTATGATTTTATTTGAAGACCTATCCAAAATAACCAACCCTTCAAAAGTGCCAATCCAAAAGGTTTTGTTGCTGTCTTCGAAGAGACAAAAAAAAGCCATTTCATTATCGGGCAATGAAAGCTTTTTAAAACGTTTGGTTTCTTTATCGTATTTGAAAATGAATTTTCTGGCGCTTACCCAAAAATCTCCATTGCTGTCTTCCAGTAAACTGTTAACAAAAGCATCCCCTATTTCAGGAAAATGGATAAAAGAGTTGTGATCCCTGGAATATAGATTAAGCCCTTTGCTTGTGCCTATCCAAAGATTATTTTCACTATCTTCAAATAAGGTGATCACATCATTTGAAGTAATACTGTTGGGATTTTCAGGCTCGGTTTTGTAAACCGTCATTTTATACCCGTCATATTTATTCAGCCCATCTGCCGTAGCGAACCACATATATCCTTCATGATCCTGAATAACTTTTCGGGTAAATCCATGAGACAGTCCATTAAGCGCATTAATGTGCTGAAATCCCATATCAGGATTCTGCGGGAAGCATTCAGAATATAAGAAAACAAAACAGAAACAGAAGAGTAGCTTAAAAGCGTTCATTCCACTGAATTTTCGTACAAACATTTTTTTATAAAATGTTAATAGCCAGCCTAGGTTTTTCTCCTAATACAACTTTTAAACCTTCTAAGGGATTATTGTAAACAGAATAAATATAAATAAAAAGATAGAGAATATGAAGAAGTTGGGGAAAAGGGGTCTGTAAAATCAGCGCACTATAACAACTCGGAGTTAGTCCTGTTTTCTGATCCTTACGCGGAGATCCGAATAAATATTTTTGGCTCTTATGTAGAGATGGGATTCCAAATCTGAACCGAATTTAGCTTAATTGTGCCTTCTTTTTTTTTAAAATAACCTTTACGTACAGGTTAATTCCATCTTATAATGTTCAATCTCACATTCAAAAAATTTTCCCCCTACAGGTTTAAACCCTGATTTGGAATAGAGAGGAATGGCCGTCGTTTGCGAATGCAAATAAATCTTTTGGCCCGAATAGGATGGGTGGCCTCTCACATCTTTTAGAACTTCCTGAACTAACCCATGGCCCACGCCTTTTCCCCTGAATTCTTTAAGTACAGCAAACCGCTCAAGCTTTACACCCTTTTCCGTAAATCTCCATCTGGCTGTACCACAAGGTTTATCAAGAAAAAAAGCCAGGAAATGCCTGGCTGTATTTTCATGTTCATCATATTCTTCGCTTTCGGGCACTTTTTGTTCTTCTACAAAAACTTTCTTTCTAATCTGAAATACCGTTAGAAGCGTAGCCGTGTCCGTTACGTGAATGATCTTTAAGAGCGGAATTCTTATCATAAGCGTGAATGATATCTTTTACCAGTTTATGCCTTAACACATCTGAACTTTCCAATTCTACAAATCCAATTCCTTTGATGCCGTGAAGTATAGACAACGCTTCTATTAGGCCTGATTTCTGACTTTTCGGAAGGTCAATCTGAGATTTATCTCCCGTAACAATTACTTTAGAACTAGCGCCCATCCTCGTCAAAAACATTTTGATCTGCATGGTAGTAGTGTTCTGGGCTTCGTCCAAAAGAATAAACGCATTGTTCAATGTCCTTCCTCTCATGTAGGCTAAAGGTGCTATTTCTATAATCCGGTTTTCCTGATAATACCTTAGCTTTTCAGGCGGGATCATATCATCCAACGCATCATAGATGGGCCTAAGATAAGGATCGATTTTTTCTTTGAGATCCCCTGGTAAAAACCCGAGGTTTTCTCCTGCTTCCACAGCAGGACGGGTAATGATTATTTTTTTAACTTCTTTTTCCTTTAATGCTTTCACTGCCAATGCTACCGCCATGTAGGTTTTGCCTGTA
>DASPJL010000081.1:0-20884 GCA_035628645.1 Cytophagales bacterium | reverse complement strand
GCCTATATGTATGAAAACGTGAACCATGGTTTCCATAACGATACTACTCCCCGTTATGATAAAGCAGCCGCAGAACTTGCCTGGAAACGCACCATAGATTTCTTTAAAGAACATTTGACGTAATTGTAAAAAGAATGGAATTGAGGATAATTTCATTTTCGACAATGACATTATCCTCATGCACAGACCATAAAGGCATCAAGAGATAATCTTTCTCAGGCTCATATATCTTATTTTAAGTTTAGAGCGAAATAATATTGATCCTACTTTTCCGCAGTCAAAGTAAACAATCAACGGAAATGCAAAGCATTTGACACGTTGCACAAGTATTCAAAACCCATAGAAATAGAAAAAAATCAAAAACAATTGTAACATCTTAAAAGGAATTGTATTATAGCCAAGTTTAATAATTCCGAAAAAGGTTGAATACATCTGACACTCCTGTTAATGACGAACTTGAGAAAGAACGGCTTGTGATTATTCAAGCAAAAAACAACCCTGATTGTTTCAAGCCCCTTTATGAAAAGTACTACAAAACAATCTTCAAATTCATCTACTTTAAAGTACTGGATAAGGAAGTGACTGCGGATATCACTTCTAATGTATTCATTAAGGCTTTAACTAATTTACACAGCTACAATTTTCAAAATTTTCCATTTTCTGCCTGGCTTTATCGGATTGCATATAATGAAGTAATGCAGTTTTTCAGAAAGCATAAAAAACAAGAACAACTGGTAATGACGGATGAATTGTTGTTCAAACTGAAGGATCAGGATGAAGACATTGAGCTCGATGCTTTAAAGGCTAAGTTTCAAAAAATATTTGAGCGTCTGAAATGCAATGAGGTTAAACTGATTGAACTTCGATTTTATGAAGATCTTTCTTATAAGGAAATCGGCAAGGTGCTTGGGCTAAATGAAACTAATGCCAGGGTCAAAATTCATAGGCTTCTGGAAAAAATAAGGATACAATTTAAAAGTGTACTGAGATGAAAAAACATAAGGTGATTTTTAAAAACGTGGAGATTTCTGACGTGGAAATGGAAGCCTTTATGGATTTTTCAGAAGTTTCTAATAAAGCTAAAAAGGCGAAGAGCGCCCTCAGAAGGTCTATTGGATTGGGTTTTATCCTATTTATATTACTGGGGATAACGATATATTTGGGCACCACCAATTCAAATTTTCAGAAAAAAAATACCGAGCAGGAAATGTCCCGCCCATCATCCTTTCCTTTACCCATGACTCCGGATTCATTGACACAACAAAAAGTTGTTAAAAAAGGTAAGGACATAGACTCTATCAGTACAAAAAAGTATAGCCATCAACATAAAACGGGTGACAAAATAAAAGGAGAAAATAAAAGTAACCGCTCGGTAAAAACTCCAAAAGCTAATCCGCCTGCAGCCTTCAAACCGATTGTGAAGAATACTGAAACTAAAGATAGTTCTAATCTCAACACAAATAATGATAGAACTTCAACTATCGATTTGTCATTAAAAGCGCCTTTAACGAATCTGCCGGTAGTGACTGAAGATTCTATATCAGATAAAGATGGATTTCCGATAATAAAAACGGATGATATTTATATAAAAGCAGCTCCAAAAGAAGGATTTGATCGGCTCTTCAGGTATTTTTACAGAAACCTTAAGTATCCGGAAATTGCCAGAAAAACCGCTGTAGAAGGCACAGTGGTTGTTGAATTTGTAGTTTCAGAAAAAGGCAAAATCAGTAATATAAGAGTGAAGAAAGGATTATCAAAAGAATTGAATGTGGAAGCAAAGAGGCTTGTGAAAGAAATGCCGCCCTGGAATCCGGCTCTACTTAATAACAAACCTGTTAAATCTAAATTTACCATACCAATAAAATTTTCACTGGAAGAAACAAGTGAATAAAGATCTTAATTTTAAAGTGAAACAATAAAAAGGCTGATTGAAAAATTAATCAGCCTTTTGCTTTATTAATTAATTACAAGAATTTCTATGGGCATGTATATTTATATTCTCCAGTTACTACAGGATATTCAGTTCGGTTTACATAAGTTGTTTCATAGGTTATAGGGTAACCGTTTTCATTGTATGTATAAGAAATCACAGTATTATTTTCAGAATTATCTCCCGAATAAGTTATTTCAATAGGGTTATTCTTGTCATAAATAGAATACGAATAATTTAAAGTATTATACGGGTTTTTCTTATCATCGAATTTCTTATTGATAACAACAGAATCAGCTTTATTCATATTATCCGAACTGTATACGTAGGAGATTGTCTTCACCCGATTTTCGTCCTTATATTCGTAATGATCTTCAACATAACTTTGAACCTGCTGATCCAGATTGAAACTTGCCAAATACTTCCTGATATTCCCGTCTGAATCGTAAAGGTATTCCCGTCTTTCCACCAGAACTCCATAACTGTAGGTTTCTGATTTTACAATCTTATTGGCAGAATTGTAATAGTACTTTTCCTCAAAGTTGGGACCTTCTGATTTAATGATATACCCTTTATCATCATATGTAAAATTCGTGGGACTGGAATTTGTTCCGTAGCCAGTTTCAACCAGCTTATTATTTTCCATTCTAAAAGTAAAACTTTCACTGTTGGAAGCTGTGTATTCCGATAAATAACAGGTATCCTCCTCAGTCCTTTTAACAATCTCATCATTTGTACAAGAAACTGAAAGTAAAATGATTGTGGTAATCTGGATTATCTTTTTCATATGTTCCATATGCATTAAGTTTTTTAGAACTAAATACATAGAAAAGGATAATGTTACAGGTAAGACATTAAAATTAGATCTATTGTACCTGAATCTGTAGCTTGCAGACTTTCTAAATAAGGAATAAAACTAAAAAAATGATTGAAGAGAACTATCAATCGGATGCTCGCAACAGGCCGATGTTTCTGCAAGTAGCTATCTTTCAAATATCTTGTTAACTCATTAGCTAAATTAATTTCTTCACTAACAAACATTTGGAGTTTGTACTGCACAGCAAAGAAGTTGTTATTTCATTAGTATAGTCTTAAACTTAAAAAGTTTCCCGGGTGTTGAAAGGATTATTAGATAAACACCCTTTGGTAATACTTCTAAATTAATTGAAGGCAATTCCAAGTTTCTTGCTCTTAGCTCAAATTCCAACACTTCTGTTCCTAAAGCATTTAAAACCTTTGCTTCATACTTTATTACCGGATTCAAACTATTAAAATTTATTACTCCATCGGTAGGATTGGGATAAATAGTAGGATAAACAGCCTCAGTTTCTGTCCCCCATCCTATATCCACTAATATTCCTGATAAAACATCTCCTAAAACATGAATCGACTCCCCAAAAGAAAATTTGGCTGATAATAGTGAATTCTCATTTCCTATTGGATAAGCAAGCTCATCAAGATGAGAAATACTTTCGCCATGAATAAAATAAGAAGGTGCATTTATCCTGGGAAATTGATTTAATGACGTTATTGAAGATAATTGAAAAAAGAGGCTATTATTTTGATAAGCATCTAATAATTCATAGGATGGATTGGGAAGTTCAGTTAAAAATAGTCCATCCTCCCTTTTAAGAAAAAGATCATATATATAATAGAAACTATCCTCCCCTATGATACCTTGCTTTTCATATACAGACGCTGAAGAAATAAATCCAAGTCCATGTGCTATTTCGTGTAAAACAATTGTCAGTAGATCGAGTTTATCAGAAGGAACATTTCCATCTGTACCGTAATACCAATCATAATTTTTATTAATCAATATTTCAATATCTGGTTCTGAAACAGGATTAAGCTCCTTTTTGGCCAGTTTTTCTGCTAATGCTACCGGATACCATACATTTACAAACCTGGAACCTTCAAAATTCATATATAATGTGGTAGGCCCCGTTGTGGCAAGAGCATTTGTTTTATCTGACCAAATGACTTTTACCCGGATTGGAACAGGCGAATTCAAAAATGTTTCCCATATTCCGGCAGCATATTCAAATGTAATTTTTGCTTCTTCGGGAACACTCTCATAAATAAATTCAACCTTTGAATAAGCTTGTTGTCTTTTACTTAATGAGTAAATGCGGGCTACTTGTGATTTTACTTTATCTCCATTTTCATAACAACTAATAGATGTTCCAATTCGAGAAGCTATTTGGCATTTAACTGAAGATGAAGAAAATAAGGATATAAAGAAAAAGAACAACCATTTCATATTTTAGAATTCATTCAATTTCTCTATTAACAAAATGCGTGAGCTTTTAACTCACGCACCCATATTAATAATTTGTTTAAAATCTTAAAAGTTAGAATACCAGGAATCGCATTGATTACTTGGAGTAACGGTTTCAACTCCTAAATAATAGGTCATACCAGCTTTTTTGACAAAAGATATATAAGTAGCTGGTTTGCTAATGCTCATTCCCCAAGGACCGGAATTATTAGAATAACCTATCCAACCTGAGCTCTTTATGTTGGTAGAACCTTCATAAATAGTAAATCTATTAGGTACATCATAAGGATCCACATAAACCATAACTGTCGCTCCAACAGCATATAAATTTAAATTCATTGCTTGTTTTGGATAGTTATGATAACTGTTCGATGTACAATAAGTTCCGCTTAATGTCGCTGAAGCCATCGCATCTGCAGCCTTGCTTTTTGGTTGAGCATCCTCTTGGGAACAATTAAACATTGAAAAGGATACTAGAATGCCAAGTAAAAGGGATTTAATAGGGTTTTTTTTCATTTTGTGAACTGGTTTAAGTTTAAAAATTTAATTAAAAAAAAATAAGAATAACCTATTTGTACTGAAAACAGTAGGTTAACTCTAGAGGCATTTCAATTATAAATAAAAAACCTAAATGGGGTGTACTATTTTGCTAATTTTTTCTATTTTTTTTGCATTCCAAGGAAAATTTATGATCACTTCCGTAAGCTAAAGCTAACTGTACAACAGGAAGAGCTTGGCTCTCCATATTATGCTATGTTGATATAAACTCTCTCTTAGATCCCCTTGGCTCCCCATTAGACGTTAACTCATTAATATTTATTGTGGAAACCTAGAAAGCAGCTTAGAGTCATATAAAAAGTAGATGCTGCGAAAGAACGACTATTAACGCTGGCAGCTTGGGAACATAAGAATATGTAAAGAATCCAAAGCATTTTTTATCTCGTAATAAGGCATATCGGAAAGATCAATTAAAAAACTCAGCTATGGTATCAAAACTTAAAGAGCTTGTAAAAGCAGCTAAAACCAGGCAGGATGCCTTGGAAATAATTCATATAGAACTTCAGAATTTGAAGATACAGCTGCTCGGTAAAAACTATAAAGTAAAAACAAGTGAAGGACCTCCCGGACCTGACTTTGACGAAGACTTGGAGGAAAATCAGTATATAGAACCTAAGGATAAAGAACTGGTGGTTTATTATAAAACTGTAAGAAAAATAATTGAAGCAGTTGACGACTATGTACACCATAAAGCAATGTATTCACCCAATGCAGTTGAACAGGAGTTTATCCAGCTATTGGAACAAAAACCTCATTAAAATATGACAAAAGATAACTTTTGTGGTGGATTAGATTTCTGACGACTACGTTAAAAAAATTCGGATTCATTTTACCGAAATTCCATAGTATAAATAGCCTCCTACTTTAGACGAGCCTTTAGCATACTCTTTATGAAGGACTTCAAAACGAAACCCGGCTTGTTGAATCAGCTCTTCCATATTTCTGTTTAAATGGCAGCCGTTTCCGATTACTTTTTGGAGCGGAGTAAGGAAGTTTTGTCTTTTCTGAATATGTGTTTCATTGCTCAGCCCATGTTCTACAAAAATGAATTTACCGGCAGGTTTAACAACCCGCAAAATCTCCTGCAAAGCGCTATTAATATCTTTGATGCTGCAAAGTGTCCACGTGCTTACTACAGTATCAAAAAAATCATTAGGAAATGGTAAGTTCTCAGCGTTTAAAATATGGTGATCTACTTCAATGGAGGACTTCACAATTTTCTTATGTGCTAAAGAGTTCATTCCCGCATTTACATCTACCGTATAGATCTTCCTGACATGTTCAGGATAAAAGGGCAAATTAAGTCCTGTTCCAAAACCAATTTCCAATACTTGACCCTGCGCATGTTTTAACATTGACGCTCTGTAGCGTGCAGTTGCCTCGCCCGACATCCCCAGATTAATCAATTTCGGAAAAATATAAGTTGAATAAAGGCCCATGACTGGAATTTTGTTTGTTACTGATTTCGATACCAAAACAAAATAAAAATTGGACAAAATTACACTTTATTACAAAATCGTTACCAAGAAGTCACTAGTGCATTAACAACGGCGAAGTGCTTCAATTTATCAACCCTCTTTTAATAGCTTCTTTTACCAGGCTTACTGTGTTCTTGGCATTTAACTTTTGTATGAGATTTGACCGATGGGTTTCTACTGTCCGAAGACTGATAAACAGTTTATCTGCAATTTCCTGATTTGAATTTTCTTCAGCTATCAGTTTAAGGATCTCCTTTTCGCGTTTTGTTAAGGGAATCTCAAACATGGACCTACGCTGACCGGTAATGCTTAAGTGCACCAATAGTTTTTTTATATTTTCATCGATATATTCTTCACCATTGTGCACAGCTTTAATTGCCTCAAATAAAGTCTGTTTGTTTACATTTTTAAGAACATACCCTGAAGCTCCTTTTCTTAAAATCTGCTTTACAAAATTAGTATCGTCAAAACTGCTGAAAGCTATAATTTTAATACTCTTGTTTTCCTTCACAATGGTTTGGCAAAGATCAATGCCGTTAATTTCGGGCATATGGATATCCAATAATAATACGTCCGGATTATTCTGCCTGAGAAAATCCAGCAGTTGCTTTGGACTTGTCGTTGTGTAAACTATTTCAATTTCTGCGTTCGACAAGAACATGCTGACCAATCCATCTATTACCACCTCATGATCATCGATTATTGCAAGGGAAATTTTTTCCATTTTCCAGGTCTTTTTATCTAAGTTTTTGTGATAGATTTTAACGAAGTGCAAAACTAAAGAATTTGAGCAAGCAAAGTGCTCTATTTATTTAGTTGGCAACGCAGCAAATATTCCTGGAATTCAAAAAACTTTTTAACTTGAATCTTTTCCTTTTGTATGAACCGATTGAAAACAAAAATACTGATATCTTTCTCCTTTGGTCTTTCCCATTTCCCTTGCAGGTTTATTTTTCTTATCACACTTTACTCATTGACCAATAACCTATGCATTGCAGGTAATCCTGATACTTTGATGGTGAATCAGCTGTTAGACTCAGGATATGTATTAGAAGGAATTGACAGCGATAAAGCAATAACGGTTTATGATGAAGCAACAAAACTTAGCAAAAAAATAGGGTTTATCAAAGGAGAGGCGAAAGGCTATCATTACCAGGGAATAGTCTACTCTGATAAAAGTGACTACAACTCGGCATTTAAGAATTACCGGAGGGCTTTGGAATTGTACAAATCAATTAATTATGTAAGAGGAATCGGCGCTTGCTATGCCAACTTTGGCAACCTGTATAAATTCATCGGAAAGCCGGATAGCGCCGTGTACAATCATCAGGCAGCAGTGGATATTTTTAAAAAGTATAAACAAGCTGATGCATTATCCCAGGCTTATGGAAATCTTGGAGGGATCTTCCAGCAAATAAAGCAGTATGAAAAATCCCTGCATTATTTTACGGAATCTGCAAAACTGGCAAGGCAACTGAACGACTCTTCCTTATTGGCCAGGGCATTAATTAATCAGGCAACCGCTTTAACTGAATTAAAGCAAACAGAAAAAATGTTTGAGGTCCATAAAACGGCTCTTTTGATTGCAGAGAAGATTAATGATGAATACGCCATTCAATTAGCCAATATCAACATTGCCGATTATTACCGGCAAAAAAAGGATTATTCAAAAGCCATAGCTTTTGGAACCATTAGTCTTAAATATGCGATCAAATTATCGATACCTTATGATGTAGCTGATATTAAAAAAAGTATCGGCAACTTATATGAGGCCAATGGCGATTATGATAAGGCAAAAACTTTTTACCTGGAAGCTTTGGAGGTTTCCGAGGAAATCAACGCAAGGGAAATTTCCGCCGCTATTTATAACTCTTTACACACCGTTTTTGCAAAAACAGGTGAATATAAAGACGCTTACAAATACCTGTCTCTGGCTCAACAGTATGAGGATAGCGTACTTGGGGAAAAACAATTGAAGATCATTAATGAACTGGAAATAAAATATCAGTCATCACAGAAGGATAAGGAGCTCGCGCAAAAGCAGCTTCAGCTTGAAAAGACCAAACAATATGTTATTTACGCAATAGGCACTTCTTTAATTGCTTTACTTTTAGCCTTGCTTATCAGCGCTTATTACAACTATAAAAGGAAAATACACCTAAAACAATTGAATGCTATACAGCAGGAAAAAGAACTTCAAGTGCTACAGGCATTGATGCAGGGGGAAGAAAAAGAGCGAACCAGGATTGCCCGTGACCTTCACGATGAAGTAGCCGGGATGCTGGCAGCAGCAAAAATGCACATTACTGCCATAGCTTCACAGGAAGAAGAAAATTATGGACGTGTAATGGGCCTTTTGGATGAAGCCTCTGTTTCAGTCAGAAAAACAGCTCATAATTTAATGCCGGAAGTTTTAATACACAATGGACTGGATACCGCCCTCAGGAAATACTGCTACAATATCAGCAATGATACCCTCACCATCCAATATGATTCCTGGGGTGAAACAGGTCGTTATTCGTCCGAATTTGAGTTGTCAGTGTACAGAATAGTTCAGGAATTGTTGAATAACGTACTTAAACATTCCAAAGCTACGGAGGCAATTGTACAAGTTGGCTTTCAGGCAGACATTCTCTCTATAACCGTTGAGGACAATGGTGTAGGCTTCGATCAGGATAGCGCAGATAAGGACGGAACGGGTATGAATAGCATAAAATCCAGGGTCCGGATAATGAATGGCAAAATGGATATAATATCCGAACCGGGCCAGGGCGTAAGTACCTACCTCGAATTTGAGATCATTAATACGATAAAACAAGTGGCATAAAGCTGAGGCAAAGGAAAACACCGTAACAGACAAACTCACTCACCGTTCATTCACTTTTCGAAACTTAATTTTTTCAAACGACGGAAACAAACAGCGGAAGAAACGCTCTTCTACGTGATTCCACGTAGAATTTAAATTCGATATTAACCCGTACTTATCTCTTTTCTATTCAATCTACTTTTGCACCGCACTAATTAATCTATTTAAGATGAAGAAAAGCGTTTTCAACTTATTCTTGTTTATTCTAATTCTATCTCTGATTGCTTGTAAAAAAGACGATGAGGTGATCAAAAGCGAACCAAATCCACCAACCGATACAGTGGCAGTGGAAATAACCCCTGAGCAACGTCAGGAAGTATTGACTAAAATAAATAATTATATAAATGGCCTGGAATCAACCGAGAGAGGTTCCCTTAATACTCAGGTAGAAAAATACCTGAAAACCCTTCCCGAGTTCTTGGAGGTGGGGTATTCTGAAGAAGGAGGAAATGTATGGGGAAGATTTAAGGACAACGCACTTTATCTTTTCGTTGAAAATCGCCCGACTCAGGACATCCCCGAACCCAACTGGGAGGAGTTGGAAGATTCTCAAAACATGCGCCGCGGTCTTTCAAACGCTCGTGTTGGTCTTCCTACGACGGATGAGGTTATACTTTTTAATTCATTGGGAAACTATTTCAATAGCAGCAAAAACGGACGGAATGTACTCAAAACACTTTTTCAAAATAAGGGATACAATGTCACCCTTAAAGATGGAACCATTGCCAATCTGATGTCAGTAAAAAGCACAGGGATATTATATTATGCTTCGCACGGAGGAATGGTTAAAAATAAAAAAGGTGAAGACCTTTATGCTTTGTATTCGTCCGACACAATGAGTGTTGCCAATGAAAAGAAGTATGCCGACGATATAAAAAAGGACAACATCGTTTTTATATCCGGCAAGCATAACTATGGTAAAGACTGGAAAGTACAGTATGAGACACACCTTGGCATCACTCATGGTTTTGTGGAGAGATATATGTCCTTGTCAAAAAATGCCATGATTTATATTGATGCTTGCCAAAGTTTCAGGGATGAGAAATTTCAAAATGCCTTTCTCCAAAAAACTTCAAATACAGGAACGTATCTTGGATGGACAGACAATGTGGATGATGGTGACGCTTACTCTACTGCTTTATTTTATTATGATCGCCTTTTAGCCGCAAATGCTGACGGAGTAGTAGTTCCTGAAACTCCCAAACAAAGAGCCTTTGAAATTCCAGCGGTTTTTGATGATATGGTGAGAAAGGGAAAAGGGAAGTCAATTCCCTATAGATCCACTGAACCTGACAGACAAGCGTTTCTTAAGTACAAAGCGCTTGATGAAAGCATCACCTTATTAAGACCTAGCATTGCTTTCGTATATGTAGATGAATCCAAAAACATGCTCTACTTATGGGGGTCGTTTGGTGATGACACAGGAAGTGGAAAGAGATCGGTTACCGTAGATGGGGTTGCATTAACTGTAGAATCCTGGGAGGCAAATTTCATTATGTGTAAAATCAAGCCTTCCGGAAAAGGATCTGCGGGAGATGTACTGGTAAAGGTAGGAAATCATGAAAGTAATACGAGAACGCTTACCGAATGGAGAGGAGTGATCGTATATAAAAGACCCTCCGGCGGATCTTTAATGGAAGAAGTGATCCTGAACGTACACATGAGAAGGGATATAAATAAATACAGGGATATACCGGGAAATGCACCTGTTCCTGTACCGAATATAAGTTATCTTTTCTTTGCCGGAGACAGCTATGGATCTTATAAAATGAGTGGCACAGCTTCCTATACCTTTTCTGATTATTGCACAATAAAACAAGTGGCAACCTGGAACACCATACAAGGCGAATTACCATTGGTAAAACCTTTCGCTCCGGACGCGCATTCGGTAGAATATTTTAATGCTGCGGTGATGGTGACCAATACAGGTTTTCAAATTAAACACCTTCATTTAAAAATTGACAAAGAAGCCACAAGGGCAGTAGTGGAGGATAGCAAATGCCCCAACAATCCTCCAAATCATAGTGAATGGACCACCACAGATATATTTGACAACATCCCGGAGAATGTTGTTTTGAATATGGAATTTGATGCTAACTTCAACATTAAGGGCGGAAGGTATTCCGAATCATGTCGGGATAAATCCGGAATAGGTGATTTCCCTGATAAAACCATGACTATAGAATGGGGAAACATGACAGCCAATTTCCTTCCTAAATATGGAACACCGCTTTAGAAATTATTGAGAAAAAAGAGGAGCCTGGATGATTGACAGGCTCCTGTATCATTAAAACTGAAATTGACGAGGGGCAATGGCGGCGGCCTAAAATTATCCCTGGTAATTTAACAACATCACTCCACACTCACCACCTTCAAATCAGTATTTGCATTAACCACGGGCACATACATCAATGAAATCTGGGCCGGATTGATCATGTATTTTCCGGTAAACCTAGGGAGCAATTGAATAACGAAAGTATATTTGATTTTTTTGAGGTGGGGTATCGGTAAAGGTGCATTTATTTATCCCACTTTTCCTTTAAAACAAGAAGGAATAAGGATGCTTATAAATCCCCTATTCCCCCCGGTTTCCTAAAATATTAAGTGAAATCTGACTATAAACTCATGAATGCTTTCTCTCCTCCTCAAAATCTTCAAGCTCTTTAAGCTGACTCTTAAGTTTGTTGCCATAATGATCTTTAAATGCGCCCATGAGCTTAGCCACATAAAGTAGTGTAACATTTACTATAATTCCCCCCGCGAAAAAGATAAGACCTTTCAGTATCCCTTCATTTTGAAAGGTCTTAAAGGAAGCGCTTAGCAAATACAAAAAAGCGGCAAAGAGAAACATCATACCTAATTTCAGGTTTACTGACATAAATTTCTCATGCGTTGCTATCACTTTAATCAGGGATTCCTTGAGGTTGTCCTTATACAAATCCACCTGTGAATTTATATAGGCTTTGATAAGGTAAATAATAAAAATCACCGCAACTACCACATAAATCACCAAAGGCAAAAACTGTAGCTTGTATTCAAAATCAAAAGCATTATAAATAATCGACATCATGCAAAACCAGATAATTACCGCCATAAGCACGATGGTCAAAAGGCCGTTTCTCCTCATCACAGAAAGAATTGATCCCGATCTGTCCCTAATCATATTCAATATGATCTTTTCATTAATTGATTTTGTGGCTTTAAGTTTTTGGTCATATTCCTGCCAGGTGACTTTTAGTTCTTCAAGATTCATAACTATACGTTTTTAATGTTTTTTCTAATTTTCCTTTAATTCTAAGAAGTTTTACTCCCACATTGGACTTGGTAATCCCAAGTATCTCTGCTATCTCTTCATAGGATTTTTCCTCCAGGTAAAGCATGACAACCGCCTTTTCAATGGTATTTAATTCGGAAATAGCCTTATGAAGCGCAATGATTTGATCACTTTCCGGATAAAAATCCCCGGGATTAGGCACTTGAAAAACAGCATCAGAAATGGAGGTTTTAAAGACTCCTTTTGACACCTTTCTAAAATTGGATACCGCAGTATTAAGTCCAATTCTGTACATCCAGGTACTTACGGAAGACTCATTTCGAAAACTGGGAAAGGCTTTCCAGAGCTGCAATACAATTTCCTGAAACATGTCTTTCCTATCCTCCGCCTCATCACAATATAAATTGCAAATTTTATACAGGAGGCGGGAGTGAGAATTAATTAAATCGACAAACTCTTTTTCCAATGTTTATTTTTTTACTATTAGTCGCAGGCACAGGGAAAAAATTACAGAAAATTATATTAAATTTTTATGTTGACACCGAAACGAGCAAAAAAAGCATCAGTGGGGCTGACGCTTGAGGGGAAAAAAGCTATTTCTCAGGATATTATTCTATTTTTTTTGTGGTGTATCTTATTGTACAACTTCATTTACATTACCTAATGAAACACCTTCGGATTTTTCAACCATTGCTTTCGTCCTTTCATTGGTTTGATAATTCAACTTAGTTGTCTGCTCCAATCGGAATAACTCAAAGTGATGCTCGTGAAGCATTAGTAAATTATCATAAGGACTTCGGTCGGAAATCAATTTAACAAAAATTGGAGCGGTCTCTATCGCAATAAACAGAAGGATTATAAACCAATTGGCCCATTTAATCGGGCTGCTTTTGTCAATCAGTTGTTGTAATGCCTCCATCCGGGCAGCTAATCCGTCATATCTTCCCCTACCAAAGCCTGTAATCTCTGCAGCAATCAGTGAGTCGGTTGCTGAAAGTTCTTTTTGCTTTTGAATTATTAATGGCTCATTATAGGCAATAATAGAATCGAGATCAGAAGATGCCGTGTCTGCATCCCTCTTTTTAATCTTGTAGATTGGTCCTAAATTTCTTCTTCCCGAACCACCCGTGCCATCAGCTTCTTGTTGTGCTATGATCATCAGGGTATCTCTTTTGGCTTCCTGCTGATTTATTTGTTGTTGGAGGTTATTTATTTCTGCCTGTGTGGATTTGATCTTTTCTGCGAACCTATCCTTCACCGTTTGTTCCTGATCCTTATAAAGTTTCTGTTCCATCAGAATGAGTTGCTCTTTAATTTCAGGTTCAAAAATTTTCAGCTCCAGGGGTTTTGAAATGACTAAGGCGAGAAGAATGGCCAGCACAATCCTTGGAATCGCCATCCGGAAGTCCTTCCAGAAAGTATCCTTTTTTTTCATACTGCCGACAATGTACCGGTCCAGATTAAAGATCATCAACCCCCATATTATTCCAAAACATACCGCTATGGTCACAGATTGAAAAACTGTGTAAATGGCATAGCTGCTGGAGATAAAAGCGAATATTCCAGTAAAGAAAATGGTAGCTCCAATACCTACATATTTGGAGGCATCTGTCGGACATTTCTTCAGCATGGGTTCGCTGATTCCTGAGCAAAACCAGAAAAACTTTTGAATTGAATTCATCTAAAATTGATTGTAAGTGAAATCATCATACAGCAAATCATCACAAGAACAGGTTTATTTACGAATGAAATTTAAGCCGTAATAACCCGGATAGAAAAGCAAACTAAATTTTTCTTCAGTTATTATTTCCAATTTTATATGAGTGGTAAATAGCCTTTTTAATATCGGGATTTTTAGGGATGAAATTTGAGGATCGTTTCCATGATATCATTCTTCATTATAACATCTTTTTACTTCACAGACTCTTTTCTCCTTAGCAAGAGAGACGTTGACACAAGCAGAAAAAAGTGTCGGTGGGGACACTAACGCTGTCGCAAAACAATTTAAATTAATTGGAAAAGAAGAATTAAAACATTTATTTGGGTTTATTTTTAAATCATTAATCTATACTCTTTTGAATCGTTCTGTTTTTTATTATCTACTTGTAGTCATTTATTTCCTTACTTCTTTTATTCCCACTTTTTCACAAACCTCTGTTCGCCCTGAAACCACTATTTTGACAATAGATTCGGGATTCGTAGAAATCAAGATAATAAATTCAAACCCGAAAGAAACATTTGTGAATACCAGCTTCTTTGATTTAAAGGGAGATCGTATCAAAAATAATAATTTCAAATTGTCTAAATCAGAATTATTCGGACAGGCAGAAAATGGTAAAGAGGTCAGCTTATTCTTCTATGATGATCTGAAGAAAAACTTCCTCGCGATTAAAATTGATATTAAAGAAGGAACTGTACAACAGGTCTCCAAACCTCTAAAAAAAAGAATAGCAAGGCCAAAGGTTATTTCTTTTAATCAAAATGCAATTTATTGCTCTACTAAGCAAAGCTCAGGTTTTACCATCACAAAACTTGACTATTCCCTCGACACACTTTGGACAAAAATTATTTTGGACGACGGCATCCCTTTGTTTATAAATAATACCTTCACATCAAATAATTTCCTTTTCTTAAACTTCAATTCTGTGAGACAAAGCTCAAGAATTATTTGCTTAAATGATTCTACCGGTGATATTGTGTATGACAGAATGATACAGGAGTTCAAAAGTTCACGAGTGGCTCATAATATTCATTTTGACGAGACAAAAAACATATTATTCGTAGCTGGCGAACAATATAAAAAACGGGAACCCAACGGAGTCAATACAGGCTATTTTATTTTACAATTTAATAGTACCGGACAAGCTATTTTCAATAAGTATTATGATAAAACAGGTATTAAAGAAGAAGATGTTCAAGGAAATGTTGTGCATTCCTTGTCGACCATACCTGTTTTCCAAAAAGACTTTTTTTATTTTAATCATAACTTTTACTTCTTGACAGAACATCTGGAGAGGACTGACTTTAAGGGCGAAGGCATTGCAGTCGGATTTATAACTGGATTAACGTTAGGCGTTTCCATTTTAACTGAAAAAACAAAATTTACCAGTTTTGATCTTTACTTGTTGAAAGCTTCAGAAATAACAGATAGTATATCGTCTACAAGAATTAAAAAGCAACCTATTTCAAAAGCATATTTTGGCTATTTGGTGGAAACGCCGGCATTTTATCATGCTTTAAATCCTCTTAAGCCTTTTGATTATAAACTTACTATAGATGGTTCTGACGGGGAAAAGGGCATTATATATTATGACAGTATTGGTAAAAATGAGTTTACTATAAAAAACCTTATCATCTCTCCGAACAAACCCTTAGAAATAAAGTCTCTTTTAATACCTAATAATGATTTGAAGAAATCTGTTTGTACAATTCATCAAATTAATAGGGAGAAACTTCTTCTTGAATTTTCTAATAAAGAGAATACAATTAGGGGATTCAAAGTTGTAAATCTTACTGATTTTAAGTAAATCACCTCTCTTTCTCTTCACAGACTACTTACTCTTTCAAAAGGAAGATTGGAGATTGGGCACCTATAAAGCAAAAAAAGCGCCAGTGTTCTCACTGGCGCCGGCTCGAAAATTTCTATCCCCTAATTAGAAGTATATACTTTCACATAATCCACATACATGGTTCCTTCCTGGATTTGAGAAGAATCTAAATTGCCTAAGAAGTCCCCTCCTACTGCTAAGTTCAGTACTATTCGCTGGGTTTTACCAAACAGATCATCTACATATCCTCCGCTTGTTTTTACTTCTACAACTTTTCCGTCCAAATAAGAAGTGAGTTTATCTTTCTCCCAAACCAATTCATATAAATGATAGCAGGTGGTCAAGTCAGCGTCTGCGGTAATGGTTTTAGAAGCGTTTTGCACTAAATTCGCTCCGTCCTGGGTGCCATAGAAATAGTTTGTATGGTACTTTGATGGCTCATGACCTTTTGCCTCTAGAATATCGATTTCTCCCTGGGTGGGCCAAGGATCGCCATAGCTCCAGAATGCAGGCCATAAGCCGGTTCCTTTTGGCCATTTTATCCTTGCAACCATTCTTACTTTCGGATTATCCTGACTGGCGGAGACATTTGTTTTACATTCTATCCTGCCGGAGGTAAAGTTGAAAGTCTTGTCGGTTGCATCGTAAGGGTTTGTTGCTCCTGTTACGGTTTCCTTTTTGGCCGAAATTAAAAGCATCCCATTCTCAACCTGCAAATTGCTTTCTTGATAATGTTGCAACTCGTTGTTGAAGGCACCTCCCGTCCAGATGTTCCATTTGGAAAGATCTGAAGTAAAGTCATCTTCAAAAATTTTAGTCCAGCCGGCATTGGCTACAGCTGTTTCATCCAGATCAAAATCACACACCGTTGGGGCGTTTCCTACAGGCTCGCCTGGGCCTGCATTAGGGTCTGTCTCCATTCGCAGGTTATCAAAGTAATAAAGTCCTCCATCATCGGGAAGGCCACCTGAAGGAAGAAACTCCATCATGTCTGTTTCATTGTCGGCAACATTTGGATCTATATCACCACTATTTGCAGGATTAAACTGGAAAGTAACGGTTTCCCAATCATTGTTTTTCGTAAGTGTACCGATCAAATATTGGGACCTTCCGACAGGATGATCGCCATATTTGGCGTTATTGCCAATATTTACAAATATTGGCAGCCCTTCTGCGGGAAATGCTCCTGCCCCGGATTTTTCTCCACGGTAAACATCCACTTTAAGAACCTTTGTAGCACCGCTTCTTCCGAAAGCCACAAAATCTGCTGCTGAAAAAGCATTCTTTAATATTATCTTAAAGCCATTCCATCCGCCCCAATCTGCCTTAGTTTTATCAAACATCATTACTTTGCCGCATCCGGATGGGTTTGCTTCACCTGCTCCGCCTTTATCATTTGGATTGTTTATGATAATTTCTTTTACCAATCCACTATCATCTGTGGTGAAATCAGTAATCGCGATTTTTCCTTCGCCTGTATTTACTTCAGATTCATCAAAGTTGAGGCAGGGATCAGCATCTATTTTCAAGATGACTTCCGCAGTATCTGTTTTTGCAGGAGTTTGTTTGTCCACCGCAATAACTACCACTTTGTGATCTCCACCGGCAGTATTTTCAGGAATTACATATTCGGCAGATACCCCTTTTACAGAGACCTCATTGTCAAAGGTGGTTATCGTTTTTGATCCAATAATCACCTCTTTAATTTTTCCCGGAGCCTCAACATCTACCGAAATCAAAGCAGTTTCGCCAGGTTTATAAACTTTTGAATCGGGCGCTACCGCAATTTCAGGAGCGGGAAAACTTGGCACATCTTCATCTTTTTTACAAGAAGAAAAGATAAGCGTGTTAACCAATAGAATAAGTAAAATTTGCTTAACCATAATTAAAGTTCGATTGATTTAAAATTGATTTATTTTTATTGACAGATAAATTGTTTAGTTGATAACAGGTTGAATAACATACCTTCTTACAGGCACACTTTGAGGACTATAATTTGTAACAAACTCTTCCTCCCAACCATTGCCCTTGGGTTGAAACGAGAAATAAGTGAGGTACTTTTCTACATCCGAATGATAAGGATCCAGGGACTTTTCAGAACCTTCAATTTCCGCCACAACAGCTCTTCCTTCGGGAAGGGAATCGAGTTTTATGTCTTTCTCGATGATGTTAACAGGCTGTCTGACGCCTATTCCATAGGTTAATTTTATATTTCCATTTGGCAGATTCTCTTTAAAAATGATCCTGTTGCCACTTTTGGCTATAGAATGTTTATCCAGAAATTGATATAATTTTTGAAGGCATGCTTCTTTACTTAGTTGAATATTTCCACTCTTCTCATTTACAATTGCTGTGGTTGAAAAATAGTAGAACCGATCAAAATCCCTGGTAGAAATAAATGTGTTGAATTTCGGCCTTGCCTCTACTTGTTGTTTAAGATTTGTAATTTTTCTTTTAAGGTGAGATTGTATGATTTCCTTTTCACTCCATGGCTGGGCCAAGCCGCTTTCCTCAAACTCCAGCTTAAAACTCCAGGTAACTATTGTGCCGACAGGAGTTTCTTCGATGTTAAATTCTTCTATCGCAGGATCTTTTAATGGTTCGAGAAAAGTATAAAAAACGATTTGTTTCTTAAACCTTGGTCCTGAATTTTTATGTAAAATGGTATAACCGGATTCCTTATTATTTTGAGTAAACCAAAGCATTTCCGCCTCCTGAATCCTATAATTGGTTGCCTTATTGCCATTGACCGGAGAATACCATTTCCCCATCCTGTTAAAATCAATTATCTCTTCATACACCGCCTGGGCATTATTTTTTATAATGATTGACTCTTCCAGTTCAAGCCGTTGAGTTTGCGGGGGAATAAAACTCAATGCACCGAAAATGAAGAAAATAAGGAACAGTGGTAAATAATATTTCATTTTCATAAGGGTAGATTAAGATGTATTACTGTATTTTTCCTATTTTAAAGAGGATGTCACAAAAGTCTTCCCCAAGTTATTTTTGGGTGTTTTGGGACATCCTCCTTTTTTTCCTCCTAGTTCTTTATCACCTTCACTACTTCAGTTTTATCCCCTTTCTTTAAGACAACTACATATGAGCCTTTTGGTAAATCATCTCCAATAGAAATTTCATTAGTATTGGATTGTAGGTGATTTATAACTTTTACCCTGCTTCCGGAGATTGCATCATAAACATTGATCTTATCTACCTTGGACAAGTCTTTGCTATTCAGGACCGCACTGTTTTGAAAGGGATTCGGGAAAATTTTAACGTCATCACCAGAGGAAATTTCTGCGGTAGCTTTTTCGGGATCAGCAAGTCTTGCGGATGAACTCCTCCATAAGTTGATCCATACCTCGCCGTATTGAGGGTAGTGAACTACATTGTTTGGACTTAATCTTGTATCGCCAAGTGTATGGGTATAGTTTTTATTCCATCTGCCGGTATTGAAAGTATTGAAATTATCGTACCATGTGGCGCCAGCATTAAAGCCGGAACCATTCCAGGCATAATAGGCAGCTTCTGATATCTTCATCGTTCGTCCTCCTGAAAGCACGTTCCAATCTATTGCTCCAGACCAGGTAGGTTCATTAAATGCCCACAAATTGAACCTTAAATTCATAGAACCGGCATTGTTCCACTCCGTTTGATTGATGCATTTATTTCCATTCCAGTTTACACAGACATTATTGAGGTTGATGTGATGGTAAAAAACATTGCTTCGCCAATCGCCGGTATGTATATACCTGCTGATACTGGTTGGAGAAACTTCCGTCGTGTACCAGTAAAAACCCTGATCGAGGTACTGATTATGATTTACGCTGCCTCTTCCTCCCCAAATCCAGCGATCCTTCATGTAAGGATGATTTTGGTCTCCATGGGCATAATGAATGTCGAAGGTCACTTCTTTGGTATTTTTTCCCAGAATTTCCCAATCCACCTCTTTCCAATAGACACCCGCATTTTGACTTCCTTCTTTATAAAGGAACATCGCATTGATAAGTCCCGATCCCCAATCCGTTTTAATTAAAGCTTGAAATTTGCCGTAGTTATAGGCTTCGTAAGTAGAAATTTCTCCTCCGGTAAAAGATTGTGAAAAAGAATAACTTACAGTGGAGCAAATAATCACTGAAGCTATGACAATAATCCTCAGGATTTTAAACTTGGAATTTACTTTCATTTAAATAAGGGTTTAAGTAAAACATAATTTTTACTATCCGAAGTTATAACCCTTCTTATTTAAATCATTCAAATTACCATTGACAAGGAATGGACTGTCCATAACTGAAAACATGGACATCGAATGGACAATCCTATATACAACAGCATATATTTTACAGATAAAATATTGTTTTATATTCTGACTTTCAGCAATATAATAATTTTAAGTACATGGACATTTGAAAAAACCGGGGAAGTGTTATTTTGGATTAAATAATTAGATTTATAAAGGAACAAGACCAGGTAAGTCCATTTCCAGATCATATTTATCTATGCTCAAAATGCTAAAATACTTCTCATTTCTCTTCCTGTGTAACCTTATTTTTTCCCTGAATGCTCAAATTCAAAACTTAGGGAAAATGAATGATGCGCTTGAAAATATAGGACTTCCCAATATAACCAGTTACACGCCAAAAAATTATCAGGCAAACCCACATAATTATGATGCAATACAGGATGATAATGGAATCATGTATTTCGGTAATCTCTGGGGATTGCTTGAGTTTAATGGAACCGAATGGAGGAAAATATTTTTACCGAATGGCATAAGCTGTACTTCCCTGGCAAAAGACGCGAACGGCTATATATATGTTGGCGGAAGGAATGAGATCGGCTATTTGAAAGAAGATCCTTCAGGTAAAAAGCATTATGTTTCCCTACGCGATAGCGTCCCGTCTGCCATCGGATCCTTTAATGAAGTTTGGAAAACTTATAACACTCCT
>DASPJL010000080.1:0-20453 GCA_035628645.1 Cytophagales bacterium | reverse complement strand
CCTGGTGTAAGCGCCTAATGAAGCAGCCAGAATAAATACCCCTGCCCAAAGTAAAAAATTTGACCAACTGATCTTAAACTCTTTTTTTTCTTCCCTGGGCAGTTTGGTGAAATTGAATGTAGAAGCTAATCCCCCTAGTATTACCAATACTGGCGGGAGATAGGGCGACCTTAAATAAAAGGCTGTTACAGCGGAAGCAATCATTAAAACCACCCCTAATTGAGTTTTTACCACTTTGGTATTTATAACATAGGCGGCATAGCCAATCATACCCACGGCAATAGGCTCTATAAATCGGGTAAAACCCATGGATAGTTCTTTGCGGTCAATATAACTTATAAATAATCCGGTAAAGGTTAATATGATCACTGCTGGCAAGCACCAGATTAGGAGCGTCAGGTAAGCCAGGTTTGGTCCTCCTACTTTAAAGCCGATAGCAGTAATGGTTTGAGTGGAAGTTGGTCCGGGAAGGATTTGACAAAGTGCATTTAACTCCATCAGTTCCTCTTCGGTGAGGTAAGCGCGCTTTATAACAAACCTTTCGATAAACATTGCCAAATGAACATGTGCACCTCCAATACATAACATGGAAAGTATCAACACATCTTTTAAAAATATCAGATACCTGATCTTTTTCATTAGGAATGGGTTTGAGGAATGAGGTTCGAGGTTCGGGGAAACACATCTGGAACTTCTTGCTTAATTCCATTAAATTATTCAATTCATCAGCGCTATTTGTCCCGGTTCTTTTTGCGGGATACCCACATTAGCAACATGTCAAATGTAATTCGTCATTGCCTGCTTTTCCCCGAAATCATCTGTTCGTCATTCGTATTTTGTCATTTCCGTAGTCCGATTTCTGCCAAACGCTGGGCTAAAAATTCGCCTGCCGTAATATCTTCAAACTTTTTAGGGTTCTCCTTGTTTATGCAATTTGTCAAAACATCTAAATCCATTTCAAACCTTGGATGCATAAAAAAGGGAATAGAATACCTGGAAGTTTTCATCTTTTCCCTCGGAGGGTTTATCACCTGGTGTATGGTAGACTTTAATTTTTCATTGGTTAGGCGGGAAAGCATATCTCCCACGTTCACAACTATTTGGTCCGGAAGGGCGGTTACGGGGATCCATTTACCGTCTCTTCTTAATATTTGCAAACCATCAGCACTTGCCCCCATGAGCAGTGTTATTAAATTAATATCTCCATGTGCAGCAGCTCTTACCGCATCTTCTGGTATTTCCTCAGGGTTTTCTATTGGAAAATAATGTATTGGTCTTAAAATGCTTTGGCCATTTCTGATTTTCTCGTCAAAGTAATTTTCATCCAGTCCCAGGTATAAGGCAATTGCTCTTAAAAGCTGGTTTCCTGTCTCTTCCAAAGTTTTATATACTTTGAGGCAGACGTCTTTCATTTCAGGTACTTCCTCCGGCCAAACGTTAGGAGGATAATCTGTAGAATCATTATCCTGTATATCCTGGCCTACGTGATAAAATTCTTTAAGGTCGCCAGTGCTTCTTCCTTTTGCATGCTCTTTCCCTTTGCTTGTATAACCTCTTTGTCCATTTAAACCAGGGATCTCATATTTTCTCTTTATTTCGTCAGGCAAGCTGAAAAACTTCTTTATAACCTCATAAAGCCCGGCGACTAAATCATCGCTGAGGCCATGACTTTTAATGGCTGCAAAACCGATGTAATGAAATGCTTCCCCTAAACTTTTTACAAAATGCTCCTTTTTAGCTATATCGCCTGATTTAAAGTCATTTAAATCAAGAGAAGGTATCTCCTCATACAACTTTTCTGAGTTCATTTCGATACATAATTAAGGTTAAGATCAAAAATAAGTGAAAATAACTTTATAATTGTTGCAATCTTTTTTATTCTAATAAACTTTCAAATATGAACAAGCGAACTTTTTTAAAATCAACAGCCCTTTTAGGTCTGACCGGTATTGTTAGTAAATTTTCAATTTTCGAAAGTGAGGCTGGAGTAAACGAGGAAATTGGTTCTATCCGGGAAACTTCCCCTTTTCAATTGCCAAAACTCCCCTACTCTTTTACTGCTTTGGAACCACATATTGATAAAATGACAATGGAGATCCATCATGGTAAACATCATCAGGGGTATGTAAATAACCTTAATGCAGCGGTTAAAGGGACAAATTTAGCCAGTATGAGTCTGGAAGATATTCTAAAAGATGCGGGGAAACATCCTGCTGCTGTGAGAAATAATGCCGGAGGGCACTATAATCATTCATTGTTCTGGACAATATTATCACCTAAAGGAGGCAAGCCAGGAAGTGAAATTTCTTCCGCCATAGATAAAAAATTTGGTTCTTTTGATAAGTTCAAGGAAGAATTTTCAAAAGCAGGAAAGACTCGATTCGGATCTGGCTGGGCCTGGTTAATCGTAGACCCTCAGGGAGAATTGAAAGTTACTTCTACGCCAAATCAGGACAATACATTGATGGATGTTGCTGAAGAAAAAGGAACACCTGTACTGGGAGTGGACGTTTGGGAACATGCCTACTATTTAAAATACCAAAATAAACGGGCCGATTATATTGATGCTTTCTTTAAGATCATCAATTGGAATGAAGTTGGTAAACGATATTCGGCAGCCATTAAATAATTAAGGGTTACTGAAAGCAGTTTTTTTAATTAACAGGAACAATGATAATCTTCCGTCATTGTTCCTGTTTTTTTTTTGCTAAAATTTCTAAACCATTAATTCATGATTGATCAAACTTTAACCTCTAATCTTAAAATCCTCAGTTGGGCAGAAGAAGACAGACCCCGCGAAAAGCTCCTGTTGAAAGGAAGGTCAGCGCTGTCAGATGCTGAATTAATTGCAATATTAATAGGCTCAGGAACAAAATCGTTAAGTGCAGTCGACCTGGCAAAGGTAATCTTAAACAAAGTAAACAACGACTTGAATGAGCTGGCCCGCTTAAGTGTAAAAGACCTGGAAAAATTTAAAGGAATTGGCGAAGCAAAAGCAATATCTATAGTCAGTGCGCTTGAGTTGGGCAGAAGAAGAAAAGAAACCGAGCCAACGAAAAAATTGAAAATAACATGCTCACAGGATGTATTTGAGTGTATTCGCCCCCAGTTGATGGACATTGGACATGAAGAGTTCTGGATAATCCTATTAAATCGTGCAAATGTAGTGAGCAACAAAATCCAGATCAGTACAGGAGGTATTTCAGGAACCGTAGCAGATCCTAAAATTATATTTAAGCAGGCATTGGATCACCTGGCCAGCGCTATTATACTGGTTCATAATCATCCTTCAGGAAACCTTAATCCCAGTCAGGCAGATATTGACCTGACAAAAAAACTTAAGGAAGCGGGGAAGTTTCTGGAAATACCTGTGTTGGATCATCTCATCTTTACCAATGACGGTTTCTATAGTTTTGCGGATAAGGGAATGTTGTGAGAAAATTATGTAGTGGTCTTGCTTTGCAGAAGAATTATGTCTTTTTCTTTAACATTTGAATGAGTTTTAAATGCTCCAGATGTTTTCTTTCCGTCAATTTAATTTTTTAGATAAAAATTCTTCTAATTCAGAAGGAGCTATATTTTTCCTTATGATTTTACCCTCACTATCCAATAGAAAATTAGTTGGAAATGCATTAATAGAAAGTTTGAACGATTCTATGCCCTCTTTATCCCAATATTGTGGCCATAAAAGATTGTGTTCTTCAATAGCCTTTAACCACATTTTCTTGTACCTCACCTTATCGGTGGAGATGCCTATTATCTCAAATCCTTTGTTCTTATATTCGTTATAAGTATCTTTTAAATGTGGAAACTGGGCTCGACATGGATAACAATTGCTGTACCAGAAGTCGATTAAGGTATATTTATTATTTAAAAATAAGGCGACATCTAATTTGTTATTAAGTTTGTCTAAGGCAAGGAAAGGCGGGAATTTTTTATCTATTGCAAGCAGTCCAGCTATTTTCAAATTTTTGGCAAGCGCTTTCCCTGCATAAGTACTTTTTAGCGAATCAGAAAGTTTTTCCAAAATTGAATCAAAAATATTTTCATAACCAAAACCGCTTGAAAGGCGAATGAACTTCCAAAATGCTATATACGAATCAGGATGTGTGGTTACATACTCCAATAAGGTACTATCGCTCTCTATATAAGACTCCTTGCGTTCCTGATCTAATTTAAGTTTAATATTATCAGGTATTTTGTTCTTGTATATAAGAGCTAAACTGTCCCATTTCATATTAAGCAAATCTCTTTTTTGCCATATATGCTTGAATGCATTAGAATATTCCTGGTAATATTCCTTCATTGATTGGTTATCTACTTTTGGGGTTTCTCTGTGCGCATTCATGTTGAATAATACCGATTGCTTACCCGGTTCTATTACAAATAAATCGGAACTCCGCCCATTCTGATATGTCAATCTAACTCCTTGAGGATATGGTGGAAAATAACCAGTGAATAAAAATCTTCCATTTTCTACTTTAGCCTCTATTTTTTTTACTCCTTTAGGATAGTAAGCTTCAGAAAGAATATTTAATTCAACTATACCAGTATCTGCGTTGATACTTCCTTCAATTTTAAATGGGAAAAGCTTTTCCTCTTGAGAATAAAGGATAGAGTTTTTTAGGAATAATATTATACTTATTAGATAGAATATGCGCATGAATTTATGTTAATATATTAATAGATTGATTCCCTCTTTCTTGTATTTCAGAAGCATTAAACTAAAAGTACGATTCTAAATTGATGGTTGCTACAATAACCTGTCTTTACATCAGCTTGAGTGACTTCCAAATAATCTTGAGATTAACCCATCAGCCATCTATACATCTCAAAAGTTTTTATATTTTTGCCCTCATGTATTTAGACAAAAAGGTAATTGTTGTTCTTCCGGCTTATAATGCTGCATTAACCATAGAAAAGACCTATGCAGAAATCCCTTTTGATATTGTAGACGAGGTGGTATTGGTGGATGATGCGAGTAAAGACGACACCGTGGAAGTTGGTAGAAAGATTGGTATTCAGCACATTATTAAACATGAAAAAAACAAGGGTTATGGAGGAAATCAAAAATCCTGTTACAATAAAGCATTAGAATTAGGCGCTGATGTGGTGGTAATGCTTCACCCTGATTATCAATATACTCCGAAACTTATTCCCGCTATGGTTTCCATTATTGCGGGAGGCCTTTATCCTGTGGTTTTCGGTTCAAGAATATTGGGAAATGGAGCGCTTAAAGGCGGTATGCCTTTTTATAAATTCGTTGCCAATCGTATTTTGACTTTACTGCAGAATATATTGATGAAGCAAAAATTATCGGAATATCATACCGGTTACAGGGCTTTTTCCCGAGAGGTTTTGGAGTCCGTGGATTTTCAGAAAAATTCCGACGATTTTGTATTTGACAATCAAATGATCGCTCAGATTTTTTATAATGGTTTTCAAATAGCAGAAGTAACCTGCCCTACAAAATATTTTGAAGAAGCCTCCTCAATTAACTTTAAAAGAAGCGCAATATATGGCCTGGGTGTTCTTAAAGTTTCCTTTTTATACTTTCTGACCAAGCTTGGAATCTACAAATGGAAAATTTTAAAATAGGGCCTCTTTCTTTTTGATGGCTTTTTCCTGCTGCCGTTCATGCTGATAAACGTCTCGGGCGAAATTTAAAACATTGTATAATCTATCAATATTTGGTAAACACAAATATTTCCTTAGATTTTCCATTGAAAAAATAAAATGGGTTGAGGGTAACCGTTAATAATATACCTTAGCGTAATTTTTTACTCTTATAAACATCTAATCAACTTCTTAACTTATGAAACGAAACTTTTACTTTTTCACCTTTGCAACAGGTGTTTTTATCCTATTCTTTTTTGTTATAGAATTTTCTGCTTATTCTCAATCTGATCAGGATTTTTTTATTCTTACAAAAAAATTAAAGTCCACTTTAAATCCTAAACAACTCAAAATAACCAATGAATTGGAAAGGAACATGCCGCTTAGACAAATGAAATACATTAAAGTAGGTAATTTATCAAAGATCCAAAAAGATGGCACATTAACTTTTAAAATTCCGGGAAAACCAGAAAAATATTTGGCGAAAGCAACGAGCGTTGAATATGAATCCGAACAAAATTATAGTTGGTTTGGAACGATAGAAAGTGATAAATTTGATGGTGAAATAATTATTCTCTCAAAAGATGGGCAAATTACTGCTCACATCTCTATTGGAGAGGAAGTATATCAGATTTATCATTTAGATGGGGGTCTGCATACTTTGGTAAATATTAATACATCCGCATTATCAGGCCAATGCCCTTCCAAATCCCATAAAAAGGAGGGAGTAAGTTCGCCTAAGCCAGAAGCCTCTGAGGATAAAGACTCCGAAATAAAAAGGTCATATGCATGTGTTGCTCCCACAAGAGTATTGATACTTTCCTCTCCGGCAGCCAGGCAGGTGGATTCAAACATCAGCCAAACCATCAGCCTTTCGATTGCTCAATTTAATCAGGCATTAACAAACAGCAGTGTGGCTAATGTTCAGCGATTGGAATTAGCTGCTTATGTACCAATAACGTTTAGTGAAAGACAAGATCAGATTTTTGAAGATACGGATTTATTAAGTACGATGCCTAACGTTCAGAATTTAAGGGCACAATACAAGGCAGATCTGGTAGTATTATTAACCAATGGGAATTATAAAGAATTTAGTACCGGTGGTTCCTATTATGGAAATGTAAAGAATATAGGTCCTTCTGCAAGTGATGCTTTTGGAATTGTAGAGGTTACCAGGGCATCTTCCAAATTTACCTTTGCGCATGAAGTGGGGCATATGTACGGCGGTCGTCATGAAAATGATACAGAAGGAGTGCCTTACTCTCATGGCTATAAGTATGACGTCCGAAAGTGGCCCTTTGTTTACAGATACACTACTATAATGCATAACCTGGTAGAGAATCGTTCCATGAGAACGAATTTTTCAAACCCCAATGTTAAACATGATGGTGTTGCTATGGGAAATGCAGAATATGCTAATGTTGCCCGTTTGATCGCCGAAACCTCCTCTGTTGTAAATAATTTTCAACCTGTATATGCTGCTTTAAAGGCAAGTATTATCGTTCCAAGTTATGTTGCTTTATACCAGACATATACCTGGGAAGCGCTCTACAGTTGTGGCCAGGGGCCTTATAGATTTGAATGGTACATGAGCAGCGATGGTGTTAATTATTCGTATGCCTCAAATTCTGAAACCATCAGGGGAAGTTTTTATAGTTGCAGTGAAAGAAAATATTTTAGGTTAAAGGTATACTCGGCAGATGGACAAGTTGCCACTGCTTACGCAACCAGTTCTCCGAGTTGTACAGCCCGAAGGGAACTAACAGAAATGTCAATGGATGCATCACCTAACCCTGCCACTGAAAAGACAGAAGTAAGCTTTTCATTACCGGAAACACAACAAATTCGTCTTGAAATATTCGACTTCCAGGGTAATAGCGTAGAGGTTTTAGAAGACGCGGTTTTAAAGGCTGGAAGCTATAAAAGGAAGTTTAGGTCAGATAATCTGGCGCCGGGTATTTATCTCTGCAGAATAATTTGCAATGGTTTTCAAAAAACAAAAAAAATCATAATAGCTCAATAAACTTTTAATTGAGGTAGTAGTAAAGTAAACGGGTTATATTTTTAATATTAAAAACATGAAAAGAATAGTATTAGGTCTAGTAATAGCAGTGACGATCCTGGGTTGTCAAAAGGATGATGAAGTAACTGATACGGGAGAAACAAGTCTTGAACTTAACGGTAAATCATGGAATGTTGAAGAATGGAAAGTTCTTATTGCAGCAACTAAATTATCCGCTTGGGGGGGAGAACCTTGTGACTTAAATGCATATTCTATTGTTATATCAAAGTTTAATCATGAAAATTTTGTTAGGGAGCAAATTTCTATTGCTAAAATTCCACCAAAAATTGGAATTTACCCTATACAAATAGGTAAGGAATGTAGCAAAAATGATAGTGTGGGAGCAGCTTATTTTCAAATCGGCGCTCATGGAGATGTTACAACTGCAGTTTATGATGTATTGGAAACAGAAGACAATTTCATTAATATCTCTGAATTTAATAAAAGCAAACAGGAGATCTCCGGTACTTTTCAGATAACTTTTGTGGATAAATATGAAATTAGTTCAGATACCTTAAGGTTTGCCAATTGTTCTTTCAGGACAAAAATTTATAAATAACAGATTAGCTGAGGTAGCAGGATAATTCACTGCTACCTCAGTTAATTGGGGTCATCAAAAAACATTTACAAATGGAAAATTTTAAAATAGGGCCTCTTTCTTTTTGATGGCTTTTTCCTGCTGCCGGTCATGTTGATAAACGTCTCGGGCGAAATTTAAAACACCGTCATCATCGACCCAAGCTGTCCAGTATACAATGTGTACAGGGATTTTTTCAGGAAGCATCACCACTTCCGGTTCTGTATTGTTTTTGATATGTTCCCTTACTTTTTTAAGGTCCCAGCCTTTGTCCTTCAATAGGTAGGCGGCCAGATCAAAAGGTTTTTCCAAACGCACACACCCATGACTGAAGCTGCGGTTTTTTGCATTAAAAAGATAGTTGCCCGGCGTATCATGTAAATAGATGTCCAGGTTATTAGGAAATATAAATTTTACCAGTCCCAAGGAGTTCTTTTCTCCCGGTTTTTCTACAATTCTGTAATTAAATTTTGTCGTATCCACTTCCATCCAATTGATGGTATCATAATTCACGGTGTCTGCATTTTTTTTCCAACTTTGGTAAATAGTGTAGCCATTTTCTTTAAAAAAGTCAGGGTTCTCTTTTGCCTTGGGGATAAACTCCCTTATGGCAATACTTGTGGGCACCGTCCAGGTGGGGTTAAAAACAATATATTCCATTGAATCACTGAAGATTGGGGTAGGATTGTACTCCGTACCTACTATTACCTTCATTTCAACGACTTTCTTTCCCTTTTTATAAAGTCTCATCTTATATTCCGGAATATTTACCAGAAGGTAATGATCACCAAAGCTATCGGGAAACCACCTCATTCTTTCCATATTCACAATCAACTGTTCTATTCTTTCTTCAAGAGGCCAATTAAGAATAGCAATAGTTCTTGTATCAAGGACACCGGTTCCTTCCAGTCCATTTCTCACTTGAAACCTCTTCACAGCGTTTTCTAATCTCTTGTCGAAAACTTTTGAACTATCATTTTGGGCTAAATCGCCCAGCAAAGAAAATTTATATTTTATAGGGACAATAGATGGATGAGCATCATTTATCTTCAGACGTTTCTCCAATCTGATTTTTGGAAAGGTATCTTTTTCATTTATGGCACGGAGTCTTTCTAATTCTTTTTTTAATAAAGCATATTGAGGATGTTTAGGCGCCAAATCCTGAAGCGATTTTTGTATGCTTTTTTTATTTAATGCTTCTGTTAAATGCGCTGAAAGATCTTCTTTGCGTGGTTTGGCAAACCACAATTCGCTTTCATCTGGATTTATTTTTCCTGATAAAAGATGAGAGGCATAGGTTAAATAGCTCGAGGTCATTAGAAAATCAAGACTGACAATGTCATGAAGCCGCAAAGTATCCTGCTCACGTGCTTGTTCCCTTTTATCTTTATTCAAGCTTTTGGTGGCTCTTCTATGTTTGCGTTTTTCCTTCTTCGATTCAACTTTATAGATTTTCTTAAGAAGCTTTTCAATCTTGGTCAAATTGTAGTTTTCTGGCTCCAGACCTTCTTTATCGGCTTTATCAATTGCTATTAATAATTCTTCAGAAGAGGCAAGTGGCTGATCAAAATCGAGCCAGGCAAGCGCATATTCGCGGTCTTTATAAAATTCCTGGAATTCTTTATAAAGGTATTTTCTGACGTCCTTGTCCGGGAAATTTTTAGAAGCGCTTACGGAATCGGAATGAGCGGAAATAATTTTTTTCACTTTCTCACTGTTCATTTCAAAATTGCTTTTGGTAGAACAGGAGAGGATTATCGCAAATAAGAATATTCTTATCAGGTTTTTATAGATTGAATGACTCAAGCTTTTCCGGTTTAATTAAATATTTCTAAAAACACGGGAAAGACGATTTTTAGTTCAATAAAAGAAAGGCTAAAAGAATAATCTTTGCGAGATGGTTATTAAAAAATTGAGTAATAAAATAAAAGCCGGATTAGCTTTTAAAAAATAGTTAAGAAAAGAAAAAAGGCTTTTCTGATTATTTTACCAATGGCATTGACTTAATCTCTTCCAAAACATTTTCGGTAAGAGGTTTGGTAATAAATTTTACCACATAGTCATTGTTCACTATCTTATCAATATCTCTTTTATTGTCAGAGCTTGAAAGGATGATAATCTTGCACTTGTTTTTAATTGCCTCTGCGAACCGTTCAAATTCAAATAAGAATACAAATCCATCCACGATAGGCATGTTTATATCTAAAAAAATCAGGTCGGGAAGTTCTGAAATATTGTTTCTGTTTTTTTCCAGATATTCCAACGCACTTTTTCCGGAGTTTTTAATTTCAATACGTTTTGCAAACTTGGTAATTTCTATGATCCTTTTACTGATAAAATTATCAGTATCGTTATCGTCCACCAACATTACCAAATCTAAGTTTTGAAAATTCATGAGTCTTTATAAAATATTGTGATTCTGCCAATAATGCCCTTCTAATTCGTGTTATTTATAAAAGTAAAAGTAGATTATAAAATTTGTTTTCCAAAATTACATTCTATTTCACTTTACCGGGAACGTATTTATTTTTAAAAAGTAAACTTAAATGTTATTGCTAAAGTTTTTTTTTGATTTTTTTTAATTTAAGTCTCAGGTAATTAATAGTATGTTATTGCTTAATCACTTCTTTAGTTTTTATAAATTTTCAGTTTTTCTCCTATTGCAATATTGCTGTCAGTTTTGTTATTCCAATCCTGAAGCTGTTTTATAGTTACATTATGCAGCTTCGCAATTCTAAAAATGGAATCGCCTGACTGTACTATATACGTAATATAATTTTCTTTTTTTAAATTTTCGCCGTCAGGCATTGATGAATTTTCAGTTTTTATAACCAGTCTCTGGCCAATCTTTACCTCGTTACCTTCTAAATTATTCAATTGCTTCAACTCCAGAACGTTTATGCCGTGCTGTCTTGAAATTCCATACAATGTTTCTCCTTTTTTGACTTCATGAACAGATGGAGTCATAAAATTCTTTTCAGTCATCGCATCTGGAATTATCTCTGCCTGAGTATCCTGCTTTTCATTTGCAACTTCACTTGAAGAGGAAGAAGAGACGGTTGACACTTTAACTTCTTCATAGAATTCATCCGGAAACATTTCCACTTCTTCTGCATTTGACTCTTTTTTCTCAGTTAAATCACGTCTTTTGTCCGGATAAGTGATTACTTTTATTTCAGACTGGCGGGAGGCAAGGGAAGGCATTTTTGTAACTTTAATTTCAACCGGTACCAGCGCAGGTCTTGTTTCTGCGATCCATAATACTCTTCCGGGCTGTAGCTTTTCATTTCTGCCAATTCTGTTAAATCTTCGAACCCTGGATTCTTTAATTCCATATTTTTGGGAAACACTCCAGTAAGAATCCGTTTCTTCCGCCACATGAAAGCTTTGTTCGGCTTTGTTTTTCTTAGATTCAAAATAATAAATTTGTCCGGCAACTACCTTATCTTCCTTGCTCAATTCATTATACCTTAAAAACTTGTTCTCACTTATTTTGGCCTTTTTGCTCAATGATTCTACATTATCATTCATACCGGCAATAATGGCTTTTAAGTTATTGATTGAGGTGAGTTTGGCAACATGGTCTTGCCTATCAGGTGTTTTTACTTCCACTTCCCTTGCAACATAGGCAGGTTTTTCTACCCCTAATAATGCAGCCAATTTTTCATAATTGCTTTGAGAGGCAGGGACTACAACAGAATAATCTTTGTCGGAAGGTATCCTTTTCGCTTTTAACCAGACATTGTACTTTGACAGTTCTTCTTCATCAAAATCCAGTTCGTTGGCTATTTCTTTTAAGGTTTTATTCTCACAATCCTTATATTCCAATAAGGTATAATGTGAAGGCGTTAAACGGAGGGCATTCTCAAAAGCAATTTTATAACTCAGGAATTTCAAAACGTATATGTGGGTCGTTCGGGTAATTTTCATGCTTTTCGCATTTATGTCACTTTGATCCACCAGGATTTTTACCCCTCCTAATCCTGTGTTGTAGGAAAGCAGTGCATTTAACCAATTACTTAGATAAGTATTGTTTTTCTTTAAGTACTTTGCTGCTCCCCGCGTTGCAGTGGCAATATGCATTCGCTCATCTACTTGCCCGTTTACCAACACATTTACGTCGGAAGCTGCCTCTTTTTTAAATTGCCAATAGCCAACCGCATTGGAGGTAGAAACAGCATCGGGAATTAATGCGCTTTCCTGCAACACCAGGTATTTAAAGTCCTCAGGAACGTTTTCCTCTTTTAATATTTTCTCAATCAGCGGGAAATGAATATTTGCCCGATCTACCAAAACCTGAAAGGATGGAGGATGACGCGTCAGTGAATTAACACTTGCCTGAATTAGCTCCTGCCCATGTTTATCAATTTTAAGTTCAATTCCCCCAAACTCCATTGTAGAGGGTACTTGGGGTATTTGAGCCATCACTACAAAATTGAAAAGGACAGCAGGGTAAATAAGGAGCTTTTTAATCATAACATTTATAATACTATACTATTGGTATTTGCTTTGAATTTATTGAGGATAAGCCAATGATATTATTGAAATTATAGCTTTCTCATAACCATTAATCCATCCCTTACAGGAAGGATCAGGTTTTCTACTTCAGGATGGTCCTGAATTTTTTTGTTAAAATTTAATATTTTTTCTGTGTCTTTGTCAAGCTTTCCCTCCTGAATTACTTTTCCGCTCCAAAGAACATTATCTGCTATTATTATTCCTCCTTTTTTCACCTTATTTATTACCAGGTCAAAATAATTGGAATAATTTGCCTTGTCGGCATCAACGAAAACCAAATCAAAGTTAATATTCAGGGACGGAATGATTTCCAGGGCATTTCCAATTAAATATTCAATTTTGTTGTCTAACCCCGCTTCTTTAAAATATCCCCTTACCCTTGCTTCAAGCTCCTCATTTATATCAATGGTGTAAAGCTTTCCGCTTTCCTGAAGCCCTTCTGCCAGGCAAATTGCAGAATAGCCGGTAAAGGTACCTATTTCAAGGATATTTTCAGGTCTTATCATTTTAGAAAACATAGAAAGCAGCCTTCCCTGGTAATGACCTGAAAGCATCCTTGGCATCAAAACTTCAGCATAGGTATCTCTGTTGATTTTTTTGAGAACAGGAAGCTCCTCAGGAATGTTTGCCAGCAAATAATCTTCTATAGGTTTGGGTATTATTTCCATCGAATAGTTTTGGATACAGGTTTCCTTTCTTCTTACGTTGGGTTTTATTTTTATAATAATGAAGATTTTAGCTTCTCATTGTCTTTTGCGAAAACCTTCTGAAGAATTATTTTTTAAATTTTGATTCTCTTTGTTTAAACCGATTATGATGCCTTTTGCGGTAGAAAGGTTAAAATACTCAGATCATTTTCCTGGAGACTTTCGTTTGCAATGTCCAAAAGCTTTTTAGAAGTAATGTTCTTTATTTCAGAAAATATTTCATTTAAAGGCTCGATCTTATCCAGGTCAAGCATGCTTTTTCCCATCATTAACATAAAATTAAGATTGCTTTCCTCCGCCATGGCCAGTTGGCCCATAAGTTGTTCCTTGCCTCGGTGAAGTTGCAAGGTTCCCAATTGTACCTCTCTAAGCTTTTTTACTTCCCTTAAAACCAACTGGATACTTTTGTCGAGTTGTTTTTTTTCTGTCCCAAAATAAATCCCGAAGAGTCCGGTATCTATAAATGGCGTATAATTGGCATCAATAGAGTAAACAAAACCATGTTTTTCCCGCAAGGCAAGGTTCAATCGTGAATTCATGCCGGGGCCTCCCAGGATATTCACCAGCATAAAGAATGGAAGCCGATTTTCATTAACGATGGAATAAGCGGTTTTGCCTATTGCACAATGTGCCTGGGAGATTTGCCTTTTGTTCAGCACCTTATCCGGCAAGTATTGTGTGAAAAGCAACCGATCCCTTTTTGCAGAATATCTCGCAATGTCTTTTACATGTTTTTCAAGAAGCTTTACCACTTTTGATAAGGGTAGATTTGCTACACATGAAAAGACCACCTTTTCAGTATCCAGGTTTTCAAAAATGAATTTCTTGAAGTCATCCCTATGGAAAGACCGCACGCTTTCTGCCGTTCCTAAAATATTATTTCCCAGCGGATGGTTCTTAAAAACAATGTTATCAAATTCATCCTGTATGGCATCTTCCGGCGCATCATGGTACATCGACATTTCTTCCAGTATCACGTTGCGCTCCCTTTCGATTTGTTTTTCAGGAAAAATGGAGTCGAAAGTGATGTCTGTTAAAAGTTCAAGAGCATTTTCAAAGAAATTGTCAAGCACCGAGGCATAGAAGCAGATCTTTTCTTTTGTAGTATAGGCATTTAGTTCACCGCCTACAGTTTCCAGCCGGTTTAATATGTGGAAGGCTTTTCTCTTTTGAGTGCCTTTAAAAGCCATGTGTTCCCAAAAATGAGCTAACCCTTGCTGATCAGGTTTTTCGTCACGGCTACCAATATCAAGTATAAATCCACAGTGCGCTATTCGTGTATTGGTAACTTGTTTATGTACAACTCTTATTCCGTTAGATAAAGTATAGAGTTCGTATTCCTTCATTCCCTCTCGATAAAATTCAAATTTAATAAATAAGAAGCATTCGTTGCTTTAAAATGAGGAACGAATTTAAAAATAAGATAATTCAAACTTGAGCAGCAACTTTTATTAATATTTAGGAAATTAGGATGGACGAAGGAAGAGGAAGGGAGAGGGCTGAAGTTTTTAGTTCTGAAATATGGAAAAAATCTGGTACTTTGATTACATTTACTTTCCTTTCTAATAATAAGACCCAAGCAATAAAAATCTATCCTTTTTTACTACCAAAAGACTGGAGTGAGAGTGGAGAAAGAGTGGAAGAAGTGTGGAGGAACTCCGAAACTAAACCGAAGATATACTGAGTCTATACATAAGCAATAAATGACAAAGGGCTATTTTACTCGATGCCGTGAAGCGGAAATGTCCCTTGATGAAATTACTATACAAGTTTAGAATTGTTACCAGTATAATTTTACAAATATCCAGTAAGAAAAAGAAGCATCTTATCCGGAAGATTTCTTTATGAAGAAAAACAAGTGGTTGAAGGCTCGTTGCAACCACTTATTTTTACCTTTGAAAAAAAAAGAAAAATTATGGCCAGACTTGTAACAAATTCACCACTTAATGGATTAAAGGGTGTATTAGGGAAAGACCTTGTTTTCAGGCAGGTAAATGGAGAAACGATAGTCTCTTACAATGCCGGCTATAATAGGAAAAGCTCTTCTGCCCAAAAGAAAACCAGAGGAAAATTCAGAGAGGCTGCTGCGTATTCGAAAGCACAGATGCTCATTCCCGAGCGAAAGGCGTATTACCAAAAAGTAGCCAAGAAACTTAAACTTCCTAATGCTTATACAGCAGCTATTACAGAATATATGCGGAAAGCCAGGGCGGAAGGTGTGCAGTTGGAAAAATTGACGGAAGGTAAGGTAAATTTCAAGGTGAATTCCATTAAAAAAGGCAATGATATGCGGGACGGAAGAGTAATAATATTTGACAAATTAAGATCGAATTGGAGAAATCTACTGGCAAGATTACGGGGTAAATAAAAGGGTTGAGTGGTGGTTTGGGGGCGATGAAACAAATGTTTATTATGATAGAGGCTACATCGGTAATAATTGAAAAAAGCCTATTACGAGAGGTTATTAATTTGAGTTTTATTGCCAATAGATTCTTGTGTAATAATTAGGAATTAAAGTCAACTATTTCTTAATTCCTATATTGGGAAAAGTAAATATTTTTGTAGATAATATTTTTTTATTAACTAATCTTCAAGTTAACGTATTGAAAATATGATATTTACTTTAGGTGTTGATTCTAAATAATCTGGTGATTTCAAAATAATATTTTTTTATTTGCATGTAATATTTTAGTGTATTACCTTCGGTTCAAAAGGATTAAAAATGTACAAAGACATCATGGTGACACGACTATAATGATAATTGGACTTTTGGAATTTACAAGGGTAATCCAATAAATGTTTTTCTTTAAAAAGTTTGAACTGAAGAAAAGACCTAGTATAAATATTTAAGTATTAATAATAAAAATATGAAGAGAAATTTTTTTGGGAGCGTATTGCTTTCCCTTTTTGTGTTTTTTAAGTTGTATTCTCAATCAGAACCTCCCAAAATAATTCCTACTTCGCCTAACACGGCTTCTCTTGGAAGATATGGAGATTATTCAGTTAACTTATTCACAGGTCTTCCTGATATATCTATTCCTATTTATGAGGTAAAAAGTGGGGAATTAAGTTTGCCTATTACTTTAACTTATCATGCATCTGGAATCAGGTATACTGATAAAGCAAGCTGGGTGGGCTTAGGCTGGAGCTTAAATACGGGAGGAGTTGTGTCGAGAAACATCAGAGGACTTCCGGACGAAGACGAAGGATTTGCCGTTGATACATTTTTGTATAATAAAGATAAACCTTTCTTATTTAAAAGTTTAGATGTTTGTCGAGATTTTACTACCGTTAATTTAATTGCGACCGGAAAAAAGGATATGGAGCAAGATATTTTCAGTTACTCCTTCGGTGGAAATAGTGGCAAATTTGTTTTGAACCGGGATAATTTGCTTCCTACACTAATTCCTTTAAGCGCGGTCCGGATAGACTACGAAATTGAAAATAAGAGGATAAACAGGTTTGATATTTATGACGAGGGAGGGACAAAATATGTTTTTGGCAGAAAATATCCTGGCGAAGTTTACATCGAAGAAACTGAATATAAAAACGTAGCATGGATGCTAAATGAAGTATCTGCTCCTTTAACAGACGATAAAATTTCTTTTCAGTATCAGCAAGGCGATACTTATAATAATAACGAATTTTCAGAAAGTGTAATGATTACTGATAACGTTGTTAATAATTATTGCGGAAGACAAAGTGACCATGAATCTCCAGAAAATTGTATTAAACATTATCCTAATCCGGGAAGCTATAGATCTATACCCAACCCAGCCTTAATAAATCAATTAATCCCTCAGACAATACTATTTGAAAACGGGAAAATAGAATTTATTCCGGAAAGAGGTGAGGATAACAAGTTCAGGCTCGACCAGATTAAAATTTACACGCTCGAAAATGGAGTTTATCAGATTGTAAGTACCTATAAATTCATATATTCATATTTTAAAAGTATTGCTGTAGAAAGTTTAAGACTTAAATTGGATAATTTATACAAATTGGACAAAAATGACCTGGTCCAGGAAAAGTATAAATTTGAATATTATACGGATACTTTTTCATGGGACATGCCTTTAGGTTCTTTACGGAAAGATTACTGGGGATTTTATAATGGTAAAGCAAATACTTCCCTTATTCCGAGGACAAAAATCGATGATTATACAGGAGATTCTCCAACTGGCTATTCTACCATATATGTGGGTACAGAACTGGAAGATGGAAAAGAATCTAATCCAACCTTAATGAAGCAGGGAGTTTTAAAGAAGATAACTTTTCCTACCGGCGGATTTACAGAATTTGATTTTGAAATAAATAAATATAAGGAGTCAAATGGGGATACTGCTTTAGCTGGTGGATTGAGAATAAAGCAAATTAAAAGCTATCATGATGGCTTAAACCTGCCCTTAATAAAAACCTATAAGTATGGAAAGAATGAAGATGGATTTGGGAAAAGAAATTTTGTAAAAAGCTTAAAGGGCCATTATATTTCAGTTTATAATTGGCGAGATGCTGGAATGCAAGAGGGAGCGGGTAGCTATCGACGACGCACGGTAAGTTCTGACCCATTGTTTGAAAAGGATCCCTGGGATGCCTCCATTGTAATATACCCATATGTTGCTGAATATTTTGGTAACAACGATGATAATGTCGGGAAAATAGAATATATATATGATGAGGGAACACCTAAAGAAGATGAAGTAAGACCCATGGCCACAGGGCTTCTCTATAAGGAAAGTTACCATTGGCAAAGAGGAGCACTAACCGAAAAGAAAGTATATGATAACCAAGGGAATCTATTAACTAAAACAAAAAACACATATACCGTTTTAAATAAAACCTTTCAGAACTCCGGTCTAAAAGTTCATTTGGCCGGCGCTTGTGCCTGCATGTATTCAATATATTGTGCTGAAACCCAGCATGAAAAAGAGAACCTTAATTATGTTTATGGTGTGTACTCTTTAGCAACGGGTGCATATAAGATTACAGAATCAAAAGAATTTATCTATAACAGTACTGATCCTAGCCAATTTGTTTTGAATTATAAAAAATATAAATATAATTCAAGTCATTGGCAAACAACAGAGTTAACTGAGTCATCCTCCCAACCAGGGGAAGAAATTATTACCCGCACACAGTATCCATTAGATTATGGAAGCGCTGATATTCTGACAGGGAGCTTAAAAAAGCTGAATGATATGAATATTAAGAATAAAGTAATTGAGAGGTACAGTTTCAAACAAATAAATGGTACAAATCCCGAAATTATTTCAGGACTATTCACCTCTTTTAAAGAGAATTTGAATTCTGATATCAAACCAACAGCTGATACTGTGTTTCAATTTGAAAGTGGAGCAATCCCCTTGTCTTCTTTTACTCCGTCTTATCTTAGTTCCGGGATTATAAAAAAAGATTCAAGATATAAACCTCGGCTTAAGTTTGTTAATTTCAACGCTGAGGGAAATATTGAAGAGTTTGCTCAAATGGATGATGCCATAATCGAAAATACCCGAACAAGCTATATATGGGGATATAATAAGTCTTTACCCGTCGCGGAAGTTATAAATGCTACTCATAATCAAATAGCATATACAAGCTTTGAAACTGAAAACCTACAGGGAAGTTCTGATGAGAATGGTGGTTGGACCGTATATTCTCCAACCTATATAAATAATGATTCCAAAACCGGAAGGAGTTGCATAACAAATCCGTCCACTACTAGTGGATATCATTTAAAGAAATCTTATTTGCCCCTTGGCTCTTATACAGTTTCTTTATGGGCAAATGGCACAGGAACCATTAAAGTAAATGGTCAATCTAAAACAGCGATACCTGGTTGGAATTATTATGAGTGGACAGTTCCTTCAGCTACTGAAATTACAGTGACTAATAATGGAAATAAGATCGATGAGGTAAGATTATATCCTACAAAATCGCGAATGACAACCTATACTTATAATCCTCTTTTAGGAATCAGCTCTATTACAGATCCAAATAACTTAATAAGCTTTTATGATTATGATCCTCACGGAAGGCTGAAAGCTATTAAGGATTTGGATGCGAATATCCTTAAAGCTTACCATTATAATTATTTGGTTAAATAATTTTTTTTGACTTTCCTTTATATGAAAAAACGAACACAGACTATTATCTATGTACTTGTTGTATTATCTCTGTCTTTTCAAGTTTATAGCGAATGTCCTACCAATACGCCTACTTCTCTCCCAGCACAAGGATGTCCGGGGCCAGGATTTTTAACTGCACAATCTAATTACGAGGTAGGAGTAACACATAAATGGTTTGACGCTAATGGCTCTCCGGTTACTATTACAAGCCAGGGGCGTCCTAATTCTAATGCCACTGTTTATGTGTCTAGAATTGATTTTTCAAAATATACTCCCGGAATTTATAACTTTTCAGTAGCTGAGGTAAAAAATAATTGCGTGGGGCCTAAAAGAAGTGTAACCTATACAGTTCTGGCAACCCCCATTCCAAACATAAGTACACAAAACGGAAATCCAACTGCTGTTTGCGAAGGAGCATTACCTGGTTTTTTATTAAAAGGATCGGGAGGAACTAGTTACAAATGGGTATTAAATGGTGGTATTGTTTCAGAGGAGAAGGAGTTTTCCCCAACGTCCTCAGGAAGATATTATTTAATAGTCAGTAATATTTGCGGAACTAGTGGAAGTACTCAAAAATATATAGATGTTACCATTAAGCCTAATACACCTACGGCTCCTGTTTTTACGCAAGCTCAGACTACAGTTTGTAAGGGAGAAATCACCTCAACATATAAAGTCACCTCTTCCAATACTGAGGCCTATACCTGGAGTATTAGCCCCTCTGCTGCCGGAACAATAGCTTCCACAGGAAATACAGCTGATGTAACCTGGAAATCAGCCTATTCAGGCAATGCTCAGATTGTTGCAACTGCCTATGGCTGCAGTGATAATACAACTTCTATATCTAA
>DASPJL010000079.1:0-18940 GCA_035628645.1 Cytophagales bacterium | reverse complement strand
ACAGCTTCATTTGTCCTTTTTCCCACGTAAGAAGCAGGCTTACAATGCGCTGGTTTTTGAAGTTTATTTCCTTCAATTTGTGGTTTTACTAAAACTAGACATGAGAAAAAGATCATTTTTACTAATTATGTTCCTATTTGTAACTATGTTATTAAAAGGACAAAGCATTCCGCATTTTAATTTGTACTCTTATAATTATGCCCTCTTTAACCCGGCGGCCGCTGGCGCTGATAAAAAGCACATTATTGCTGCACAAGGACAACTGGGCGTAGACACCGAGATTACAGACGATCTGAAATTTGACTATAATGGTCTCCTCTCTTATGAAGGAAATTTTTCTCCCATTAATAGTGGTATTGGAGCATTTGTTGTCAGAACTGGTTCCGAGGGGATAAATACAATGAAGGCAGGAGTAAGTTATAACTACAAAATTGAATTTGCGCCAAGTACTTCTTTAAGGGTGGGAGTAAGACCTACTTTTACCCGACACACGGTTAGTTTTGATTTTGCACTGGATGAGGAAAAGGAATCAAGTACTAAAACAGACCTGGATTTAGGATTGTATTTCAATACTTTTGGATTTTACGTAGGGGCATCTATGAATAACATTCTAAAGCATAAACACGAATTCGGCGTTTTTGAAAGTAATGATTTTTATTCTGATCAATTGTTATCTGTAGTGGTTGGAAAGAAAATCAACACACCGGTGATATCAATAGATCCATCGTTGGCTTATGTGACACATGATGATTTTTCTGTCCTATACTTAAACAGCAATTTTGTATTGGCAAAGATGTTCATGTTTGGGGGCACTTATGGACAATCACTGGATTCCGAAGGTTATAATCTATCCGCAAATGTAGGAATGAGTATTGTAGGCAAGGTGGATTTAATTGCGCATGTCTATTCACGTCAACGTCATCGCCCAGAAACATCTTCCGACTATAAGTTTTTTGAAGGAATGATCAGGGTTAAAATATAACTCACCCCTTTTGGAGGGTTTTAAACCCCTCCAAAAGCTAAAACCGGGTAAACTTTTTTTAGATCAATCAACATTAAAACCCTCCATTTCCTCCGTAATTTTTTCGTGTCCCCTGTGGTTAAACAATTTGGTTTCAATGAAAAGAACAACATTATTTTTTCTATTCCTTTTTACAATTCAGCTATTAAAAGGACAAAGTATATCTCAGTTTCATCTTTATTCTTATAATCAGGCCTTATTTAATCCGGCAGTAGCAGGTGCCGAAAACAAACATATAGTTGCAGTACAGGGACAATATTTTATGGATGACAAACTATTTGAAAAAGGAAATCCTTATACAGGATTAATAAGTTATGAAGGAAATATCAAATCCATAAATAGCGGGATTGGGGCAATGATTGTAACCGACAAGATAGGTGTTTACTCGACTAAAAAGATGGGGTTGAGTTATAATTATAAAATAAATCTTTCTCCAAGCTCAGTCTTTAGGATAGGAGTAAGGCCTACTATAAGCCGGCATGTAATTAAGTTTTCTGACATAATATTTGGTGATCAAATGGATTCATTTGGAAATCCGATTGATCCCTTAGTTGCTTATCCTGAAAAAGAAACTCAATCAAAAGCAGACCTGGATGTGGGTATGTATTTCAATTCCTTTGGTTTTTATGCCGGAATATCCTTGAGTAATGTTTTTAAACATGAATATGAAAGTAATGCAGTTGTAGATAATGTGACTTATGGAGATGAATTTTCAGACAGATTATTTATGCTTCTTATCGGCAAAAAAATAAATCTGCCTGTCATTAAAATAGATCCTTCTATTGCCTTGATTAAAAATGAAGATTACGCTTACCTTTTTTTAAATAATAATCTGGTGATTAAAAATCTCATCCTGGTCGGTGGTACTTTTTCAAAGTCTTTACACCATTCAGAATATTATGATTTTAGTATAAATGGAGGTGTTAGTATTGTTAACAGGGTTGAATTAATAGCCTTGTTTTATTCACGCCAAAGTCATCGCCCAGAAACATCTTCCGACTATAAGTTTTTTGAAGGAATGATCAGGGTTAAAATATAACTCACCCCCTTTTGGAGGGTTCTAAACCCCTCCAAAAGCTAAAACCGGGTAAACTTTTTGTAGATCAATCAACATTAAAACCCTCCATTTCCTCCGTAATTTCTTCGTCCCCATGTGGTTGAATGTTCTGGTTCCCCCAAAATAAAGATGCCGGAAAAAATCCGGCATTTTTATATTTAAAATAAATTACAACTAGTATTATTCTTTTTCCTGAGTGCAGACCTGAAAGTCTTCTACTCAATTATTTAATTATTTGGCTGCAAGGCTTATCAACCCTGAACTTACTTGTAAGCCTTGACCGGAAAGAACCGCTTGATTTATTTTAAACCTGATTTTGTCATCTATCAACAAAAAGCTGATTCCTGCGCCCTCTTCAATTAAATCATTTTCGGTGATGACTAACACGCCTTGCTTTTCTACTTTGGAAATCAAGGCTTTAAGATTATGGGAGGACGAAGAAGGCAAATAGATTATTTGACACTGGCTAGCTTCCGAAAGAGATGCGATAGATTTAATTTGGAAAGCGCTTCCATTTATCTGCTTTCCTTTCAAACTTGTATTAAGTTCGTTGTATAAACCCGAATTTCCATATACTCCAATAGTATATTCTATAGGTGGAGAGGGCCATTTTATGTGTTTGGTAAAATTGTAAATAAATAAAGCCTGTCCTTTATATGTAGTGATTTGAGCATTTGAATGCTGATACGACAAAAGGAAAGCTATGCAAAGCACCCCGATTAATTTCAAATTGATAAAGCTGAGTTTGACCATTTAGAGTTAAAATATATTTTAATCGGTATTGCCCTAACCAAAAGCATACTTAATTCTATTTAAGGTGTTTTTCAGACAGTTATCAGAAATGTCATTTTACAATCATTCCCTTTATTGGAAAGTAGGTAAGTAGCAGTGCTATTTTAGGAAAACCAGCGGGAGGAAGTTGTTTTTATAATGAAACGCGCTGTTTCTCGACGTTTCACTATCCTGATAAAACGCTGTTACTATATGCATGTATATTCCTTAGTGATTTAAAACCAGCGCTTTATTCTCAATAAATAAAAAAATGATTTGCTGCGGTAAGCCAAAAGGGTTTTAATTTTATCCCAATTTGAAAAACCTGTTGGGGTAAGTCCTGTAATTTTTCTACATAAAATGACGTACGAAGGGCACTTCAAAGGGTAATTATAGTATTTCTTTAATTGCTATAGTCTTTTCTCTGAAAGTAATCTTTTCTCCAGCTTTTTTATTTATCAATACCTGACCCAAAGGAGAAGCAGGAGAAATGGCAAAAAACGTTTTATCATCCAACTTTAATTCTCCCGCACTTACCGCAATAAAGTAATTTCCTGTAGAAGTCATCACCACACTTCCTGCTTTTACCGCAGCATTTTTCGTTTCTATATTTATTTGTTGTAAAATAGCCAGCTCTTTCAAAGCATCCTGCAATTGCCTGGCATTCATATCCCTTACATTCTGGCTCATTGCCCTGGAAGTATCGTATTTATCTCCTGCCGTACTTCTTTCTTCGCTGTTGGCAGACTCCTGCGCATCATCCATTGCATTTTTTGCCGTTTCAACTTTTTTAAGTTGTTGCTCCAGGCATAATTTGTACAGTTGCGCTTTAAATGAAATGGAGACCATTTGCTTTTTGGTTATTTAGAAAAGCAAATATTAAAATATCTTATGAATTAGGAAGGCTTTATTTCCAGGACAAAATAAAATGAAGGAACATAGAAACAGCAGATCGCTGCTCTTCTTAGGGTTCCTTCACTTTCTAAATGCTTAAAGAATATTTTTTGAAATAGATTTTTTAGAATATTAATAGATTATTTCCAGGCTTTTAGGAGCTAAAATCTCCCTTCTTTTCTTCTTTAAGAAAACGCTGTCGAATTTGCTATAACCCGAAGCACATTTTACGCATACAGGAGCGCCAAAGATGTTGGCCGTGCAATTTGCCTGACCGATAGAGAGGGTGGCAAAACAGTTGGAACATGTTTCAGGTTTGATTTTAATATCTGCCATTTTTATAATCTTTTATTTATTTACGCAGACTCTAAATAAATGCCAGAAGCAAGGGGAATTTGTAAATCATTGAGAATTAGAACTTCATTTGAAGAGCTGTAATTTTTAGCATCTCGGAATGGGAATAAAAGTCCACAAATTGATTCTTTTTTGAAAATCGCGAAGGACAATTGTGCAATTGGGAATTATTAGGTAGAAGTTTAATGAAGCGTAGGAGGGATGTGAAAGTGAGGGTTATAAATAAGACCAAAAACGTTGCCCCAGGGGTCTTTAACAGAAGCCACCACAATACCACCACCCACATCTGTAGGCTCCTCATTTTGTCGAGCGCCTGCATTAATAAGTTTTTTAAACCAGGCTTCCACATCTTCCACACCCCAGTAAGTACCTACGCTTTCAGGCTTATTAATATTGTCATCATTTTGCGGTTGCAAACCGAGTTCGTATCCTGCCACATTAAAACCTACATAAAAAGGTTCTTCAAAATAAGGCGCCTGTTCCAGTATGGACGAATACCATTCGGTGGCTTTTTTAATATCACTTACCTTATAAATACAGGTGCGGAGTCCAAGGAGAGCTGACGACATATATTAGAAATTTAAGATTAAAAATAAGCGCTTTTCTGAGACGTATCAACTTTGAAACTTGAGAATTTAAACATTCTATTTAGCCACCTTTGAAATTTCTATTATCATTCCTGTGTTTTACTTAGTAATTTTAACCAAATAACAATTCTTTTTTGTGATATTGAACAAACAAAATACGATCTTCCAGGATAGAAAAGCAGCCCCGAAAACCTTCTCTAAAAGTTCGAAAAAAAAGCCGATTTATGAGGAAGTCCTGGTCAACCCGGATGGAAGCGGACTGGAGTATAACACCTTTGTGTCTGCCTGTGCCGTCAATGACCATAGGGTTTTTTGGGTAATAGCTTATGCCAATAAACGGCCACATGCTTTCGGCGAATGTGCGTCATTTGAAGATGCTGAAAAAGCCGTTTTGTTATCCCTCAAAAATAAAAGAGCGCTGTGCCTTAATTCAAACTTTGCCTGGCAGGAATATGTGGAACAACGGTTGGAGGATGCCATCAGAACTCAAGGAGAAGACGTGTTTTCGGAAACAGCAAGACTTGAGTTTGTATTTGAAAAATACGGTGCTTCCAAGTATCAGATCAAAAGAATTACAAATACTGAAGTAGTTGTTTTTTGTGAAAGGTATACCGATAAATTTATAGCGGATGTAAATTCGCCTACCTTTAAGCTCAGCAAAAGAGAACTGGACAATACCGGAGAATCAAAGTCGAAGGGCAGGATATTTTGTACCCAGGAAAAGAAGGAACAGTGGGATAAATTCAGGAAAATACCCGGTTACTTAAAAATTTTTGGACTTGACTGGAATGCAAACCTAAGCCAGGTAAAATACTGGTTTAGAAAATTAAGTATGGAACATCATCCTGACAAAGGCGGCAATGAAGAAACCTTTAAAGAGTTAGTAAAATGTTACCACAAAGCCGTTAAAGCTTTGGTGGAAAGAGATGCGAGAGATTACTCCTAACCGGTTCAGGAATTTTTAGAATGGCTTGAGCTCTTCAAATTCCAGATTCCAACCCACGTCGGTACCATTTAATTATGTCTTATTAGATGACAAACATTGAGCTTCTTGACGAAATAAAGAGACTGAAAACCATTGCAGATGTGGGACTGCTTTACTCGGCTAATGAATATGACAAAGAACGTTATTCAGAACTGCAGGAAATTAGTTTCAGGCTCTTGCATATGATAAGTGACCATAGTATTGAAGCCTTAAAAGATAGTTTTCCATTGGTTAAAGATTATCCTACGGCGAAAGTTGACATCCGCGGTTTCGTTCTTTCTTCAGATCAGAAAGTGTTGCTTGTGAAAGAAAGCATAGATGGCAAGTGGTCTTTGCCAGGAGGTTGGGCAGATGTAGGACACAGTCCGAAAGAGACTGTTGTAAAGGAATTGAAAGAGGAAACCGGGCTTGATGTTGTTCCTAAGACGCTACTGGCTGTATTTGACAAAAGGTTGCATGCTCATCCACCTCAACCTTTTTATGTTTATAAAATGGTTTTTTTCTGTGAGCCAGTTTCATCCGGCTTTTCGAAAGGTTTTGATGTACTGGATGTAAAATATTTTGCAGTTGATAATCTTCCGGAACTCTCGGAAGACAGGATTTTGAAAAGCCAAATTGAGTTGGTTTATCATAAGGTGCTGTCAGGCGATTTTCAGACTTATATTGATTAAGAGAAGGCAGGGGAAAATGTTAAAAATTCTAATAACTACAAGTCAAAAGACCTCCCAGGGTTAGTATTTTTTCTCCATAAAAGTTCTTTTCAGATAAGCATCAATAACTCCATGTTGATTTATACCTTTCCAATAGAATGGTTTGTCCTTGCCATTAAAAAATATAATTCCCATACGCTCCTTTTGTTTTTTTAAATTGATTCTATACTTTTTGTTTACTCCATTTAGGATCACGCATTCCTCATTTTCCTCTATTTTAATTGTTTTAACGTCTATTGAATCAAGAAAAGGTTTGACTACTGTTGAATAGTAGCCAAAAGAATTTACTTCATCGTAAAACTTTTGTCTATTATCTTTTTCAATTTCAATTTCGATTGAGTCAATTAAAGTGTCGTTAAAATTTGCTTTATCATAATGATCTTTTAGATAAAAAGCTTCAAGTACAACTGCCTCTGATTGTTGTAAACAGACATTCTCAGACAAAGTGGAATTTTCAGTGCTAGCATTTTTCTCCTTACAAGAGGTAATCATGATACATGATAGAAGAACAATTAAAAAAGGAATTTTCAAGATGTGGTAAATCCGTTGATGGGTGGATCTAATGTAAAATGTATTTCTAAAAGTTACAAATAATAGCCTTACCTGCAATTTTGGTTCCTCACTTATATTGTGGCCTAACTCAGAAGTATTTTCAATTATTGCATTATATAACTTTTACTTCTCTATTGTATCTGCCTCTGTACTCCAATGGCGACATTCCTGTAATTTTCCTGAATACTTCACGAAATGCTTTTACGTCGGAGTAACCTACTTCATACATTACCTCATTAATGGTCTTGCGGGTGGTCTCGAATGCCTTTTTTGCCGATTCTATTTTTACTCTTTGCGAGTATTCAACGGGGGTGTTTCCGGTGGCTTTGATAAATCTTCTGTCAAAGTTTCGTCTGCCTACTGCGAACCTTGATGCCAAATGTTCAACCGATATTTTTTCCTGGAGTTTACTTTCAATATAGGCTTGTGCTTCTTTCACCAATTCATCTCCGTGCAACTTCTGGCCTGTAAATATGGTGAATGCAGACTGACTTTGCCTGTCCATTTCAATCTGAAATACTTTGGAACAAAAAATCGCCGTCTGCCTGTCATAATATTTCTCAACCAGATAAATCATAAGGTTTAGGAATGAATAAGCGCCACCATTCGTATATATTCCATTTTCATCCGTAATCAATTGATCCGTTTGTAAATTCACTTTAGGGAACATACTTCTGAAAGTATCAGCCGCAGCCCAGTGGGTGGAACAACTTTTTCCATCGAGCAAACCGGAGGAGGCAAGCATAAATGCGCCGGTACATATACTGGCTATTTCTGCTCCGTCTTTATATTGTTTTACCATCCAATCGATCAGCAGCTCATTTCCCTTTACAGCATTTTGATAATTATGATTCAGTGAAGGAATTATAATGAGATGGGTTTTTGCGATCGCGGAGATATGGGTATTTGGTGTTACGGTAAATAATCCTTCATAGAAATTCACTTCTTTTGAAATACCTGCCAACTGAACAGTAAACAATTCTTTTCTGCCGGTCTCCTTCCAATATGCATTGGCTCTTTTGAATATTTTGTAAGCGCCTACAATGCTGCTAAGGTTGTTCTCGCCCTCGGGAACGATAATCGTGAGATGTTTCATAGGTGTCATTTTTAACAAAGGTCGCAATTTACTTTGTCCAAATCAACCCGTTATAAAGTCTATTTTACACCCTAGATAGTTTATTTTTAGACAATACCTTTGCTGAATAAAATTAAAAGGAAGACAATAAAGAAATTAAGCAATCGATTTTGGTTTTTGGTCACGATAAAGGCCATTGCCTGAAAATAAAATTTTAACATTTCCAATACTTAAACAAAACATAATATGGATAATCAAAATTTCACTTTCAGCTTCATGGTGGATCAAACTCCTCGAGAAGCCTTCGATGCAATTAATAATGTCCGCGGATGGTGGACAGGATTATATTCGGAAGAAATTGAAGGCAGTACAGAGAAACTTGATGATGAGTTTACGTTTCGTGCAGGAGGAGGAGTTCACTATTCTAAACACAAATTAATAGAGGTAATCCCTGACAAAAAGGTGGTTTGGCTGGTTACAGATAGCAAACTTACTTTTGTTAAAGACCAAAGCGAATGGTCCGGCACCAAAATTATTTTTGATATTTCAAAACAGGGCGATAAAACGCAAGTTTGTTTCACTCACGTAGGTTTAGTGCCTGATTTTGAGTGTTATAATGACTGTTCAAACGTATGGGGCAATTATTTACAGAACAGATTAATGAATTTGATCACCATCGGTGATTGACAGCATGATCAGAAAGAGGTTAAGACAAAATAAACGACAAAGGCAAAATAAAAAGGTCTTTCATTTTTGGTTTTTTGATGAATGCTTGTGGCGGCAAATCAATTACCAGAAACTAGAATTTCAGGCAAATACTTAAAAAAATATAAACATGGATAATCAAAATTTTACGACAACTTTGTTGGTGCATCAATCTCCTGAGGAAGTGTTTGATGCCGTAATCAATGTCAGGGGATGGTGGTCCGAAGAAATTGAAGGCGGCACTAAAAAACTTAATGATGAGTTCAATTACCATTATAAGGACGTTCATCGAAGCAAAATGAAACTGATAGAAGTCATTCCAAATGAAAAAGTGGTGTGGCATGTCATTGAGAACCACTTTAATTTTACTAAAGACAAAAGTGAATGGAACGACACAAAAGTTAGTTTTGAAATTTCAAAAAAGGACGGTAAGACACAATTGGTCTTCACTCATATCGGTTTAACTCCTGAATATGAATGTTATGATATTTGTAATGATGCGTGGAGTAATTATATCAATAGCAGTTTGTTCAGCTTAATTACTGAAGGCAAAGGGCAGCCCAATCCCAAAGAAGGCGGCTTCAATGCGCAGTTAGTGGATCAATGGAAACTGGAGCAATAATCATTAAAGACTAAACTTCCAGCGTCTGGAGCTGGAAGTTTAGTCTTTTATCTTTATAGTAATGTTAAATAATTCGAAACTACCATAAGCCAATTACAAACACTTTTCTTTTGAGAATCACTGCTTTGGGGCTGCGTCTTACAGATTCATTCCTCCCTAAATTCAATACGTTGTCCATTGATCCATTTCGAATCTTCTGTGCACAAGAAGGCAACTATCCCGCCAATGCCGCCGAGTAAATCTGCGCAACGCAGATAACTTTTCAAACCATTTGAAAGCAAGGAATATTTATGATTGATTCGGATTAGATAAAGAATCATGACCATTTTCTACATCACATCAATAAAGAACTCCTCTTTTTCCTTGTTGGACATTTTTGCACCTATTTCTGGAAAAATATATACTGTGCGTTAACATAGGTTATAGAATATTTACAAAACCTGTTGCCGGATTATCGCGATAAGTATCCATAAAACATGAAGAGATAAGTCAAAATTCATCCCATTTAAATAATCAAGTAAAACCTTTAACCCTATGATTAAAAAACTAAACTCACCTGTAAGAATTGCAGTGATGCTCTTGTCCTTGTTTCAGTTGGTCATCGTACCTTCAATGGCTCAAATAACGTGGCCGCCTGATCAGCTTCTTCCATCTTTTCCGGCTCCGGCACAAACACAGGATTTAATTCTTCTTCGCGAGTCTTCCTCGCGCTGGGAAGGAGAAGGTCAAGCCCTTGGTCACAATACAGGGCGTTTGGAAACCGACGGCTGGCTTTGTCAAACCGGCATAGATGCCGCAAATCAGCATATGATATATGGGCCTTATGATACAAGCGTACCTGCCGGATCTAACGTTGCTGAGTTTCGGATGAAGACCGACAACAATACCGCCAACAATGATTCTATTGTGGATATTGACGTCAGGAATGCTACAACAGGGCAAATCCTTGCTTCCAGGACAATTACCCGTCAGCAGTTTCCCATAGCCGGGGACTATACAAATTTCACGTTGCCATTTACAATGCCCGCGGCCAACCAGTCTCTTGAGTTGCGTGTTTATTGGTATGGCGCTGCCTACACAAAGGTAGATTGGGTAGGTCTTCAGCAAAACAATTCCACTCCTGAAATGTACTTGTTTGCTTCATTGAAAGGCATTGTTAATAGGACACAGCCTCGTATCTTTTCTTATGAAGGTGATGCATTTGCGGAAGGACAATATACCTGGTTGCAGTCATTAGGTTTAGGCTGGTCTGAACCTGCGGATAAATGGGATTTAATTACCAAGTACCGTAGCGAAGTTTCCGGTTTGATCGTCTATGATCCTGCACAAATACATACGGTAAATCTGGCAACGATACTTGCCAAAAATCAAAATGCACTTATTGCTTCGCCATCATTATTATCAAGGTTAACAGCTGCTCCATATAACTTACCTGTTTTACTTGATTTGAGGGGACAATTTAGCAGCAAGTTGCAGGTATATCAGGAAATATATAATAACCACTGGCCCAGTCTTGATCACCGTTTACTCATCGGATTAAATCCGGAAATTCATAAAGCGGCGTTACGAGAATATGCGACAGCATTAGGCACAGCAGTGATATGGCTGGATCCTGAAGTAGCCGGGGAAAGTGAATTACTGAACAGCTTTTTATCCTCTATGCCTGCAGGTGCAAATTATATGGGATGGTGGCCGGAGGAGGCGCCAGGCGTAGAAAGGGCTTCAAGTTATGGAATTGCAACCATTGCAAGTGATTGGGCAACCAATTTGACGATGCACAGTGGTATGCCAAGGACAATAAATACTAAACCAATCCCTCAGAAGCCCGCGCTGCAAAACAAGATCTACGTTGCGTTCATACTGAGTGACGGCGACAACTTGCAGTATGTAGAACATCTTATGCGTAAGCTTTGGAATAATCCTGATCGTGGTTCGGTTCCTATCGGATGGACACTTTCACCAGCAATGGTGGATGCAATGCCGGGAGCCCTTAACTATTACTGGCAAACCTCCACAGATAATGATAACTTGATTTCCGGCCCTTCCGGATACGGCTATGCCTATCCAAATAGTTTTCCTAGTCAAAGTTCGCTGGATCAGTTCGTAGCTAAAACAGAAGACTACAATCAGCGTGCAGGTTTTAAGGTTGTTACCATCTGGAATACCATCACCGGCGGAATTAATCAAAATGTTGGACAAAGTTTTGCCACTCATGCGCCCTCATTGCTAGGGTTAACCGCTCAAAATACCGGGGGAGGACTTACCATTTACAACCAAAGCCTTCCGGGTATGGCGCTTTCCTGTAACTACTGTACGAATGAGCAAGCCATGAAGGATCACATTGCCTCGGCTGCTTCAGGATGGAACGGAACCTCACCACGCTTCGCGATCATACAAGCGCAGCCCTGGCAAAATGTGACGCCTACAAGTTTTATGAATGTCGCCAATTCCCTTAACTCAGATTATGTAGTAGTCCGCCCCGATCATATTTTTCAGCTTATCCGTGAAGCCAATGGACTTCCCATTGATCCGGGCAGCAATCCAAGTGACGAAGATATCACTGATTTGAGTGGAACACTAAGCGCTCAATACCAGACAGGCTCGCCGGCAGGAGAGGAATATACCAAATTGATTGACAATAATGTCAATACCAAATACCTGACGTTCAATGCTTCAGCATGGATGCAATACCAGGCGCCTTCAAGTTACATCGTTAATAGCTATACAATCACATCTGCCAATGATGCACCTGAACGAGATCCCCTAAACTGGACCTTGCAAGGATCAAACAACGGAACCACATGGGCAACCATTGATACCCGCGCCAATGAAGACTTTCCGAGCCGTTTCCAGACCAGGACCTTTAATTTCAATAACAGTATAGGCTATACTTATTATCGGTTTAACATGTCCAACAACAGCGGAACGATCCTACAGCTTGCTGAAATTGAATTGTTTGGGAATCCTTCCGCAACAGGCTGGTCGACACAAATTGAGGCCGAGAACTATGCAGTAATGAGTGGTGTGCAAACCGAAAGTTGTACTGAGGGTGGATTAAACGTAGGGTGGATTGATGCCGGTGACTGGATGGTATGGGATGTAAACCTTCCACCGACAGGCACATATACAGTTGAATATCGGGTGGCAAGTCAAAACGGAGGTGGAAACATCCAACTGGAGAAAGCCGGCGGAAGCCCTGTATATGGTTCAATAGCAGTACCCAGCACTGGCGGCTGGCAAAACTGGACAACTATTTCTCATAACGTAACGCTTAATGCCGGACCGCAGCAAATAGCGATAAATGTACCTACAGGAGGATATAACATCAATTGGATCCGTATTAAACAAAGTGCTAATGCACGCCTTGGTTTACCCGAGAAAATAACTGCAACAGGAAAAACAGGAATTTCAATATATCCTAATCCTGCATTAGATGAGTTGATTATAACCGGAATAGAAGGAAATGCCGAAGCGGGGATTTATGATCTTTCAGGAAAGCCGATCCTAAACAGAACAAAAATATCGCCGAATCAACCTGTAATCAACATAAAGTCTCTGAAACCCGGTACCTATTTGCTTAAGACAGAAGGCAAAAATAGCAGGGTGTTCAGGTTTGTGAAAGAATAATTTTTTTAAGAATATGAAAGCCAGGTATTCATGCCTGGCTTGCTTTTGTCTGGACCGGAATTTTATGGAATGGATGGAATCATTGGAATTTTTTGAATGGCAGGAACGAGTCAATTTTGGTAACCAAACTTTTAGTTCGTCCTGCTGAATTTATTTCAGCATCTTTATCTCGAACTGATTTATATGAATTAGGTGATGAGCTTTTGAATAAACTTTCGCTATATTCAGGAAGTTTAAAATATTCCTTTCTTAATGTAGAATATTCTTAATTAAACCACTCATGCTAAAGTATTTTGTACTGTTAATGTTTGTGGCTGCAGGTGCAGGCATAACTTCAAATGAGCAACAAAAAGTATTCGACGTTCACTTACATGGAAGTTCTAATCCATCAGAACAACTTGATGAGCTGCAAAAAGCAGGAGTATACAAAATAGCGGTTAGCACTTCATGGGACTTGCAGCAACGGTACAACAATAGTGATTCATTGAAAGTACTTTCCGGGTTAATGGTTCCCTGTCCAAATGGCAAGGTGCCCTATAGCTTGCAAACCTGTTTTAGTAATAATCAAGAGTGGCCGGCAATTGAATGGGTTGAAGAACAAATTATCAAGAAACGGATACACTTTATAGGAGAAGTGTTGTCGCAATACCATGGGGTTTCCTCTTCTGATAGTCTGCTGTTTCCCTATTATCATCTTGCTGAGAAGTATCAGCTTCCGGTCGGGATTCATACGGGCTCAGCAGGGCCTGACCATGGTTGTCCAAACTTTAGTGAAGAAATGGGAAACCCGAAGCTCATGAATGAATTAATGATCCGATTTCCAAAGATGAAAGTATGGATCATGCATTCAGGAGTACCTTACCTTCTGGAAACGATTGAAATGATGAAAAAATATCCCGGATTATATACTGATATTTCTGCAATCAACAATCCTCACATTCTACAGCCTGCCGAATTTTCAAAAGTGATGAAACAACTCATTGAAAACGGTCTGGAGGACAGAATTATGTTTGGCTCTGACAATGGTAAAATTGATGTAATGATCAATTCAATTAATAATCTTGACTATCTAACCAAAAAACAAAAGGACAAGATATTCTATAAAAACGCCGAGACCTTTTTCAGATACTGGTGAATGATTTTCCAAGGCGTCAATTTGTGGTTGTTGCTAAAGATTTTGATTTCTTTTTTGAGATCAGAGAACTAATCAACGCCACAATAAGTAATACTTGGTGGAACATACGGTATAACACCGGAGGATGACCAAAGGAACATCGAAGGACAACTGAAGAGATATCGCTATAAGGTCGCTATAAAGTCACTATAATGTCGCTGAAAGGAGGGTAGTAAATTGTGAGGAAATAATAAAGAAACTACTTATACTATTTCCCAAACTTAAGAAGTTGAAATTACAAATAATTTGCCAGTGTCAGAAGAAGATTCTATAATAAATATCTGCAAAACATTATTATATTTCTATTTTCTTCTCTAATAAAAACAATAGAATCTTGTTGTCCTTACTTTTTTAATATACCCTCCATGCAATCCCCCTTATTCAGTAAAAAAATAAAAGAAAAGCATCATTCAACATTTACCTTGTTTAAAAGCCATTTCTTTGCACTTTCAAGGTCCTCAAAAATTTCGACTTGCAGACTGTCCGACGGGAAACCCGAAGCGATAGTATATATGGATAAAGAATTGTAAATGCCGGGATTTATAAAGGCTGCTTTTTTGAATCCCCTGGATATTGCCTCCGGTAAAAAGTTTTCTTTGATCCATTTATGTGTTTCCAGGTCTACCGAATAAGGCACCATTTCCAGGTTAATGACGGCGTTTGAGCATTTTTTCTCGGCTATCAATGCCACCATTGCTTCCAGCCCTATTTTGAATTCTTTTCCTCCTATACTTCCATGCCATTTCAGTTCTACACATGGGATTTCACTATTAAAAGCTATCTCAAAGCCAGGTTGATGGTATTCCGTGTCTTGTATCCATTTTTCTGCTGCTTCATAGGTATCAAAAAAGCCAAAATCCATGTTTTCAAGATTGATTTTGTAAGCCATGTTTTCTATTACATTCCGGGCATAATAATCATCCGAATTGATAAAAGCCATTACTCGGAAGCCCTCTTTTAATGCTTTTGGAAGGAAAGTATGGAGGACCCACTCCTGATCGTCAGAGGTAATCAATTTCAATTCCTTTACATCGGCTATTACTTTATTGAAGTTTTGTTGCTTCAGAAGCTCCAGCATTTTTTCTGTCCCCTCCCTGAATGCGTCGCTTGATGGATATCCTTTCCATTTCATAACTATACATGGAAGTACAGGGTGAGAAAAAACCTCATAGGGAATTGTGGCTAGGTCAGGCATGTTATAAGGAATTAATGAATTATGGTTTTAATTTATAAATGACTTAAAGATAAAATTAATTGTTGACAAGATAATCAAGCTGGAAGGGTTAAAACTTTTCTAGCAATTCTCCAACCTCTATTCACCTGAGAAACATATTTTGATAATCCTGAGGGGATTAAAGCAAATTAATGTTTAGCAGAAGTGGGACCCCGAATGGGGGCGAATGGTAACAAAATCATTTTTTGCTATAAACATAGGAATCCTTCGGATTCAATATATTTTTCCACCTGTGAAACGTTTTTTTATAAAAACAGCCTCAACTTAACTTATTTTGATAAGAGGCTGATCTGGCTTTTATATAAAATAAGTTAAAAAATGCCGAAGCTGCCGGTCTTAAATCCTACATATTCTTTTCAACATGGCATTTCTCTTTTGTATTGCGGCAATCATTGGCTCTTCATCCTGGAATGCTTTAAAAAGTAATATTAACCCGTTAATTTTTGTCTTGTATTTAACTTTTTTTGTAAATACCTTGGGTGAAAATGAATAATTATATTTAGCGGAATGGTTGTTGGTTGCCTATATATAATTGAATGCGTCAATAAATAAGTTATGTGTAACCTTAGAAAAGAAGAATGATAAGTTGACTTATATTCATGAGCGATTACAGTATTTCTTTCGTCCCGAAACAATCCATTTTCCCTAATCCCCAAGAGAAAGCAAATGAAATTTTCGAGTGGCTTGTATCAAAAGACATTATAAAACCTTTTCTATCTGACTGTATTTTAAGTTCTCAAAAGGGATTTTCCATTTCAGACGGAGCTAAAAAAGTATGTCTATTTCCAAATGATTTGCCTTTTAATTTAAGAACAAACGGAGTTGAAATTATTACGGAACGACAAGTATTTGACACCGGAGAAAATGGAATTGAGGAGTTAATTTGCCCAATTTGTGGAGTAAATATTGCTGTTAAGGACTGGGATTTAAATTCTTGGGATTCAGGTGGTAGCGACAACATAAAATGTACAAATTGTGACGTTGAAAGTGAGATAAATAAGTTCCATTTCAGCCCGGAATGGGGTTTTAGTAACCTGGGCTTTACCTTCTGGAATTGGCCGGAATTTAATACAGATTTTATTAAGGAATTTGAACAGAAAATGGGCTGTACACTCACTATAGTTTATCAACACATATGATTGAAGATTAAAAAAAGGCTACATAACAAAAAGATATAAACTATCCCTATTCCCCCTCAATGAAGTTTACTTCAATTTATTTCTTTAGCTCAAAAGAATAAAGAACCGCGGTTTAACCGGTACAGTTCATATCTAAACGTTAGCACCAATTTTAGGACGACCAACAATTAACAGAAAAATAATAGAAATATGGCATTCGGACTTTCCCCCAAACATATTCAAGACCTACCTCTTGAGAACTTAACGACAGAACAATTTCTTGTCATTGCAATTGAAGCTGCAAAAAAACTTGACTGGAATGTTGGCTATACAAGTGAAATGGGTTTCATTGCTTTCACTAAATTTTCTATGAGTTCCTGGAGTGAAGAAGTAAAAGTGAAAATTGAAGACGGCAATGCAAATTTGAAAAGTGAATGCACAGGCAGTCAAATGATGGATTGGGGAAAGAACAAAGAAAATATTGAAAATTTAGTTGCGACAATTGGCGAGTTAAAAAAATCATTCACACCTGAAGAACTTGTTCAAAAATATGATGATCTAAAATCAAACCTGGTTTCTAATGAGCAAGACGTTTTAAATCAACCACCATCGACAACCAAAGAAAAAATCGCAAGTATTTTTGCAATCTTCAAACCGACACAAGGTTATTTCATAACTTCAATTTTAATTAATCTGAATATTGCCATTTTTATTTTAATGGTAATTGCAGGCGTTAGTTTTTTTCTTCCAGACAACGCAAGTTTATTAAAGTGGGGCGCAAATTTTCGACCAGTAACGTTAGAAGGAGAGCCGTGGCGCTTAATTACAAGCTGTTTTTTACATATCGGCATATTTCATTTGCTAATGAATGTGTATGCCCTTCTATACATCGGTTCGCTGTTAGAACCACATTTAGGAAAGACAAGATTTTTATCCGCTTATCTATTAACAGGGCTAACAGCAAGTATTGCAAGTTTATGGTGGCACGACTTAACAATTAGTGCAGGTGCATCGGGAGCAATCTTTGGTATGTACGGTGTTTTCCTTGCAATGCTCACAACAAACCTTATTGAGAAATCCGCACGAAAAGCAATGCTGACAAGTATTGCGGTTTTTGTTGGTTACAATGTTCTAAACGGCCTAAAACCAAATAGTGGTATTGACAATGCTGCACACATCGGAGGTTTGGTGAGTGGACTTGTTTTTGGCTATGCTTTAATTCCAAGTTTAAAGAAACCTGATGCATCAAACTTAAAATATGGAACTATCGGAATACTTGCAGTTTTAATTCTTTCAACTTCTTTTATTGCTTACAAAAAAATCCCAAACGACATTGGATTTTATGACTCTAAAATAAAAGAGTTTGTATCTATGGAAGCAATGGCACTTGAAGTATACAATTTGCCAGAAGGAACTCCGAAAGACAAATTACTTTATGGCATCAAAGACAGAGGAATTTATTACTGGAATGAAAACATCAAGCTCATAGACAGTTTTAAGGAGTTGGATTTACCTCTTGAAATAAGAACCAAAAACCGACTGCTTATAGAATATTGTGAGTTAAGAATTAAAAGCTATCAACTACTTTACAAAGCAATTGATGAGGACACTGACCAGTATAAAGGACAAATAGAAGATTACAACAAACAAATAGAAACGAAAATTAATGAATTAGGTGGTGGACAGCAGAACATGTAGAAACACAACTGAAGGAAAAACTACCCAAAATAGCTAAGACTTTGTTGCGTGCATAGCAGGAACAATGAAGTCGGTGTTGTACCGAACCGGTTTATAGGGATTATGTAATGGAGATGTGTATGAAAAGAAAAAAGGTTTCTTTATTGGTTTCTTAAATAATAATTAAAAAGCCTAAAAAGCCGTTAAATAAAAAATACTATCTACTTCCCTCCAATTTCTAAAGAACTTTTATTTTTGAGCATGGATAAAAAATCTGATAGGATAAAGGGCTATTTGAAGAAAATGGGAATAGCCGGATTTCTGTTTTTTCTGATAAAAGGCCTGGTCTGGATTTTTATTTTCCTCGGTGGAGCTAAGTTACTTTGGGGCGAATAAGCGGGCTGAAGCGGAAAATTATCCGGACTATTTTATCCGTCATTTTTATCTTAATGTAAATTCGGGGACTAAAACGTTCCCGAATTTATTTTGGGATCTTAAGGTATTTGTTAATAGATGCTTAAGATGCTGAAATAAATTCAGCAGAACGGAAACATACTTTTTTGTATGTCCAAAAGATATTAATTTCGTCATTTTAAATAAGACATATCCGCATTTTTATACTTGTCCTTTTTGAGAATTTCTTTCATGCTTTTCATTGTAGCGTGAATGCTGTTGACTACAATTGGGGTGATGATGGACTGAGGTATTACAAATTTGCCCGGCTCCGACCACATCAGATAAGTCAGTTTTGATTTATTGTTTTCTAAAGGCTCAATA
>DASPJL010000078.1:0-3990 GCA_035628645.1 Cytophagales bacterium | reverse complement strand
CAGGATAAATTTTGAGCAATCAAAACTAACTGCCCCGTGAAGGTTCGAACCCTTCCTCTACAGCTTTCTTTCAATAATCATTTAAAAACCCTCAGAGATTCTTTGAGGGTTTTTAATTTTCTTTCAAAACATTGATAGGATCTATCGGAAAAGTTGGGGTAATTGGAATAATCGACAAACTGATGGACTACCAGAGCTTTCAATTTTTTTCCGACAAAAATAAGGTTTTTGTATTAGTCTAATTTTTAAACTACTTTCCTAGGACTTTGCAGGTGCAGTCTTCCTCCAATGTAGGTATAATAGGTATTATTTTAAGGTGTGAACCGAGCTTTTTCTATTCAAACTATTCAATATTTAAGCTGAGAAATGCATTCCGCCAACTTTTCCGCTTGATCCCTTATTTTTTAAAACTCACCGTCCTTGCCAGCGACGCTAATAAGGAAGCACACCAAAACTTCGAAAGAGGGACGTCAAAATACAACTACAATCTTAGAATATCGAAATGTATTAAAAAGATGGACTTTGAAAGGTTACTTATTACAAATCGGATCATAAAAAATAAAAATTCTATGTCTATGATCTCAAGCTTCAAAGAATCTTACGACAAAGTTGTAGGTATAAAGGAAGAAGAATGCTATGATTGCCTTTCCTATAAAGATTTGTGTAATCTAATTCGATGTTTTCAATCTGAAAAAAGGAATAATTTTAGATTGTTTATGGACTGTTTACAAAAACAGGTAGAGAAGGGAAGTGATTGGCCGGAAGGGGATGAGATTGATCTTCAAAAAATCAGATACTGGAAGCAGCACCTTCATTATGAAAGTTTGGTTCAATGGTGTTTTAAAGAAACGAGTAAAAGAACCTTAAAAGGAAAAAATAAATTAAGGAAACAATAGCAACTCAGCGGGTTATAATTTATCATGGGAAGAAGGATTAAAAGTCGGTTACAAGTCGCCTTTTTTCAGGATTAAACCATACACCCAAATTATAAACTTATGGAGATAGGAAATAGTAATAATACAGTCAATAATGATAAACTCCATAGGTTATTTCAGGAGTATCATATGGAACTTGATAAGATCCTTACCGGATTGATGGAAAAGTCCATAAGTGCCAGGGAAATAAAGACTATTTTTAAAAATGTTGAGAAAAAGAAGCTTCAGATCAGAGCTTTTAAAAGACGGTGGTTTTTTTAAATGAGGCTTGTTTTTTTGAGGACATCAGGCAAAGGAAATTTTGTTACCTAATAATTGATTTTTGGATCAAACCCTACATTATTTGAGTTGATCTGATTTACAACTAGGCTTCCGGATATAATATCGTGTAATGCCTGTTTTCTGGGAGTAAAAGCAGCCATTAAAAACCCAATAAGTAATGTGCAAAAAGAAGCGTATTTTGAAATATATCGTATGGTCGCTTTTGCCAAGGAAAGCTTATTTCCTTTCAAATCTGTTACTTGAATAGCCAAAAGTTTCTTACCGACGGACGCTTTCTCATCTGAACTTTCCATCACGGCGTAATAAATCCATGCTATTAAAATAGTGAATAATTGAAGTTGCAGTAATTCTATTTCAAATAGCACAAGGATAATCAATTCAATTAGAAATATTAAAAATGTATCTATCAAAAATGCACTCAGTCTTCTTATAAAACTTGGATAAATTGTGTTATCGGAGTTCCGAATTTCCGAGGAGCGTCTAAAATCGTTTCCATTTATTCAAAGTGTTGGAAATTAATTTGAATTTTAATACTCTAATTTTTTTATTTTGCACCATCCTGGCTTTTGAAAAATACTTTGAACGTAGTGCCAATATTAACTTTGCTGTCTACTTCTATATTTCCGCCTAATGATAATACCTGCGTTTTTACCAAATACAATCCCATGCCCTTACCTTCTACATGGGTGTGAAATCGTTTGTATAAAGTGAAAATATTCTTTTTATGATTTTCAAGATTAATTCCTAAACCATTGTCACTCACGGTCAGACAAATATAATCCTGATAAATCTCTGTTTTTACCCTTATTACAGGTGACTTTTCCGGATTTCTGTATTTAATGGCATTATGGATCAGGTTAAACAAAATGCTATCGATATAAGGCTTCACGGAATAAATAATATTCACCATTGAGAAATCGGAAATTATTTTGGCTTCAGTATAATTAATATCTTCCTCAAGGTTTGCTTTTATTATTTCTAACTGTTTACTAAGATCTATTTCGCTGGCTTCGGGAATGCCGGATTTTTTAACTTCTAAAATTGTATTGATGTCTTTCACCACCTGGTCCAGCTCTTCCGTGGTGAGTACCATCTTACCGACAATCATTTTTTCCTCTTCAGGTTTTATTCCTTCCAACTTGAGCAATCCGCCAAGTCCGAGAATCCGGGCCACCGGCGCCCTTAAGTTATGACCGGCAATAAAGGCAAATTGTTCCAGTTGCTGATTATATTCCAATAATTCCTTTGTTCTTTCCTTTACTTCCAGATCTAATGTCTGATTGTGCAAAGTAATTTCCCGGTTTTGTTCTTCAATTATTTTATGAGCTTTTAATAATTCTTGATTTTGCCTTGAAAGCTGATCTCTTTGGGAAGCTATTTCTTCCTGGTTTTGTACCAGCTCATTATTGGCGGCCTGTAGTTCTTCATTTTGCGCATTTATTTCTTCCTGGGTAAGCACCAGTTCTTTGTTTTTGTCATTGATTTGATTGTTGGCAATTGTTAATTCTTTTGTTCTATCAGTTACGGTTTTTTCTAATTTTTTATTTTGTTGCTTTAGATAATAGTAATAGGTAACAATAATACCTACGGAAAGACAAGTTACAAGCATCGTAAACCACCATGTTTTCCACCAAGGTGGTAAAATGTGAATTTTTAAAGCGATGCCTTCGTTATTCCATATGCCATCATTGTTTGAAGCCTTTACTCTAAAAGTATAAGTGCCTGGATTTAAGTTAGTGTACGTTGCTGACCGTTTTTCTGTAAGATTCCATTCCTCTTCAAAGCCCTCCATTTTATAGGCATATTGATTCTTTTCAGGGAAGCTGTAATTCAATGCCGTAAACTCAAATGAAAAGACGGATTGCAGGTAAGAGAGGGTAATTTCTTTGGTTATGCTTATTTGCTGCTTCAGAGGTGTATCGGGTCTGATGGTTACTGGTTTATTGAAAATTTGAAAATTGGTTAAAATTACCGGAGGAATGACAGGATTATTTTTGATGCTGTCTGGATGGAAAACAACAAATCCCTCACCACTGCTAAAATACATTTTCCCATCTGCTGACTCTAATAAATTTGCTTCGAACTGATTGGTTGGCAGTCCATCATTTTCTGTAAAAGTTTGAAAGATTTTTTCCTTAGGATCAAATCTGACAATTCCTTTGTTGGTAGAGAGCCAAAAAAATCCATTATTGTCTTGCAGAGCTCCATCTACCATACTTCCTGGTAGCCCATCTTCTGTAGTATAACGGGTAAATTTTCCTGTCTTTTTATCATAGCTGGTAAAGCCCGTACTTCCGGAAAACCAAATAATGCCCTCCTTATCTTCAATTATATCAAAAACGGATTTAAGCTGATTTCCTTTTAAACTATCGAATATGGCCCGGCCATCTTCGGAAAGATTGACCCTCTCCACGCCATTGCCCCAGCTACCAAGCCAAAGGATACCTTCATTGTCATATAAAATAGAAACAATATTTTGTTCCGCTAGCCCATCTTCAGCATTGTAATTAATAAAACTATCCTTTTCTCTATCGTAAATGCTAAACCCATTGCCAATACTTCCGATGATTAATGTACCCTCTTTATTCAAATTAAGACTCCAAAGATTATCGCCAGCTATGCTGGTTCGATCATTGAGACTGTGCCGGTAATGTTTGAATTTGCCAGTTTCCGGATTTAATTGATCCAGACCTTTTCCCCAGGTAGCGATCCACAGACAATTCGATATTGAATCCCACTCGATATCTACAAGATGATTGGTACTTATGCTATT
>DASPJL010000077.1:0-8515 GCA_035628645.1 Cytophagales bacterium | reverse complement strand
CAAGACATGGCCTTCCAACTTTTTGAGACATTCCACAGGGTCAAGCCCCGAACGGCTCCAGTGACCGATGTCTGCACATGCTCCGATCCTTTTGCTTTGTCCACTGATTGCGTTTAAAATAACATCAGGGTTCCAGTAATGGGATGGATCGGGATGATTGTGGATGGCTACGTTAATCTGGTATTTATCCGCCAGTTTGGACAAGAGCGGTATGTCTTTTTCATTAGGCTCAGAGGTTATGGTTTGAACGCCCATATCTTTACAATACTCAAATAATTTTACCCAATCCCCCTCATTGTCTGCGCCAGTTACGCCGAAGGCGACCAACTTTACATTTTTAGCCTTGAGTAAATCCAGAACCGCTTTTCTAGCGACCTCACCCATATCTGGCCCCATGGTTCCTTCAATACCGCCGCCAATACGCTGTCCCGGATATGCCTCTACATATCGAAGGTTGCAGCTATCGATTTTCTGAATTGCCTCTGCAAAGGTGAAATGATTAAAAGTATACGCCTGGGCGCCAAGTTTCCAGTTCAGGTTTGCCTCCGGATGATCATTTGAAGAGGAAGCAGTTCCGGTATTTATGCGCTTGCAGCCATTCATTATAACAAGTAAACACACACCTAGAGCAATTTTCTTAAGTGAGAATAATATGTTGATATTATTTTCTGCTGTTTTTAAATTCATTTTCATTTTTATATTAATAACTATATTTTCTGATCCAATTCATAGATAGGGTTCCAATAATATGTCGGGATAGCGCCATAGATCGGCCAATTAAAAGCCTATTGCAATTAAAAATCGTTTTAGCAAAAATAATAAATAAATTTAGAAAGTAGGACTGTCGCTTTACTTATGGAGGAAATGTTGGCTTATCCTGTTGGTACTTGATCCGAAATTCCGCTTGATCCCAAAAGTATATTAGAAACCAACTACTTAAAATTTATTGTTAAATATGAAATAAAAAAACCGCTTAAATATTTAATTTAAGCGGTTTTGGTACTTTTTGACTTGTTGTCTGTGAACCCGCTGGGATTCGAACCTAAATACAACAGCGTACAACAGTGTACTAATTGTCAACTAGTTACAAAAATATAATACATCCAAAATACTTCAATAAGCACCCAAACACTTGACAAATACTCGACTACCTTTTAATATTGTTCAGGTTTTTAGATCAAGAAAATGGCAACATATAAAGTAGTTTGGAGGAAGCAGAATAAAAATAAAATAGGACAGTCTCCTGTTTATGTTCAATATGGACATAATGAAAGAACTACCTTATTTAACACTACAGTTAAAGTAGAGTTAGAATATTTTTCCCCTAAACCTCCTTTTATAAATAGGGTCCGGTCGGTTAAAAAGATTAAAGCAAATGAGCTGCTTGTCGAAACTTTAAAGAATCAGGATCTAACAGATAATAATACCATTGCCATTAAAGAGAGCACGATCAAACAGGCCGTGCAAACGCAATTAATTAATAAAGGAATAGATCCAACCATTGAAAGAGTAAGAGCGCTGTTTAAACCTGGCGCCGGTCCAGATGATCCGGAACCAAGTAAAAAGAAGATCATTGCTTTGTATGATGAATTTGTAGAAAATGAAGTTGACGTACGCGCCTCTTCAAAGAAACATTTTACAGTTACTAAAAATCATATCGAAAGCTATATTAAGGCAATTAAGAAACCGGAAGCAGATTCTTCAGTTCTAACTTTTGATTTTATTAATGGCTTCAATAAGTACTTGATCAAGGAAAAGAAGCAAAGCCCTGTTACTGCAAATAATCATATCAAGAGAATAAAACGCTTTGCTACCTGGATAATTGAGGGTAAAAAGAAAACAGCAAAAGATGTTAATTTAAACAAGGATAATACGGTAAACCAAAAGAAGATATTCCTGGAAGCAGATGAGCTGTTAAAGCTTTACAACTACGATTTAAAAGGTAATACAAGGCTTGAACGGGTAAGAGATTTGTTTTGTTTCTCTTGCTGCACTGGATTAAGATATAGCGACGGCCAGGCAATAACTAATTACCATATCCAGAAAGATCTTATCACGATTACCAATCTCAAGAACAATAAAACGGTCGAAATTCCTCTGTTTCTTTTTGCGAAGGAAATTTTGAAAAAATACAATGGAGATCTCCCTAAAATATCCAATCAAAAAATGAATGAGTATTTAAAGGATCTTTTTAAAGAGGTCGGTTTTAATGAGTCAATAATTATTCCTCAATGGAGAGGCAAGGAAAGAGCCCCAGACGTGGTCTTTAAAAAGTATGACCTTCTTAGCTCTCATAGTGCTAAAAAGACTTTCTGCATGCTTGCTGTGGATAATGATATGCCAATAGAAACACTTGCGGCTATTACCGGTAATGATGAGAAAACTTTGAAACATTATTATGAGATCCGGCCAGAGAAGAAAAGGAAGCATCTTCTTGCTATAGAACAATCAATAATGAAAGTAAGCTAAACCGGAAAAACGGTCTTGGTTATAATGCCGACGAAAACGGCATTATAACCAAGGATTGTATTTAAAAAACTCACAAAATAGTGAGACGGAAGAGTTTTGTCTAAACATTTTAAATATTAAACAACATGAGAAAAATCACTTTTGAAGATCGCCAATTATTAGAAGCTTTGAAAAACACAGAAATCGAGCCAGAGAAAAAGAATATCCTCAGTGTGCTATCGGGAGTGCTGCAAGCAAAAGACCTTGATATCTATATCGAGGACCTGGAAGACGCACAATATTATCTTGTGCAATTAAATGCTGATGCCAAATCTCCTTATCCTTCAGAATATATAGGAGACATGTGCCATACCTTCCACTACTTGCTGACAGCGATGAAGCAAATCCAAAAAATTAACATTCAATCAAAAATTAAGGCTGCTTAAAACCATAAAACTATGAACATACAAAAAATATCCGCATTAAAGGCCCCGGCACTTATTCAAGGATTAAGAAGCCAGGTAAAGGACCTCAGGAAAGAAAAACATAGACTTGAATTAAAAGATAATGCAATGAAAAGAATTCATTATCGATTAAGAAAGGATTTACTGCTTTATGATTCTGAAAAAGCTGTAGTGGCACTTGAAGATAGAATCTTGTATCATAATATAATAGATGAATCAAAAGAACTTGGGGAAAGAATTAGGCTAGGAGTAGATTATCACATGGAAATGGAGCAAACAAAAAAAAGAAAAGATGAAAAGAAACAAGCATTAAGAAAGCTGTTTGACTTCCGCAAGAAAACACCGCTTGAAACTCTAGAAGCTGAAGCTCAAAAAATTATAAACTCTTAAAACTAACAAAAAATGGAAATTACATTCTCAATTATATGTATCCTCATTAGTACAAATGCCTATTTTATATTTAAATATTTTCGTGCAAAGCGAATTTTGAAAGAAATAGAAACAATGACAAGAGAGTTTAGGTCATGAAATTCACTTAAAACTAACAATCATGAACACACCAACTAAAACTACTTATTCAGTATATAAGACGAGTAATTACGGGATGTTTAGGCCATTAACCGGAAACAGGTCCGTTAACTTTCTTCATGTTAAAAGGCTTGTTCAATCATTCCAAAACAAACACCTGATATCCGTTTTAATTGTTAATGAAAAGTATGAGGTGATAGACGGGCAGCATAGATTGGATGCCTCTAAAGTAACCGGTGTTCCTATCTATTTTATTGTTGTCCCTGGTTATAGCTTAAAAGAGGTTCAGATATATAATACCAATCAGAAGGAATGGAAGAAGATAGACTTCCTTAAAATGTATTGCGATATGGGCTTAGATCCTTACCAAAAGTTCAAGGAATTCATGAACGACTTCCCGGATTTTGGAATTATGGTTACTGAAAGGATCTTAACCCAACTACGGAGCAATGGAAGAACTGGGAAAGTAGGTGATCAGAAAGCCTCACTAAGAGATTTTGAGGAAGGGAATCTTCATGTTCCAGACCTTGAAAAGTCTTACGATATAGCTTTAAAACTTATGGATTTTAAACCTTATTACCCTGGCTACAACCGGGGTACTTTTGTTTCCTGCATGCTTGGAATTTTTGAGCATAAGAACTACAATCACAAGGAAATGATTAAGAAAGTAGAACTTAATCCAAAGGCCCTTGTTGATTGTACTAATGTTGAGGCTTATAAACTTTTGATTGAAAATATTTATAACTACCGGAGGAATAAAGAAAACAAAGTTTCTTTGAGATATGATTAATTAAAAAGGGAGGCTCGAAACCTCCCTAAATTTTTGTAAATTGTACTTGCTTAGAATACATAATACATGGAGAAAGATACCGATTTTTTGATTAGAAATATAAAAGGGGAACACTCCTCATTGCTCAATAAACTTCGCCTTAAAAGCTATGAAGAAATAAAAGCTCAATTGCCGATTTTTGTTCAAACTTCCAATGGTCGTCTTTCGAAGGAAATGTTTGTTATAGCCGCAAAGGAAGGGAAACAAAACCTTCTTTCAATATTTTCTTCAGTCCAGGATCCAATAAAAAGACAACGACGGTTTGAAAACCTAGACCAGAGGCATGGATGGGGAAAAGTTTTAAAAGCAATGGAGGGAATAGGGTGGATTGAAAGACCAACAACAGTAATTAAACCGTCTTCTGTCAAAAAAACATTTCCTGAGTTTATTTCCTATTTTGACGACACAGCGTTTAAGAAATTAATTACCGGATTGGTAAGATCCGAGTTTATCCATGAACAAAATGGAAAATTCTTATGGGTTAAAGATAAGCCAAGTGAAATAGAAGCATTTCTTAGAGAGTTAGTAAAAAGAAGGGAGGACTTTTCGCTCAAATTTTTTGAACTAACCCCTAAAATAAGGAATTCCGCCTTAGATTTTTTTGGTTTATATCATGCCGATAAAGATAGGGCAAACGGAATGAAAACCGCCGGAGACCCTAAAGACGAGCTGAAAAGAAAACTGGAAAGGGCTCTAAAATAAATCTTACTCATTTTACTCGGAAAACGAGTAAGCCGATTATTTGACACCCTCCATTGTTACAATTTTGTGTAGCAACAAACAAAACAATGGAAAAGTTAAAAACAGAAGTACCCGCAAACGTTCCTTTTCTTTCTTTTGAACAAACTGTCAAGGCCCTAGATTGCTCGCGCTCTTTTGTATACGATTTAATTTCTGAAAAAATTATTGTCCCGCGATACATCAAAAAGAAACCTTACTTCTTGATAGAAGATTTGCTTAAGGCAATGTCTGAAAGACAAACAGCTTAACTAGTTGCGGGGAGACATGGAGATAAATAACGGCTATGCATTCGCTTTTGAAGAACATCCTGCTAAAAAAGGTAAATGTCCAGCCTGTGGTTACAATGGAGAATTTAGACATTACAAAGGTCAACCAAGAGAATTTGGTAAATGTGAAAGAGTAAATAATTGTGGCTACCACAACAAGCCTGCAGTCAAACAGGATTTTTATAGTAACCCAGCTATAGAGGAAGGAAAAATATTATACCCTAAAAATAATTTAGTTCTTAGAACAGGAAATAACTCTTCGTCCAGGCTACATGGCTTTCTTCAGAAAAGCGGAATTCCTCTTGCTCATTTAGAAAAACATGGAATGGGAACCGATATTGATGACGACGACAGAACGTGCTTCATTTATAGGGACGTAGCAGGAAGGCCAATTAATATTAAATCGGTTCTTTATAATGAAAACGGTAGAAGAACTAAGGACATACGATATCTTCCTCAAATAATGGCAAGTATAAAACTGCTCTTTATGGAATACATCTAGTAAAAGAGAATGAAGTTTATGTTGTTGAAAGCGAAAAAACCCAGATAATAGCTAGTCATGCATACCCGGACAAGGATTTCGTAGCTCTTGGATCAAGCAATGGAGGAACTTTAGAAAAGATTCAGGACCTAAAGGGTAAAAAGGTTTTTTATATTCCAGATGCAGATAAAGCGGGCAGGGAAAGCAATCTGATTAAGAACTGCAAAGACTATGGAATTGAGCTAATAATTGTAGACCTATTCCCTGACCGTCAGGATGGGTTTGATTTAGCGGATGCAATAATAGACGGGTTGAAACCAGAGATAAAACCGGATAAAAATAAAGAATCTGGTAGCGATTCAAACGCAACCACTACAATTAAAAATTCTATCATTTCTTCAGATGATCTTTTAGAGAAGCACAAAAACTTTAAACTGGAATTCCTTTGGCAGGATTTTATTGTAAAAAATGGAAACAACTTTCTAACAGCTGAAGGAGGAACTGGAAAGTCAAGGCTCGCCCTTAGTTTAGCCTTTTGCATCCAATATGGTTATAACGAGTTTTTAGGATGTCTTTTAAATACTGACGGTAATGTGCTTTATCTTAATTATGAGATTACAGAGCCAATGTTTAAGGTCTTAATTGAGCCAATAAACAAATATTATAAGGCAACAGACCTTCCAAAGGTTAAAGAGTTGTTCATTGTGACTTTTAAAGGAAAGATAAAATTTACAATTGAGGATGTTGAAGAGCTGATTGCTGACAATAATATAAAATTTATAATAATAGATTCCTTTAAAGCGTGCGCATCTAAGCTGTACAGAGAAAAAAACACAAAATTTGATAACCTTAATGCAGACCTATATTTTGACATTTTAGACTCGTGGCGTGAAAAGTATAAAATAACTACGCTTACTATTAATCACACAAATAAGGGCTTAAAGAACCAAAAGACAAGCGGAGATCTTGCATTTGGACCTTCAGCGGTAAGGGATTTCATGGATTATCAATTTTTTCTCCGGTATGCCACAGACAATAAAGCCCCGGAAAGACTTTTAATACTTGATAAAACAAGATTTACAGCAAACGGTGACCATGATAAGCTAATCAGGATTACAGATGATTATACCGGCGGGCTTTACTATAAGCTATTGGAAAGCGGTATTAATGAGGATGATTTTATAAACAAAAAGCCACCCCATGAAAAAACGGACGAAATAACAGACCTTTTGAATGAGGGAAAGAAATATGATGAAATTGTAGAATTAACCGGAGTAAGCAGACAGACAATCTCAAGGGTACAAGAATATAGAAAATCATTAAATAAAATAAAAAGGAATTATTAGAACTATGGAAAACATGGAACTATGGGAACTATTCATAAAAAAGGGAACTAAAGCTTCTCTTATTAGTTCCATTAGTTCCATTAGTTCCATTATTCTCTATAGTCTCCATAGTTCCATAAAATAATAATATATATGAATGCTAGAAAAGTAGAACTAACATTTTCAGAACAAAAGTTGATCTGGGAATCATTGACAATTGAGTCAAAAAGGATTCAAGAAAAGATAAGTGCTAATCCTGCTACCCTTGAATATTGGCCGGAGAAGTTGCAAGAGGTCGACACCCTACTTAAACGATTTAACACATACTTAAAACCTAAAGACTAATGAGAAAGAAAACCATTAAAGCTTACGACTTCTTAGGAGGGGCAACACCACCGGCGCCAATTAAAAGAAAGCCTAAGACAGCTACAAACAGCCTGACAAAGCAGATAATAGAGTATATTAACAATGTCGCTCATGCATATGCCTTCCGGGTAAATACAGGAGGAACCTATTCTGAGGCACTAGGTAAACACATTCATTCAGGATCTACCCTTGGGGTTTCTGATATCATTGCGGTTTACCAGGGACGTTTCTTTGGCTTTGAGGTAAAGCAAGGGTCCGACAAGTTAAGACCTAAACAGGAGAAGTTTAGAGACCGGGTAACAGGCGCATTAGGCTGCTACTATGAGATACGTTCTTTTGACCAATTCTTAAGGATTTGGACAGGAGCAATAGGATCAATTGACAAGTATGACGATGCCGCTATTGATGGACTTAAACTCAAAATAAACTTTCCGGGATGATACCTAAACTTAACTATACTCAACAAGACAGGGATTATGCTTTAATATATTCAGTTGTTTTTACTCCGATGCTAAGAAAGATCAACAATATAAACTTTGATCAGCTTACCGAGGGAGACAAGATGGAACTGTTAAAGGAACTATTGGAAGCTTTCAATGCCGGTTATACAAATGCCAGGACTATTTCCAAAGAATGCTACTGGTTATTTTATGGCACTTACGAAACTCTTGAATGGGCAATATTTGAACATTGCTCAGCAGACACGATCGAAAAGTGGAACTTCTATTTAGAGTTCGCAGCACAACAAAGCGAAATATTGTCAAACAGAAACTAAAAATCAAAAAATAATGGCAGATAATAAGCAAAAAATATATGTAAAAGGAAGTGCTAAAGAGGTAGGCAATTATGGTGTAATAGCTGCATCAATAAAACTTGAACAGCTACAAGAGTTTGCAGACCATAAAGGATATGTTAAGATAAGCATATATAAAAAGAGGGAGGTAGACCAATATGGAAACACTCACTATATCACTATTGACCAGGGCAAAAACTAAGGTTCGAATCCGTGAAGGATCAAAGAAAATAGCCTGATTATGTTAAAAACAATGATTTCGTGATTTTATCGA